>CAZWCS010000086.1:0-18560 GCA_964632805.1 uncultured Desulfobacterales bacterium
GTTGATATACGCCAGCAACACATAGGACTCAATAAAGTTGGCCAGCTCAAACAACCGGACCGCAATCTCCCGGCTTTTTTCCGATATTTCATTTTTTGTATACGACGCGATCTTTTGGGTAATATCACTGCTGATCGCCTGTTTTTCTTCTTTTACTTCATCCATAATCTACCTCGAATAATAATTTTTGTAGCTCTAATATAAATCTTTATTATATAATAATATTATGGTAAAGTCAATACTATTGACGAAACCGAACAGGTATCAAGCAGGAAAGCCATATGCTGAACATCAAGTTGATTCGAAGCCACCCGGAAACCATTAAAACCGCGCTGCAGCGCCGCCGGGAAAATACCGGCATTGTCGACGACTTTCTGCGACACGATTTTCGGAGCCGGGAACTGCTGGCGGAAATTGAAAAACTGCGAAACCGGCGAAACGTTGCTTCCGAGGAAATTGCCCGCAAGAAAAAATCGGCGGAAAAGGCCAATGCCGAAATTGAAAAAATGAAGGAAGTCTCCGCCACCATCAAATCCCTGGAGGAACAGTTTTCCAGCGAACAGCAGGCCCTGACGGACCTGCTGTTGCAAATTCCCAATGTACCCCATGCTTCGGTTCCGGAAGGAACGGAAGAAACGGATAACCAATGCCTGAAAAGCGAGGGGAGCCCGCCGGAATTTGATTTTCCGCCCCGGGCCCATGAAGCGCTGGGAGAACAACTGGGAATTCTGGATTTGACCCGGGCGGCCAAAATCGCCGGGGCCCGTTTCCCCTTGTATACCGGTGCCGGTGCCCGGCTGGAGCGCGCACTGATCAACTATATGCTGGATATTCATACCGAAGAGCACGGCTACCGGGAGTGCCTGCCGCCCTTTATGGTGAACCGAAAAACCATGACCGGCACCGGCCAGCTCCCCAAGTTCGAGGCGGATCTGTTCAAAATCGCCGACTGGGACTACTACCTGATTCCCACGGCGGAAGTGCCGGTAACCAATATTTATCAAAACGAAATTCTGGAAGAATCCCATCTGCCGCTGCAGTATACTGCTTTTACGCCCTGTTTCCGGTCAGAAGCCGGATCATACGGCAAAGACACCAAAGGGCTGATCCGGCAGCACCAGTTCAACAAGGTGGAGCTGGTGAAATTTGTTCATCCGGAAACCTCCTATGCGGAGCTGGAAAAATTGCTGGCGGACGCCGAAACCATTTTACAGCGGCTGGAACTGCCTTACCGGGTGGTCAACCTCTGTACCGGCGATCTCGGTTTTTCCGCAGCCAAAACGTATGATCTGGAAGTATGGTTTCCGGCGCAGGACCGCTACCGCGAAATCTCCTCGTGCAGCAATTTTGAAGATTTTCAGGCCCGGCGGGCCAATATTCGCTTTAAACGCGCCGGACAGAAGGGAACCGAATTTGTGCATACTTTGAACGGTTCAGGGCTGGCTGTAGGCCGAACCCTGGCGGCCCTGCTGGAAAACCGGCAAAACCGGGACGGGACGGTCACCATACCGCCGCCGTTAATACCCTATATGAAAGGGCAGGAACGCATATTACCATGAATCTTACGGACTTTCCTGCGGATATACGCGAACATCTCATTCCGGCGCACCAGCCCTGCCTGTTTTACCGTTGCCTGGGTTGTAAGGCCACCTATGGCATGGAACGACTGTTGTATATCTGCCCCAATTGCCACAGCGTATTGCTGATCGAAGACAGCTGCTTCGAGGAAAAAAAAATGATCCCCGGGGAACGCTGGCGGCGCATTTTTGATTTTCGGAAAAGCCTGAATCTACCGGCGCTGAAAGGGATCTACCTCTTTCATGAATTGACCGGCCCGGCCCTGCCGATCCAGGCGGCCGTCTGGCTCGGCGAAGGACGGACCCCGGTGATTGAAGCCAGCCCGACGCTCCAGGAAAAAGTCGGCGCCCGTTTTTTCTTTAAAAACGAAGGGCAAAATCCCAGCGCCTCCTTCAAAGACCGGGGCATGGCCAGCGCTTTTTCCTGCATCAATTTTCTGCTGAAAAGCGGAAAGGTTAACGAAATTTTGGCGTTATGCGCCTCCACCGGCGACACCTCGGCTTCCGCCGCGCTGTATGCGGCCTATCTGAAGCCCCGGGTCAAATCGGCGGTGCTTTTGCCGCACAAGCGGGTAACCCCGCAGCAACTGGCCCAGCCGCTGGGAAACGGCGCCCGGGTTTTTGAAATTCCCGGCGTATTTGACGATTGCATGAAAGTTGTCGAGTCTCTTTCGGAAAATTACAATGTGGCCCTGTTAAACTCCAAAAACGCCTGGCGCATTCTGGGCCAGGAGTCTTACGCCTATGAAATTGCCCAGGATTTTTCTTACGATATGCATCAAACAGCCGTGGTGGTGCCCATCGGCAACGCCGGTAATATTACGGCCATTATTAACGGCTTTCTGAAATTTTATCGCCTCGGCATTATCACCGAACTGCCCAAAATTGTCGGCGTCCAGTCCTGTCACGCCAATCCCGTCTTTCGTTACTACCGGGAACCCGATGCCGGGCAGCGACAATTTATCCCGGTCTCGGTAACCCCCAGCGTCGCCCAGGCAGCCATGATCGGCAACCCCGTTTCCATGCCCCGGGTCATTCATCTGGCCCGGGAATACGATGCCGCGGCCGGGGAACGCAAACTGTTTGTGGCCGAAGTTACGGAGCAGGAGATTATGGACTGGCAATTGACGGCCAATAATTATGGCAATATTGTGTGCACCCACGGCGGCGAAAGCCTGGCCGGCCTGGTCGCGGCCCGCAAACAGGGCCTGGTGAGGGATACGGAAACCGCTGTTTTAAACTCCACCGCCCATGCCCTGAAATTTTCCGACTTTCAGCAAATGTATTTTGACAACACGTTTCCGCCGGAATATCAGGTCGTCCCCAACCCGGACCTGGTCAACAGTCCGCAGCTGGTGGAAATTCCCAACCTGGACCGGCCCCGGCCGGGGCACCCGCTGAGCGGCCCGGCCCTGACGGAATTCGTCACGCAAACCGCCCGGGAAATTGCCGCCCGGCTTGAATTGGAAGAGGTGAGCCCATGAAAACGAAAAGACCAGAAAACATCCGGATATGTCTTTGCTGCCTGCTGACGATGGCCATGATGGCCGGCTGCGCCTCACTGGAAAAAAGGCGGGAGCAGGCCCAGAAAGTCCGGCAACTGGGGGAAGCCTATCTTCTGGAAGGAAGTCTGTCCCTGGCATATACGCAATTTGAAAAATCCCGGGAAATGAACCCCCGGGACCCGCATATTTATTATGATCTGGGGTTGTTTTTCTATCGCAAAGACAAATATGACCGCGCCGCCGAAAACTTTCAAAAAGCCATAGAATTAAAACCGGACTTTGCCACGGCCATCAACAACCTGGGGGTGGTCTATATCGCCCAGAAAAAATGGGACCAGGCCATTGAAACCCTGCGCCCCATCACCGAAAACTTTGCCTATGCCACCCCCCAGTATCCCCATTTTCTCCTGGGCCAGGCCTTTTTTCACAAAAAAGACTGCGAAGCCGCCATCCACCACCTGCAAGAAACGATTTCGCTGCAGCCCGGCCATCTGTTTGCGCACTACTGGCTGGGTAAAGTTTATCTGGCCTGCGGGGAAACCGGGGCCGCCATTGACACCCTGGAAAAAGCCGTGGAGCAGGTTCCGCAGGCGGCCGCTTTCCACCTGAAGCTGGGACGGGCCTACCTGCAGGCGGAGCGGTTTGCCCGGGCGGAGCAGGCCTTTGCCCAGGCCGCCGCCCTGGCCACCAACGACAACCTGGAAAAAGAAGCCCTGCAACTACAACAGATGGCCAGAAACAGGCAGTAAATCTTCCGCCCCCACACGCATACGTTTAATTTACTGTTCCCGGCAAAGAAGTTTCTATATTTAAATCCGCGCAGGAGCCGTCACCGCTTGTCCAGCTAACCGTCACCGTCAGTTCTCCGATTTCGGCTTCTTCCTTGTCCGGATCAGTATCGGATATGGTGATTGCATATTCAATCAGCCCCCGGTGGGCCAGTTCATAATCGAGATTATCAATAGTCCCATCGCCATCCATATCGGTGGTGGTTTTGCTGCCGTAAAAATTGCTGCTGGGGTATTCAAATTTTGTGGTGCCGCCTGTAATTTCTCCCGTATCCACCTTAATATCGACCGTCGAACCGGTGGCCAGGGGGTTATAGTTGCGGTCACACACCAGAATACGAACAGTGGTTGCCCCGCCATTGGGCACATCAAACCTGCCGCGATCGAACCGGATATGCGGGTGGCCGGTAACCAGGAAATCCACCTGGCGAAAAATGTATTTGTCCCCGTCCCATTTGCCATTAACCCCGTCCCAGACATTATTGCTCGCCCAGTCCTTGTAGGCGCCTTCTTCCGGGTTCGACCCCGTGGCGGTGGTCAGCGGGGTGGTTTCACTGCCGCTGTCCCAGAGCCCGTCATCGTCAATATCCACCCAGGGATCATCGGCGGTGTCGGTATAGGTCGATTCGCCGTCGTACTGGCCGTTCACGTCGCCGTCTCCAGAGCCGTCCACAAAACTTTCTTCCCCCCGGGTGTAGACCAGCACACTGCAGACCCCGTCCCGGGGATGACCGGAAACCAAAGGATCACCTGTACCCGCGCCATAATCTGCGTCCAGGTTGTCCACCAGATTGACTTCCCAGGTTTCCGGCACCACATCCCGGACCCCCCGGCCGATCTGGGTGCGTATAATGGTGGTGGCGCTGCCGGTGGCCCCGGAGGTGGTAGCCGTGGAATGCACCGCCAGGCCCCGCTCCGAATCAAAGTTGACGGAATGGCCGTCCAGTACATTGTAATTGCCGAAACGGTCCGCCAGCCAGACGGTCATTTCCGTTTCAATGCCCACGCAGTCCAGGCCGCCCATATTCCAGCCCACCTCGCCGGTGGAGATCGTCAGCCAGTCGTCGGTGGGCACCCCGCCGCCCATGGAGATCACCGGGGTGGTGGCCGAAACGGTTTTGCCCTCTGTAGTGGTAATGGTGCCGGTAATACTGACCACCCCCGCCTCATAGCCGCTGTGCAGGGTGACCTCGGCCACGCCGTCCACCGTGCTGACCACATGGGTATAGGGGGTATCATCTTCTACTTCCAGATATTCCGCGCCCTGCACCCCGGAATCCATGGTCATCAGCACATCCGTATCTTTGGCGGGATTTCCGTTAATATCCCGGACATTAAAGGTAACGATGGAAAAGGCCTGGCTGCCGGTTCCCCGGAGGGCTATGGGGTTGGCGGAGACCGCGCTGAACTGAATCGAACCGGCGTCCACCGCTTCGATTTCCAGACTGACCGAAGCGGTAACCGGCCCGTAGCTGGCATTAATCACCGCCACGCCGGGCTGGTTGGAGGCGATAAAGGTGGCCGAGGCCTTGCCGGCGTTGGTGGTGGCCGTTTCCGTAACCGTGCCGTAGAGGCTGTTTTCCACGGAAAAATTCACCGTGTTTCCATTTTCCACCGGTTGTCCGTCCGCCTCGGTGACCGTGGCGGTAATGGTGGCCGTGTTGGTCACGGTAATGGCGTCGGCGGGATTGGCGGCAAGGGTAAGGGTCACATCACCGGACTGCTCCATGATGGTAATGGATTTGGGAGAACTGCTGACGGAATCGGCAGCAGCGGTAATCTGAATGGTACCGGTTTGACTGCGGGCGGTAAAGGTCACCTGGGTGGTGCCGTCTGCCCCGGTGGTACCGGTTTCGGTAACATACCCCAGCGTGGGATCATCAACGGTAAAAACGATTTCCACGCCGGCAATTCCCCGGCCGCTGGCATTATAGGCCATGGCGGTAAGGGTGACGGTCTCCTCCGGTTTAATGGAATCCTGCTCCGCCACCAGACCGATGGTGGCCAGGTCGTTCAGGGCTTGATTCTCGGTTTCCGAGCCCCCTCCCCCGCCGCTGGAAGAACATCCCGCCATCAAAACGAGAATCATGATTGTTGTCGCAATTGCCGTTCCTGCCCCAAGGCCTGCCCGTTGTGTCCTGAATCGTTTCATTGGCCTGACTGCTCCTTACTATGATTTTTTCGTGACTATTTGTATATAATAATAAATATCTGCCTTGGCGGTATTGTTTTCATTAATCCGGTTCATTAATCCAGGCGCACCACCGTGGGGGTGATAAAAATCAGGAGTTCGTTTTTATCATCGCTTTTGCTGCGATATTTAAAAAGATTGCCGATAATCGGAATTTTGGATATCCAGGGGATTCCGGCGATTGAATACAGTTCCGATTGCTGCATAATGCCGCCGATAACCACCGTATCTCCGTCGTTAACCAGCAGCTCCGTTTTGGCTTCCTTGGTGTTCAGCGGGGGTTCGTCACTGTATCCGGCCACCGGTTCATCCTGGGTCACCGTGATTTCCATGGAAATGCGGTTGTCCGGGGTTACATGGGGCTTGACCTTGAGCACCAGCTCGGCTTCTTTGAACTGGGTATTTACCGCGCCTTCCGCATAGGTGGAATAGGGAATTTCCCGGCCCTGGGAAATCACCGCTTCCTTATTATCCAGGGTAACAATTTTGGGGGTGGAAATGATTTTTCCTTCCCCTTCCGATTCCATCAACGTCAGCCGGGCATCCAGGGAAAAAGGCGTGCCGACAATTTTTGCAAAATCGACACCGATAATGTTGGATACCGGCTGGGACAGATTGTTTAACGACAGGCCGTAGGAATAGGTGCCTTCCGCGCCGTCAATGTTGTCCACATAAGATCCCGGCCATTCGGACTGGGGTGGAAGCGCGCTTTGTGCAAGAACCTCGTAATCCGCACCTTCTTTTGGAAGCGTCGGCCCGAACTTTTCTTCATCTAAAAAGTAGTTCCGGGCACCCCAGTGTGTACCGATTTGCCGGGAAAAATCGGTCGTTGTTTCCACGATCCGGGCCTGAATCATTACCTGCGGGGTCACCTTATCGATTTTACTGATCACTTCCCGGGCTTTTTCAATGCGCTCCTCGGTATCGGTCATGATGACCTGGTTGGTCCGTTTATCCACCTTGGCGTGGCCGCGCTCGGACAACAACTCCTCAATATGCGGCAGGATTTCCTTATCGGCATCGGCATAGCTGACGGCAAAATATTCCGTATGCACCGGGGCCAGGGTTTCCTTGGCTTTTTCCAACTCCTGTTCCGCCGCCAGGGCCGCCTGAGAGGCTTCTTTCTGTTTTCGTAACGTCTCCTGGGTAGCGATACGAATAATCCCCTGGGTTTCCACCTGCCCCAAATCGTTCATTTCCAAAACCAGGTCCAGAACCTGGTCCCAGGGTACGGGGTTCACAAAACTCAGGGTGACGCTTCCGCTGACATCCTTGTCGACGGCAAAATTTTTGCCGCTGACATCTTTTAGGATACGAATTACGTTACGGATATCCGTCTTATAAAAATCCAGAGCAATGGGTTCACCGGTGTAAACTTTCTTTTTGCGGTCCACCAGAAGCGGAGAGATTTCTTCTTCCGCCTCCGCTATTTCAGCAGCCGCTTCTACCTCGGCAGCCGCTTCTGCATCGGCCGCCGCTTCTGCATCAGCAGCAGAATCCGCCACCGGCGGGCTTGCCGCGTCCTCTGCTTCCGCCATTATTTCCGGAGTCGCTTCCGGAGCCGCTTCCGGAGCCAGCTCATCTTCAGCCGTCTTTTCCGCTACGGTCTCTTCCGTATTCGCTACCGGCGCTTCTTCTTCCGGAACCGTTTCTGCGGCAGCGACCTCCGTTTGCGCCCCGGATTCGTCTTCCAGTTTATAATCCGCAGGGATCAGCACTTCCTTGGCGGGGTCCGGCGCAATTGTCGACGGCTCAAAATGAACCCGGATCAAACTGCCTTCCCGCTCGGTGGCATACCCGACATCTTCCCGTAAGGCAATATTTACCACCGAAATGTGTTGCTGCTTCATTTTTTGCGTCTGCAAAGGCATAATTACATCCACGGCGCTCTTAAACCGGGTTGTGATCATGGGGCGTTGACGGAAACTCAAAATATCTGCACCTTCAAGGGTTAATTGCAACTTTTTGTCTTCAATCTTTTTCAGATCGTAGTTTATCGGATGGGTGGTGCCGATTTCCAGAGCGGTTCGGCCCGCTTTTCCGGTTATAAAATCAATTTTATTCACCAGGGCCGGTCGGTCGTAGTCGCTGATGTCAACAGCGGCGGTATCCGTCTGAGTCTCCTCCGTAATCGCAGCTTCCTCCGGGCCGGCGCCAGCCTCATCTACTTCCGCTGCATCGGTCGCTGCTTCCGCCGCAGTTGCTGTGGCGGCGGGGGCTTCCGGTTCCGCCGCCGATTCCGGAGGCGTTGATGCTGTGGTGGATTCCGTTGCCGGTTCACCGGCTACCTCCGCCGCGGCGACCGTGTCGGCGGGTTCTTCCGGTTCCGAAACCTTTTCCGTATCCGATTCCGGCAGCGTTTCCTCCGCAGTAGATTCCGCGGAAGATTTTCCGGCTACCTCCGTCTCGGCAACTGGAGTGGTTTCCCTTTGCAGAGATATCTTCTGCTCCTGATCGATCTCCCCTACCTGAATAAGCAGGCCCTCGCGATGGGGAATCCCTTCGAACTGCGACAAGCAATTTTTATCCACATCCAGCACCACCCGCAAGTACTCCGGATGGGAAAAATGCCGGACCTGTTTGACCAGGTTCGAACCGACCGGGAAAACCTGTTCTTTCAGATAAGAGCTTTGCACTCCCGGCAAATCAAAAACGATCCGCGGGGGATCGTTCAGGGTAAAATTCTTATATTCTTCAACAATCCCGTTGGCATGAATATTTACCTTTACCCCGGCTTTACTGGTAACCGCCTGAATACCTTCCAGCTTGGTAGCCGGTGGGCCGGGTTTGTCCGACTCTGTGATCAGGGGCGTCTCTTCTATTATTGATGAGGCCGCGGTTTCGGCCTGACTTTCGGCTGCCTCCATGTCCGCTTCTTCCCCCGCTGTCGTGGCTGTGACCGGCGCCCCGGTAGCCGGTTTGGCGAACACAACTTCGACAACATGGGGATCATCTCCCCGGCGGGCATCATAACTGATGTTCGGCTGCAAGAGGGGGATGACGATTTTACAGGGCCCGTTTTTCATCAGATCAACAGCGGAAACCGTGCCGATAATATTGCTGTCTGAAGGAACCTCTATCTGTTCCACTCCCAGCTTCGACTTGGCAAAATACAGCACTGCTTCCTGCTCCAGAGGTGATTCCGCCCGCAGGGTATAGTCCGGCGTATGATTGGCGCTGATCGATACGATCCAACTCTCCGGCATTTCTTTGATACTGATATCCGTAATCTGCCTGTCGGCCGCCTCTCCGGGTTGTTCCGCGTCATATTCCGCTTCGGAAACAACATCCTCCGACGCCGTCGGCTGTATGGTGGTTTCTGTCGGTGCACACCCCCATCCCCCTGAAAGCATAATAACTGCCGCGGCCACAAACCAGATAACATTCTTTGCCTGTGCATACCCACAAATGTTTTTTAGCATATTACTCTCCAGCTGATTTCTGAAGTTTTAATTCAGCGATCGATTCTCGCCCATCAATAATTTCCTCGATAATGACCCGGTCTCCGGTAATTTTTTCCACCCGGCCCGAATGCAGCCCGATATAGGTCCCCTTCTTGAGAACATATCCCTTACCGTCGGCATCCGCAACAATGGCTCGATTGCCGGATTGCGCCCGGATAATTCCTTTTAAAGTCACCTGTCCCAGTCCGATTCTTTCCAAAGGAGTAATAAAGGCCCGTTTTCTTTCGCGATCACTGGCGACACCGCCTTGCTGCGTTCGGCCTTCCTCCTTGCGAAATAATGGAGCAAACGGGTTATATGTTTCCGGCGTTTGTTTTGCCTGGGTAGTCGCCGTTTCCGCGCTGGCGTCACTGTCCAAGCCAAAATCAATATCCAGGTCCAAATCGCCTATCCCTTGATCATCTACCAGTGTTTCCTTGTCGATTGTCTGGATTCCACTCTCGGCTGCTGTAATCTGCTCTTCACCGCTTTCCGGGGAAAGGGGTGGTTCGGTGGCCTCCCCGGCCGCTTCCGATGACGTTTCTGCTTGTTTTGCCTCCATTTCGTTCGTAGATAACGCCGGGGCCGGCGCCTCTGCCGAAACGGCGTCTGTCTTTTTTGCTTTTTCCGCTTCTGTTGCCTCTTCGGATTGACCCGACGCGGATTTGTCCACAGCGGCAGCTTCGCCCGATCCTTCAGTCGTTTTCCCGTTCTCAGCAGGAGCGGGCGCCACTGCTGATCTTTCCTCTTTCGCGGCTGCCGCAGAAACCGTCTGCTGACTTGCGGCAGATTTCTTGTTTCCCGGAACCGTCTTTTCTTCCGTTGTCTTTTCCGGCACGCTCTTTTCTGCTTTTTCCACCGGAATTTTTTGCTTGACGGACTGTTTTTGCGCCGTGTCCGGCTTCTTATCGCTATCACAGCCGGCACCCCAAGCGACCAGGCAAAGACAGAAAAAACCGGCTACCACATATTTTCTTGTTCGTTTCATAACACTATCTCTTTTTTTTCTTTTTCTTTTTATCGTCCACTGGTTCTTTCTCGGCGACACTCAAAAACCGATAGGTAACCGCTTTGCATTTTGTCGAGACGAACAGACTGTCCTTGACCGCTGTGGCCTTCTTGGTGTCCAGCGACATCGAAATATCTTTCAGGTTGACGATTCTCGACATATTCGCTACTTTCTTAAAAAAAAGATAAATGCTTGCATATTCTCCACTGATTTCAAGCGCAACCGGTATCTCGGCATAAAATTCGTGCGGGGCCTCTCCCAGAGGGGAAAATACCTGAAAGTCGAGTCCCGCCTCATTCCCGGCCCGGGAAATTTCGTTTAAAAGAGAGGGAATCTCTTTTTTGTCCGGCAGCGCGTTCATCGCCGCCTTAAACTGTTCCTGCTTTTCGCCCCATTCTTCTTGCAGCGATTCCAACTGGGCCGCTTTTGCTTTGGCAACATCGAGCTTCTTTTTCACTTTTTCATATTGGTTATCGAGTTGTTCAATCTGCTCAAATTTCGGCATATAGGCGATGAACACAAATGCACCCACCAAAAGAGCCATCACCACTATGGAAATAATCACCCGTTGCAGCAGGGTCAGTTGTTCGACCAAATTAAAAAGCGGCTGCAGGGAATCGCTGTATTTTTCAAGGCCTTTTTTCTTCATAAATATTTCCTATCTAGACTTGAAACACCGCATTTCAAAATTTTTCAGCTTCAACCCTTCCTCATTGTGATGGGCAACTTTAAATAACTCCGCCCCGGAAAAAAAATCGGATTGTTCAACACGCGACATAAACATAGCGACGGTTGCGTTATCCATAGCGATACCGGAAAGCAGGACACTGTTGGACTCATCACTGAGCTCGACGATCCACATACGGCCGCTCACCGCCAGTTCGGTGATTGTTTCCAGCAGATTGACCGGGGCCTCTCGATCCATATTCAACTTGGCCATCACATCCAGCTTCTGATTGAGAATTTTCAACTTTCCCTGGATCTGATCGACTTCCTTAGCCTTTTTTTCATACTTTGTCAGGGCTTCTTCGGTTACTTTCAGTCGTTCCCGAGCTTCATTCACCTGGTTGCTCAGTTGCAGATTATAAAAAAACAATCCCGAAAAAACGAACAGAAAAAACAGCAGAAAAACGGATATCTGCCTGCGAATATTCTCTTTTTTTCGTGCCGCACGAAACGGAAGCAGGTTTATTTTAATCATTTGTCATCCACTCGTCTGATTGCAATGCCCAGGCAGATGGCCGCCTGCGGGGACACTTGTTTTAAAAAAGAAGAATCCAACCGATCATCTTTTATTTCCAAATTGGCAAAGGGATTGATAATCGAGACTTCCGCCGATGTCTGCGTGGCCAGAAGCTGCCGAAACTCTTCAATATTGGACCCGCCACCACTTAAGTATATTCCCGTTATGTAGTCATCCGAGTAAGTGGTGTAAAAAAAGTCAAGAGCCCGGCGGATTTCCGTCGTCCAGTCCCGCACCACGGAAGAGACAATGTCATTCAACTCTTCCGGGGAAATCCGGTCCTGCTTGTCACTCAATTTGAGTTCTTCGGCCTCTTCGAAAGTACAGTCAATTTTTGCGGCGATATGATGATTGATCTGATTGCAGCCGAAGGAAATATCCCGCAGAAAAACCGAATTGCTCCCTTTTAATATATTCAGCGAGGTCTTATTGGCGCCCACATCAATTAAAGCCACGCAGTTGTCCTCGCTGGTTTCATAATTGATTTCATAAATGTTCTGCAGGGCAAAAGCGTCCACATCAATGATTACCGGCGTCAGCCCCGCCATTTCCAGCACATTGACATAATCATTGACCGTTTCCTGCTTGGCGGCCACCAGCATGACATCCATCTGATTGGGATTATGCTCATTATCCCCCAGAATCGAAAAATCGAGATTCACATTGTTAATATCAAAGGGAATATACTGCTCGGCCTCCCCGGCGATGACATTTTGAAGCTCTTCCTCACTCATTGTCTGAACGTTGATTTTTTTGATAATAACCGAATACCCGCCGATAGAAATGGCCACCCGGGTTTCCTTGACATTATATAAGGACAAAAGCTCTTTGATTGCATTGGCTACCGCTTCCGGATCCTTAATACCTTCTTCGCCGATAGCGCCGGTGGGCAGTTCATAGGTACCGAAACGCATCAAGGTTCGTCCTTTGGAGGTCACGCCTACTTCGGCTATCTTCAATACACTGGAGCCGATATCCAATCCGACAAGATGGTCTTTTTTCCCGAAAAACATAACCCCAATCCTTATAATTTAATCAAATACTTTATTTTTGTCAGCCAGCTCCATACCCAGTGCTCGTAAGATCTTGCGTTGTGTCTCCATGCGGCAGGATTTGCCTGCTTCAATACGCGCTATGGTAATCGGGGAAACATTCGCTTTGCGGGCAAGTTCGGAACGGCTCAATAAAAGAGATTCCCGGATCTGGTACAGACGGCTTGTGGATTGATTCATTTTCTTTTCCGTCATAATGTATATGTTTTTTCTTTAATTTTGGCCAAGAGGAGAGATGTGCTTTTTAATTACTATTAATTATGGATTATTTTAAATAAATATAATTAAGTCAAGCAAATTTTATATAATTTTTTATAAATTATGTTATATTGGTGTTTAAATTATGTTTCTACCCCACATATGGTATCGCGGAAAAAAATGCTGCCTATATGCCCGTTGGGGAGAGGGGATAGATTACCAGGGGGGAGAAGGTAAAAGGCGTTCGGGAACTTGAAGGGGGCTGTAGAAAAACGGGAAAACCGTCGACTCAGGCAACGCCCTGATTGTGGAGCCCTTCTTTAAAAATTCGGTAAAACTGATTATAATCGGACAATCCGCGACTTAAAATACGCTCAAAGTAACCAATATCATTCAGGTTAATTACCTGGTTGGCACTTTTTTTAAAAGCCGCCATCTGATCCATCGTTTTAAACCGCTTGGTCAACAAAACAACAAATATTTCCCGCCGTTCCTTCATTGGGAGCCGTTCCAGATAAATAAGCACGCCGTTGGAATCGGGACTTCGGGAGGAAAAGGATTCATTCACAACAATGATATCATAGGGATGATACCGGATTTTTTTGAGGGCGTCCCGGGTGTCTGTGGCTTCCGAAATATGATATTCCAAAAGATGCAGAACTTCTTTGATTTGCTTTTTAATAACGGGGTCGGACTCACAAATAAGCGCAGTCTCCCCCTCTTCTTCAATAAAATCAAATGGTTTTTCCGAAGCATCGTATTTGCTTTCGTCCGGCATTTCTTCAAATCCAAAAGAGGCGGACACGGATTCTTTGGGTTCTTCCGTATTGGTTGCAGCCGCCTGACGGGACACTGAATTGCGGGTCTTGCATTTCGGGCAGCGGACCGCCACGGTTTTTCCAACCGGCAATTTCTCGTCAGCTACCTTGAATGTATTTTCACAATTTGTGCAGCGAATCTCCATAAACGCTCCTCCGGTCTTTGGAAGCCAATACCTGGCACCTTTCCTTCATCGTTTCGACACAACCAACAAAGGTTCTATCTACTGTTTTCCATATCTTCGGTCAATTTCCAACCGTTCAATTTCCGTGGTCGCTTCTCCGCGGGCACTTTTCACACTGTCAATGCCGCGGCCGAGCTCCCCCCGGCGGGAGGCATACGCTCTGGCGGTTTCTTCAGTAATAAGGCCGTCGCTGTATAAGCGGACGATGTAATCATCAAAAGTGGTCATACCAAAAGCCACATTCTGCTTGATGATATCGTAAAACGTCCGCCCTTCACTTTCCCCGTTTAAAATGGTATCCTTGGTTCGCAGACCGGTTCCCAAAATTTCAAAAGCCGCTACCCGCCCGCCGCCGACTTTGGGCAGCAGACGCTGACAAACCGCCCATTTGAACGATTCCGCCAGCCGGATCCGCGTCTGATGTTCTTCATCAATATCAAACATTCCCAGAATCCGGTTAATGGTCTGGCCGGCGTCGGTGGTATGGAGGGTGGTAAAAACCAGATGACCGGTTTCTGCAGCCCGCAGGCCGATTTCTATCGACTCCTTATCCCGCATTTCCCCCACCAGAATGACTTTTGGCGCCTGCCGCATCGCCGCGCGCAAGCCGTTGGCATATCTGTCAAAATCCGTTCCCAATTCCCGTTGATTGAAGGTCGCCTTTTTATGCGGATGCTGGTATTCAATCGGATCTTCCAGGGTAACCACATGTACCGAGTGATTTTCATTGATCTCTTCCAGAATGGCGGCCAGTGAAGTGGTTTTACCGGTGCCGGTAGCGCCGGTGAAAAAAATGATCCCGTTTTTCTCCTGCGCCATCTTGAAAAACACTTCCGGCAGATTCATCGCCTCAATCGTCGGAACGGTGGACTCCAGACGACGAAGAACAATGGAATACTGGCCGGTCTGAGAAAAAATATTCACCCGGAAACGGGCCTTGCCGGGAAGGCTGTATGACATATCGCAGGAGCCGTGAGCCAATAGCGTTTCAATGAGACGACGATCCCCCCCGATCATCGTCAACGCAAAGGCTTCTGTCTGAAAAGGCGTCAGGGTTCTGAACCCCTCCTCAATATCCACATGAACCAACTCACCGGAACTTTCCACCTGAAAGGGTTTTCCAACGGTCAAATTGATATCCGATACATTTTCATGCGAATCCAGAAGTCTGGTTAGAATATAGTCCACTTCTGCTTTCTGCATGGCGATTCCCCCTGTTCATCTCCTTCATTAAACAGATCTCTGATACGGTTTGCCTTTTTGTTCTCGGGCTCCCTTTGATTGATCACCGACGGCCTTGGCCGAAACTATACTTCCGTAAAATCCGCCGGCGGCGTTTTTAAAAACGAGCGGAACTGGGCTTTGTCGTTGGATTTGGAATACGCCTCCTCCGCACTGATCCAGCCCTTTTGATACAGGTCCATTATGGCGTCGTCCAGCATCTGCATACCATATTTTTTCCCGGTCTGCATCATGGAAGGAATCTGGTGAATTTTCCCTTCCCGAATCAAATTGCGGATTGCCGGGGTCGCAATCAGAATTTCCGGCGCCACGCAACGCCCCAATCGGTCAATCCGCCGGAACAAGACCTGAGAAACCACCCCGCGGATACCGTCCGCCAGCGTAGAACGGATTTGCGCCTGCTGATCCGCAGGAAAAATTTCAATAATCCGGTCCACAGTACGCGGTGCACTTGGGGTATGGACGGTACCGAAAACCAGATGCCCGGTAGTGGCGGCTTCCAGGGCCAGCCGGGTGGTTTCCAGATCCCGCATTTCCCCCACCAGAATAATATCCGGGTCTTCCCGAAGCGCTCCGCGCAGGGCCGAGGAAAACGATTGGGTATGCAGCCCCACTTCCCGGTGGCTGACGATGCAGGATTTACTTTCATGCACAAATTCAATGGGATCCTCAATGGTAATAATATTGTCTTTGCGGGTTCGATTGGCTTCATCCACAATCGCGGCCAGGGTGGTGGATTTACCGCTGCCGGTGGGACCGGTCAGCAGAACCAGCCCCCGGGGCAGAGAGGCGAATTTGGCAATCACCCGCGGCAGCCCCAGTTGATCGGTGCTCATGATCGTACTGGGAATTTCCCGGAAAACGGCGCCCACCCCGTTACGATGCATGTAAAAATTTACCCGGTACCGGGCCAGTCCCCGGATTTCATACCCGAAGTCCACGTCTCCGGTTTCCTCGAAAACTTTCACCTTTTCGTCCGGGGTGATTTCGTAGAGCATGGCACGGAGCTCATCACTATCCAAAACCCCATATTTTACCCGCTCCACATCTCCCCGAATGCGAAGTACCGGCTGCAGCCCGCTGACCATATGAAGGTCTGAAGCGCCCTGTTCGTGCATCAGTTTAAAAAACGCGTCAATCTTTGCCATTTACAACCTCCGGTGGTTACCAAGAATATCGAGCTTTCTCTTTGCAGAAGGCCATCAGGTATATCCCAAGACACTTTCAGAGACGATGGGCCATCGTGACAAGACTGTTGACGATAAAAATGCGTAAAAACACAATCGCCAAAAGAACAATCATGGGAGAAAAATCAATTCCGCCATACATGGTGGGGATCTTCCGGCGAATACGGAACAGTACCGGTTCCGTAAGATTGTTGATGAAACGCACAATGGGATTATAGGGATCCGGACTGACCCAGGAAAGAACGGCCTGCGCGATGATAATCCACATATAAACCGTCAAGATTATATCCAAAACAATACCGAGAGCTTCCAGAAAATTGCCAAGAACAAACATATATGCCTCATACTCCGGAAGTTGACGAGAAAAATGACCTTTACAAATTAAATATCCATCCTACTGTATCGCCCGTCGCAAGTCAAGTTCTTTCCATTACCGGTACACCCCGTCATGAGGCAGGAATTACTCTCTGGCCTGCTATTGTAATCACCGGCCGGCTGTCATCATCTGCAACCAGTATTACTTCTCCATCATAATTGCCGGCCAGTTCCGTATATTGTGCCCGCAGACGGGGAAAATCGAAACGCTCCAAGGCATATTTTAAAAGCTCTACCTGCTCCTCGGTCTCCGGGGCCGGCGGTGAGGGCTGTAAACAGGCCGCAAGTAAGCGATTGTATTTTTTTTTGATCGCCGTTTGTATACAACGGTTCGAAAGATCAAGATATACACGCGTCATACATACCTTCCATGGGATGGTCAATCCACTGCCAGCGCTTTTTCTGGTCGGCTCCGTTCCGGATCCCCAGACATCCGGCGGTTTGCGCCCGCTCCAGCGCTTGCAGTACGCGGGGCGCGCCATAACCCGTATAACCACAGACCCGGTCCGCCAGGCTGGAAAGAAGGCTGCTGGCCGGTGTTTTTGCGGCTTCCAGATCCCAGCGCAGGTGTTTTTCCAGCACCGCTTTCATCATAATATCATAAAGAATAACGGTGTTTTCCAGGCTTATCAACTGTTCCGCCTCTTCCGGAGCGGCGGTATCATTGTCCATGTTGATTTTGACCTGTCCCAGCCAGAGATCAAACCGGTCTTGCCATTCCCGGACGATGCGGTTCATGAGGTGGCGGTCCGCCCCGTCCGTTTCCACAATGGCCTGATTGGCATGATATTCCGACCAGTCCTGGCTGAGAATACGGATGCCGAGTTCCTCGGCCTTTTCCCGGATCTCCGTTCCGGGGAAGGGGGCCAGCAGGTGAAAGCCGTAGGAGCCGCCCATCTCTTTGATGGTTTCCCCGAGAGATCGGGTTTCTTCAATCGTTTCCGGAGTTTCTCCGGGCAGGCCGAGGATAAAGGAAACATGGGGGAAAATGCCCGCGTCCAGGCAGGCCCGGATGGCGCGCATCACCTGGTCCAGGGTAATGCCTTTTTTAATGGTTTTGAGTATCTCCGGGTTGGCCGTTTCCACTCCGAAGCTGACCGTGGTGCAGCCGGCTGTCTTCATCTGGTGCAGAATCTCATCGCTGACCAGGTCCACCCGGGCAAAGGAGGACCAGCGAATATTCAGGCCACGCCGGAGAATTTCTTCACAGACGCCGAGGCAGTGCTTTCTGCTGGCGGTAAACAGGTCATCGGCGATGTTGATCTGGCTGAAGTGGAGTCTTTGCAGCATTTCCATTTCATCCACCACCGCCCGGGGATCCCGGTAACGAACCTTGGCGCCCACCATTTTCCGGCCCACACAGAAAATGCACTTATAGGGGCATCCCCGGCTGGTGGTCATGCTGATCGGCATATTCAGCGCCCGGTAGCGCCCCAGCGAAAGCAGATGCCGGGCCGGAAAGGGCAGGGAGCGGACATCCACGGCATAGGCCTTGACCGGGGTAGCGTGGAAGGCGGTGGGATGGCCGGGCGTCTCCCGGTAAACCAGGCCGGGCACGGCCGCCCAGCTTTTCTGGGCGGAAAACTGGGCGGCCAGCTCCACGATAGTATCATCCGCCTCCCCGATTACCACCATATCCAGTTCCGGAAGTGCCGCCAGGGTTTCTTTCGCGCACATGGAGACATGGGGACCGCCCATTACCGTCAAAATATCGCTGTTGATGGTTTTAATGTCCCGCACCACCTGC
>CAZWCS010000087.1:0-18378 GCA_964632805.1 uncultured Desulfobacterales bacterium
CCCATGCAGTAAATAATGCTGGCCGCTTTGGCCCCGGCATAAATGCGAGCCGCCGCAACGATATCTTCCGCCGCAATCCCGGTAATGCTTTCCACGAACTCCGGCGTAAACTTTTTCACCGTATTTTTCAGATCCTGAAAACCGGCGGTCCGTTTTTCTACAAAATCATTATCATAAAGATTTTCCCGGATAATGACGTGCATTAAACCGTTGATCCAGACCACATCCGTTCCCAGCTTCTGCCGCAGCCATTTTTCCGCGAAATTCACCAGCTTGATACGCCGGGGATCCACCACCAGCAACCGGGCGCCGCGTTTTTCCACCGCCCGTTTGACAAAGGCCGACAGCACCGGGTGATTTTCCGTAGTATTGGTGCCGGTGGCCAGAATCACCTCGGCAGTTTCCAGATCACCGATGGTGTTGGTCATGGCTCCACTTCCAAAAGCGGCGGCCAGACCGGCCACCGTAGAGGAATGTCAGAGACGGGCACAATGGTCAATATTGTTGGTTTTTAAAACCGCCCGGGCGAACTTGTGCGCCAGGTAATTTTCTTCGTTGGTCACCCGGGCGGAAGTAAACACCCCCAGGCTGTCCGGGCCGTGCTTCTCCTTGATTGCCGTCAGTCGCTCGGCCACCGCGCCGAGAGCCTCTTCCCAGCTGGTTTCCTGCAAGACGCCGTCTTTCCGGATCAGGGGCATGGTCAACCGTTCTTCGGAACCGATAAAGGAAAATCCGAAGCGACCTTTGACACACAGGCTGCCGTAATTGGGAGGTGCGCCTTCCACTCCGGTCACCTTCCGCACCCGGCCGTCCACCACATGAAGGTACAGCTGGCAGCCCACCCCGCAATAACTGCAGGTGGTCCGGATCTTTTCCGTATTCCAGGGACGGGCCTCAAAACGGGCCTCTTTCTCCACCAGGGCGCCCACTGGACAGGCCTGAACACATTCCCCGCAGAAGACACATTCGGAATCCGCCAGCGGCTTGTCATCGGCGGCGACAATTTTACTGAGTACCCCGTCAGCCTTGTAGCTGTAATCTATGGCTTTATTCACCTGCACCTCGTTACAGGCTTTGACACAGCGCCCGCACAAAATGCATCGGGAAAAATCCCGTATAATAAACGGGTTCACCCGTTCCATGGGAAACGGGGCGCCGTCTTTCCCCGGTTCGACCCCGTTCACCTGATACCGGTAGGCCAGATCCTGAAGCCGGCAGTCACCCCAGGCAGGGCAAAGGGCCGCGGCCTCATCCGCTTCTTGAACACCGAGCTGAAACCGGGTCCAGTCTTTTCCGGAGCTACCGCTGACGGCACAATTGTGATTGCCTGAAGACAACATATACCGGAGGGTCTCCCGACGGGAAGCGACCACTTTCGGTGATTCCGTATGGATCACCATATCCGGTTCCGCCGCCGTGGAACAGGCGGTTACCAGCTCTTCCTGTCCGGCCACCTCCACTACACATACCCGGCAGGTACCGGTGGGAGTCGTTCCGGCCAGATGGCACAGGGTGGGAATATCGATCCCATTCCGGTCCGCCACTTCTAATATGGTCTCCCCGGAGGAAAAAACACACTCTTTGTCATTAATGGTTATGGTTGCCATCAAAAAGGATCTCCTTACTCTTACGCCGATTGCCTGTCAAATTTTATCCCCACCCGGAATTGCCCTTTTCCCGGATGGCATATCCACTGTTAATAGATTGAACCTTTCTTTTTTATAAAATGTTTTCTCGGGTGTCAACCATTGCCGGACAAAACCCGCTTTTTTGCCCCGGTGGAAAAGCATATCCCCATCTCCAACCGCACACGATTGCCCGTGACTTTCCCGAATGAAATTCTTACCATGGAAAAGAGGGCAAAACAGGAATTTTATGATATTTTTTCGGAAATTCATTTGGAACAAAATTGCTATCAGTGATATAATATTTAAATTTATGATAACTGAAGATAATGCAAAACGGCTATATTCGGTGACTGCCGGGAAAAAGACGGACAAGCCCCAGTAGCTGTTGAATTTTTATCACACAAGGACTTATGAAAAAAAATCTGGCGGCAAAAACGATCGACTACCCCCACGGCACGAAGCCGCGAAAAGCCAACCTGATTGCCGACTGGGACGCCCTGATGCGAACCTTTATCCGGCCGGAAGACGAGGCCTGCCGGGCAACCCTGGTCAAATATATGGAACAGATTCTGTTCGGCCTTCACGAATTCCTCGGCAAGCATGTGGGCATTACCGAAGAAATCAGCCTGAAAGAACTGGTCAAAGGTTACCAGAACACCATTATCAGCGACAATCCGGAACGCAAACTGGCCGAGGTCATTCAGGAACTGATTAAAGACATCTCCCCGCATGCCGTCAATGTGGCCTCCCCGTATTTTGTCGGCCACATGACCTCCGCCATCCCGTTTTTCATGGTACATCTGAAAACCATCGCCGCGGCTCTGAACCAGAATGTGGTCAAGCTGGAAACCTCCAAAGTGTTTTCCGTCCTGGAAAAACAGGTGCTGGCCAAAATTCACCGGCTGATATTTAACAAATCGGAAAATTTTTATCGCGAACACGTCCAGAATGTAAATACCACCCTGGGCAGTTTTGTCGAAGGCGGCACCACGGCCAATCTGACCGCCCTCTGGGTGGCCCGCAATACGGCTTTTGCACCTCGAAACGGTTTTGCCGGTATTGAAAAAGAAGGCATACCGAATGCTTACGCGGCCTATGGGGTGGACCGAAGCGTCGTCCTGGTCTCCCGGCGGGGACACTATTCCCTGCGTAAAGCCGGAGGCATCCTGGGCATCGGGAACAATAACATTATCCCCGTTGACGTGGATGACAATCACAAGCTGAAAATCGACTGCCTGGAAGGCACCATCCGGTCTTTAAAAAAAGACGGGCGGACCCGGATTATCGCCGTCATCGGGATCGCCGGTGCCACCGAAACCGGCGCCATCGACCCCTTACGAAAAATTGGAGAAATCTGCGCCCGGGAGAACCTGTTCTTCCATGTTGACGCGGCCTGGGGCGGCCCGGTGGTCCTGTCGCAAAAAAACAAACACCTTCTGGACGGCATCGAACTGGCCGATTCCGTCACCATCGACGGCCACAAACAATTTTACATGCCCATGAGCTGCGGCATGGTTTACTTCAAAGACCCGCTGACCATGGACGCCGTGACCTATCACGCCAATTACGTCAACCGCCGCGGCTCGGTGGACCTGGGGATAAAGTCGCTGGCCGGGTCCCGGGAAGCCAACTCCCTGATCCTGGACAGTGCCCTGAAAATCATGGGGAAAAACGGCTATGCCCTGCTGGTTGATCACGGCCTTTCCACCGCCCGCCAGTTCGCGACGGCAATTGAAAGACGTCCCCTTTTCGAACTGGTCACCAGGCCCCAGCTGAACATTCTGACCTATCGCATCTGCCCTTCGCGTCTGAAACAGGCCGTTCTTCATGGCGGTGAAGCAGAAAAGGCCATGGCCATCGAACTCCTCAATGAAATCAACCGCACTGTCCAGCGACGGCAGCGGGAAGCCGGAAAAAGTTTCGTCTCCCGGACCACCCTGATGCGACGGCAGGATGAACGGGGTATTGTCGTACTCCGCAGCGTCATTATGAACCCCATGACCACCATCGATATATTGGATGAAATCCTGGACCAACAGGAAGAGATCTACCGCAAACATTTTCCGGAGACAGAGTCCTTTTCTTTTTGACAAAACCTGTGTAAAATTCGCTACTTTTCCATAACGGGCGATCATGCCCCTGTAACCGCCGGAGAGAGGAACCGGACATGGAAAAAACCTATCAGCCGATCGAACCCCGCCGAAAATTTCTGAAACCGTTTATCATCAGACTGATGCTCCCGATCGTGGGACGGGCCTTGCAGACCGCGGCCAAACGGGATCCGGATATCAAAAACGAAGTGGATTCCTGGGAAGAGGGGTTTTCCCTGATGATGAACGTCATGCCCCTGGGCCCCTATATAACGATCGAAAAAAGCGGCGGCCGGCTGAAATACCGCGGAAAAAAACTGCGCACCTGTGATGTTACCGTCAATTTTAAAAATGTGGAATGCGCCTTCATGGTTCTTACTCCGCAGCTCGGTATCCATAAAGCGTATGCGGAACGACGGGTGCTGGTCAGCGGCGATTTGACCAAGGTCATGTCCTTTGCCCGGGCCTTGAATGTTCTTCTGGCCCATCTTTACCCCCGCTTTGTCAGCAAACGGCTTCTCAAGCGCGTGCCGCCCATGGGCCTTAAAAAGCAGTTCATCCGTCTGCTGATAATGCTCGGTATGCCTTTGGGTATATAACCCTCAACCCCGTGAATGGGAGGAAAAGACCATGCTGCCCGCCTATTACGAATTTTATAACCCGGCCAAAATCGTTTCCGGAAAAAAGGCCCTGGAAAATCTCCCTTATGAACTGAACTACTTCGGCGCCCGGCGCCCCATCATTATCACCGACAAAGGCGTGGTGGCGGCCGGCCTGCTGGACCATGTCACCGGCGCCTTTGACAATTCCGATATGACCATCGGGGCGGTTTTTGACGACACCCCGCCGGACTCCTCGGCCAAGGTGGTCAACCAGATCGCCGGGATCTACCGGGCCAACAACTGTGACTCCATTGTCGCGGTGGGCGGCGGCTCTCCCATAGACACCGCCAAAGGGGTCAACATCATCATCAGTGAAGGCGCCGACGATCTCATGCAGTTTATGGGCGTCGACATGCTGACCCAGCCCATGCGGCCCTTTATCGTCATTCCCACCACGGCCGGCACCGGCTCCGAAGTGACCCTGGCCGCGGTTATCGCGGATACGGACAGAAATATCAAAATGGCCTTTGGTTCTCAGCGGCTGATCGCTTCCGCCGCCATTATTGATCCCCGGATGACCATCACCATGCCGCCCCACATTACTGCGGCCACCGGCATGGACGCGCTGACCCACGCCATGGAGGCCTACACCTGTATCCAGAAAAACCCCATGAGCGACGCTTACGCCCACGCCGCCATCAAACTTATCAGCGAAAACCTGGTCGAGGTGGTCAAAAACGGCAAAAATGAGGACGGCCGACTGGCCATGGCCAACGCCGCCACCATGGCGGGCGCCGCCTTTTCCAACTCCATGGTGGGTATGGTCCATTCCCTGGGCCATGCCACCGGCGGGGTCTGTCATGTCCCCCACGGTCTGGCCATGTCCCTCTTTCTGCCCTTCGGCCTGGAATACAACCTGGACCTCATCCGGGACAACCTGGCCGAACTGCTGCTGCCTTTCGGAGGGATCGAGGAATATGTGCGGACACCGGCGGCGCAGAGGGCCGAACGCGTGATCCAGTTGATCCGGGAGATGCAGAAAACACTGAACGAGTGCTGTCAAATGCCGTTGACACTCAAGGATGCCGGGGTAAAAGAAGGGGACCTGGAAAAAATCGCGCAAGTCACCATTGATGACGCCTCCCTGACCTTCAACCCCAGGGAACTGGATTACAATGACGCCCTGGCGGTACTGAAAAAGGCTTTTATCTGAAACGACTCGGGGGCCGATCCTATTCCGGCCCCGTGGGCACGCCTTTGCAAATGGCGGAAAACGTCAGGGCGATATTGGAAGAGTACACCACCACCTGTTTCAGTTGATCCAGCAGATCCATATGCACCTCATGGGTAGCCAGGGACTCCGGGTGCTGGTGACGCACCCGTTCCAGATGCCGGAGACGGTATTGGGCTTCCAGGTCCAGATAAATGCGCTCCTGATCCATGATGCTGCAACTTTCCCCCGGCGTGGTCACGGCCAGAGCCTCTTTTAGCAGGCGGATATGGCTGCATACCTTCTGGTGATAGATCATCAGTTCTTCTTTGCCCTCGTCGGAAAAATCGGTTTCCAGGGCGCGCTTTTTGTCGATCAAAGGCAGCATATTGCGGTGAATCAAATCGCCGATGCTTTCCATGTCCTTGGCGATGGACATCATCCCGAACACCTCGTTGACCCCTTTTTCGGACAGCTCCTGCTGCAGCAGACGATTTAAGTATTCACCGATTTTTTCTTCCAGAAAATCAATTTTCGCCTCCCGCATATCAATGCCTTCCAGCAGGGTCAATTCCGGAAAAACCTCGTCCCGGGTGGGAATCTCCTTCTTCAGCAGAGCCGCTTCCGACCTCTCCTCCACGGTCTCGGCGATAAACCGTTCGTCCGAAATAAAGGGGATGATCACCGCCCGCAACATCCGCTCCAGCAGTTTGGCCATACGGGACAACTCGGTGCGGGCCAGACCGATGGCCACATCCGGCGTATTCAAACTGTTGTCGTCCAGATACCAGGTAACCAGTTCCCGGGTTGTCCGGGGAACCTTTTTGTCCGGCAGAAGTTTCTGGACAAAGACGGCGAACAAAGTGGTAAAAGGCAGAAAAATCAGGGCCATGCTGACGTTAAACAACGTATGAGCATTGGCGATCTCCCGGCCGGCATCCACGGTAAAATAGCCGGATACTCCCCGGATAATGTCGGCAAAAGCAGGGATCCAGAAAATAAACAAAAGCACCCCGGCAATCTTAAAAATCACATGGCCCAGGGCCACCCGCTTGGCCTCCCGGGTCATACCGATGCTGGCAAACCCTGCGGTAATGCAGGTGCCGATATTGGCGCCAAAGACCATGGGGATACCGGCCTCCAGGGTGAGCAGTCCCTGCTGGGCCAGAACGATGATGATGCCGGTAAAGGCGCTGCTGCTTTGAATCAGGGCGGTAAAAATCATTCCCACCAGCAGTCCCAGCAAAGGATTTTCCAAACCGTAAAGCAGTTCAATAAAATGGGAATGGGTCCGCAGCGGTGCCATGGCATCGCTCATGAGCTTCATCCCGTAAAAAAGAATGCCAAACCCCAGCAGAATATCGCCGATGCTGACAACCGTCCGCTTTTTGGCGAACATCCGCAACGCAAACCCCCCGGCCACGATCAACAGGGCGTAATCGGTCAACTTGAAAGCGATCATCTGGGCGGTCACCGTGGTGCCGATATCCGACCCCAGAATAACGCCCAAAGACCGGGCAAAGGTCATCAGTTCCGCCTGCACGAAACTGACCAGCATAACAGTGGTAGCGCTGCTGGATTGAATGACCATGGTAACAAAAGCACCGGCCAGCAAAGCCGCAACACGATTGGTGGTCAGGGTGGAAAGAATCAGGCGCATCTGGTTGCCGGCCGATTTTTTCAGCCCGTCACTCATCTTTTCCAGACCATACAGGAACAGGGCCAGGCCGCCGCAGAGCCCGATCAGAAGAAACCCCCAGGAAATATCTCCGCTGGCGGCCGCTGCTTCATCGGGAAAAGCGTAAGCGGGCCCGGTCAGAAACAGACCGCTTGCAATCATACTGCCCAAAATGCTGCTTTTCGCTGCTGCCATATACCATCCCGTATATTATCGCTGACCCTGCTCTTCCGAGATTTTTCGGATGTTACCACTTCCAAAACGCAAAGTCCACCACCGCCCGCTGTACCCACGGCAGTTTTTCCTCCAATGAATTAATTCTTCAGCAAAAAAATGGACAGACACCGGTTCAAAGCCCATATCTTTACAGCAAAGCCTCTTCCCCCTTCAGTCACTTTGCTGCACGAGCGCCCGGACGACATCCAGCAACGGCGGTTTGAGTTCCCGCCACTGGGGATGAACCGCCATACCGTCTTTCCAGGCAAACTCCACCACTTCGAATTTTTCCGGTATATATTTGGCTGTCCTGGAACCATACGACACCGGGGGATAATATTCGATCCAAAGCATCCGGTGCCGGTTGATGGCAAATTCTTTGGAGATAAAACTGGCCAGCGGTCCGGCACAGCCTCTTACGGTCAGAAATTCTCCGGGTACATCCGAAACAACAACAATAAGGGGACGAAGATGAACCACGTTACCGGCTGCCTTGTCGGTTAGATCAAAAATCCGCAGACGAACCTTGCCGGCTGTCAGGCCGATTTTCCTTCCCAGCCCTTCCCAGTGATATATGCCGTTATAAATAACCATAACCTCTTGTTTACCCCGGCCGGTTTATCCAGTCAGGCGGCCATAAATACGCAACAGCTTGTCGGGTAACTGCCGGACATTGGAAATTACGCTGTGACTTACTTTTCCATAGAGGGCATCCAGTTGGGAATGCTCGCTGATATTGACCGTGATGGCATGCACGGACAGGGATCGACTGCGCGCTTCCAGGAGCGCCCGGCGGGTATCGGCCAAAGCGTAATCCCGCTTGTAATCAACATCATTGGGGAAGCCATCACTGATAATAAGCAGCAGCTTGGATCGCGCCGGAACCATCTCAAACGAAGCCACTGCATGACGGATTGCAGCGCCCATACGGGTATTTCGCTGGGGCCCGACCCCGCCCAGTTTTCGCCGGACCTCTTCCGTCAGGGGTTGGGTAAATTCCTTGATCACCCAATAATCCACCCCCAAACGCCCGGTTCCCGAAAAACCGGCCATGGCAAAAGGATCGCCCACTACCTCCAAGGCCTCGCAGAAAAGTACCGCGGCCTCCTTTTGAATATCCATTACCGTTTCCGTCCGGGAGCCGAAAACAAGATTGGAGGTGGAACGGGAAAAATCAAGAAGCAGCAAAACCGCTACGTCCCGCTGGGACTTCAACCGCTTCATGTAAATTCGCTCGGAAGGCGTCCGGCCCGATTTTTTTTCCACCACAAAATTCAAAAGCTGCCGATAATCAAATTCCTCTCCTTCCGGCCAGTGCCGCAAAACAGACGTGCCTTCCGGTTTCAAAAGCTCAAAAGCATATCGAATTTTTCTTACCAGGCCCTGATTCCGCCCCAGGGCCAGTCGGAAAAAATCCGTATCGGTTTCAGGCACAGTCTGTTCCCGCACCAGAACGTGATTAAAAAGATAATCCCCGATCGTGTGGTCCCACTCCGGATAGCGATAGATCTGCTGAAAAGGACTGGCCGGTGATGATTGCCCGCTGTCTTCGACCAGAAAATCCAGACCGGCCGCATCAAGGTCGGAAAAAAACCGGTCGGTATCTTCTCCCGGAATCGGAGCAGGGTTGATCATCCGCAGAACATCCTCCTTGTCCAGAACACCGCCCCGCCGCCGCAACTGTTTTATGATATCCGATTTATAAACGCTTCCGCCGCTCCGGCCGATTCGTTGTTGCAAGTCATCGGCGTAACGGTCATATTCCCCGAATATCCGGTAAAACCAATCCGGCCGAACCTGAAAATGAAACGGGAAGACGGCCGGTTTTCCCCCATCTTTAAACACCGGAAAGTCTGTCAGGCCTTCCCGGAAAATCCGGGACACCCCCAGCCCGCTTGCTTCCGGAAACTTTTTCCCGGCTGTATGCAAATCAAACAGAGACCGCACCCGCTGCAGCCGTTCCGGAACACCATTGGCAGCGCCGCTTGGCCACGCACATCCCAGAACCAGAACGGCATAAAGACAGGAAAACGCATTTTCGGCAGAAAATGCCCCCAACTGCTTTTTCGCCTCCCGAGCCAAAAAACCGCAGTACCGCCGGGCCCCGGCCGGATAGGCGGCCTCCAGAAGGGTTCGGATTCGCCCGTATTCAAATACAGAAAACAATGCTGAAGCCCGATCCGGCTCCGGAAACAATCGGAAAAAGCGTTCCAGATCTGTTCGGGCGCCCGCAAACGGCAGGCCCTCCCCTGACAGATCACACAAGGCCACGGCCTTTTCAAAATCAAAATCATAAGTGCCGAATTCATAGGACCCGGCTTCCATCCAGGCCAGCGCCTTATACAAAAAATCGTTGGCGGCATAATCCGGATAACGGTCCATCGTATCCCGCAAATAAATCGTCCGGCCGTCAAAACCGGAGAAAACCCCTTCATCGTCCCCAAAAACCAAAGGGTTCACCCGTAGACCGGGACCGCATCGGGCCTGTAAATACCGCAGCAAACGGGGCCGAATCTGAGACAGAACGGCCGTTGTCTGAAGCCGATCGCATAAATTGCGGGCGGCTTCCGAGCGCAGTCCCAGAAACCGCCTGCCCCGCTCCGTATCTTTTTCGTAACGGGTCAGCCCCTCGGAAACAAACCGGTGCAAATCTTCTCCCGAAAGAAAGGCGAGCTGATTTTCCAGCGCTTCCAGAAACACGCAGGCCAGATTAAAATCGCAACGAACCACCCGCCGCATCTCTTCCAGACGCCAGACGCGATAAGCCGGGGGAAATCCCACGACGGCTCTGGGGAACCTGCCGGCAAACCTTCGAAACTGTTCATAGGTTAAATCCTGCGCAAAAAGATCGCACAAAAATCCCAGCCATTCCCATCCTGCATGCAAATCCCCATTGCCGATCAATTTCCCGACCATTTCCAGGGGCTGGGCCGTCATGGCTGCAAACCACTTTTTCCGGATCAAAGCCGCGGCATATAGAAACGTTTCCAGAAAATCGTCATCCCCGAAGCGTAAAACCGGAATCAAACTGCCGGCCATCATACCGGCCACGGTAGTCCCCTGCTCAAAAGCCTGCCGCAGCACATCACTGTATCGAACAATCCGCGGCAGCTCTACCCCGGCGGCAATAAGCGCCAGATACCCATCGGCGATCTTTTTTCCCAGGGAAACTTCCAGAGACAGGCCATGCAGAACGTCATCCACCAACCGCCGGCTGATCGGAGAGAAAGCCTCAATACCGTTTCGCATCAGCTCATTCTGGGCGGCTTCGGCAATATCGGGTTCCGCCAGAGCCAGCATCGCCAGGGGATTATCGCTTTTCTCCGTGTAACTGAGAAAGGACATAATGACTATCCCGGATATTTCACGAGGCGATTTGGGCGCAGCTGCAAGGCGCAGGAGGCGAAGCTGCAGTAAACGACTGCGAGCGGACGACAACACAGCAGATGTGTCCAGGGTGACTCGCCCGAAGGGTAAAATGTTTTGCTAGAAAATGGCATTGATCCCGCAAATCCCAAATGACAATTTGTAATTTTTGAATGACCGCAAAAAAAATATAAGACATTGAAATAATATAATAAAACAACTCTGCTTAAAAAATTTTATGAAATATTCGGGTTAGAACATATCCCGGATGAGGTCATCCATGGTTTCCTGCAGGCCCGGATCATCAGTAATCGGGCGACAGATTCCCGCGCGGCAGGCCTCTACTGCCGGGACGCCACGACGGATCAATTTGGCGGCATAAATCAGAAGGCGGGTGCTGGCTCCTTCCGTCAAGCCCTGCTCCCGAATGTTCCGAACTTTTTGGCCCAGCGCCACCAGCTTTCCGGCCGTCTCGTTGTCCACCCCCGCTTCATGAGCAATAATCCCGCGCTCGTTTTCGGCAGAAGGATAATCAAAAGAAAACGATATAAATCGCTGGCGGGTGCTTTGTTTCAAATCTTTCAACACGGACTGATAACCGGGATTATAAGAGACAACCAGTAAAAAATCCGGATGGGCCGGCACGACTTCTCCGTTTTTATCAATATAGAGCGTTCGCCTGTCGTCAGTCAGGGGATGGACCACGACGGTAGTATCCTTGCGGGCTTCCACAATCTCATCCAGGTAGCAAATCGCCCCCATTCTTACCGCCGCAGTCAACGGCCCGTCCATCCAGACCGTCTCTTCATTCCGCAGTATATATCGACCCACCAAATCGGAAACAAACAGGTCCTCATGACAAGCAACCGTAATTAACGGGCGTTGCAACCGATAGGCCATATATTCCACAAACCGGGTTTTTCCACAACCCGTGGGACCTTTCAGCATTATTGGCAACTTATCGCTGTATGCCGATAGAAACAAATCGATCTCATTTGCCGCCGCCAGATAATACGGCTCTTTCGTTATTTGAAAATCATTGCGATCAATTTCTTCTGTAAAATATTTCACGACAAACCCTTCCGGCCACTCACATTTTCACCGGCAAATTCCTTTTCATCCGTTTTTGCCCGGAAATCAAAAAGGCCTGAAAACATCCGGTGCTTTGTGGTCCTCCATGAACAGCGATCATGTATGGAAGACAGTTCCTTCTTGACACTTTCTTCCTATCCCGTGTATATCCAGTTAACACTTTAATTTTACACGGAACAAAAATGGTAAGCAACAGCAATCCCGAAACGCATCGATTCGCGCTTGATGACAAAGAAGTTCTCCTGGTGGGCACGGCCCATGTCTCTGAAGAAAGCGCGGAACTGGCCACCCGGTTGATTACCGAAGAAAAACCGGACACGGTTTGTGTGGAGTTGTGCCAGCCCAGGTACCAGGCAATCCGTGATAAAAACCAGTGGCGGCAGATGGATATTTTCCAGGTAATAAAGGAAAAAAAAGCTTTTCTCCTGCTGGCGAACCTGTTACTGGCCTCCTTTCAGAAAAAAATTGCGGAAAAATTTAATATCCGTCCGGGCGCAGACATGATTGCCGCTATCGAGGCTGCGGAAAAAACCGGTGCCTGCTTGCATCTGGTGGACAGGGAAATTCGCACCACTTTGGCCCGCGCCTGGAACGCTCTTGGCTGGTGGGGTAAAATCAAATTGCTGTTTCAGTCCCTGCTCTCCATCAGCGGTGCCGACGATATTGCAATCGAAGATATTGAGCGGTTAAAGCAGGAGGATGTGCTGCAAATGGTCCTGGCGGAGCTGGAGAAATCCCAGCCGGTTCTACAAAAAATTCTCATTGACGAACGGGACCGGTATCTGGCCCATAAAATCCGGACCGCTCCCGGCCGAACAATAGTGGCTGTGGTGGGCGCAGGACACCTGAACGGTATTCGCCGCTACTGGCATACGCCTGTAGATATTGCAGAACTGGAAACCATTCCTCCGCCGGGACCGTCCCGTTATGTGCTGAAATGGGGGTTACCCCTGGCAATCATCGCCGTTTTTGCAGCGGGCTTTTATTTCGGCGGAACACATACCGGCGTACGCATGCTGGGTTGGTGGGTAGCTGCCAACTCTATACTGGCGGCGCTCGGTGCCGTGCTTGTCTGGGCCCATCCGCTGACAATTGTAATCTCTGCTGTCGCCGCCCCCCTCACCTCCGCCAGCCCCCTCATCGGCGCCGGTTGGGTAGCGGGACTGACCGAGGCACTTTTCCGCAAGCCCACCATAGGCGACCTGGAAGACCTGGCCGAAGACATAACCACCATTAAAGGATTCTGGAAAAACAGGGCTACCCGCATCCTGCTGGTCGTGGTCATGGTCAATCTGGGCAGCGCCCTCGGTACTTTTGCCGCCATTCCGCTGATGGCGAAGGCCTTCGGGGGATAAACCCCCGGCTCCCGCTACTATAGATTGCGTTTTTTTTCATCTTCTACGGCATATATGGTATCCGCCCGGATTCTAAACATTTTACCGAATTTTCCTTTAGATTCTTTCCCGCAAATATGATATATAAAACATTATCTTTCTAATAAAGACGAACCTGATAACGGAATAAGGAAAATGGACCCCGTCGGCAAAAAACACATTATCTACAAGCCCATAAGCAAAACAAGTTCCCATCAATCCGATTCCAAAACCGTCAAGGTCTTTCCCAATCCCACCACCACCAGCAAACTCAAGGTTGAAGACAAATCCCGGCTCATCAACCTCAACGAAAAAGCCGACCGGGAAAACGGGAAAAAAAGCGGCAAAATAAAATATCTGACCGACAGAATAAATTATTTGAACTTTCAGGACGAAACCATTCTTATCAGCTTCCGGCATAAAAACCACGACTACAAGGTAACCAAACATGTACTTCCCAAACCCTGCCGGGGCAACAGTCTGGAATGCTACTGGACGGACAGTTCAGACCTGATCCCGGTATTTAAAAACTATCGTCTGCAGGACATTTTAATTCCCGACAGTAACAAAGTCCTGCTGATCAAGCCGGAACTGGTCAGCGTTACCAAAAAAAGTATCGTTTTAAAACTTCCCCAGCAATATGAAGAGATCAACAAACGGCGGGTGAAACGCTATGACAGCAAAAACATCAGCGTCCAGATGATTCAAAACAGCATTGTCTACCACGGCGAGCTTCTGGATTTCAGCACCATGGCTTTCCACATTCGCCTGGACCGGAAAAAATCGCCAACATTCAAGTGGATCAACAGTCATGCCAAAGTCAATGTCGTCTTTTTATCCGATAAAGATACGGTTTACTCCGGGGAATGCTTGATCTTCAAACAAAGCGGTGACAAAAAGCAGCGGGATATCGTTCTGGAACCGATGAATTTCCAGATTCAGCGCTTTAAACCCAAAGAATACCGCAGCACGCGTCAAAAGCTGGTCCCTTCTCCGGATGCCATTTTCACGCACCCCCTCAACAAAAAAAATCTGCAACTGAAAATTCTGGAAATGTCCGGCTCCGGATTTTCTGTGGAAGAAAGCAAAGAAGACGCTCTCCTGCTGCCCGGGCTGGTGATTCCCGAAACCACCTTGAAATTCGGCAACCAATTTACCCTGCGATGCCGCGGACAAGTGGTTTACAGCCAGGCCGAGGAAACAAAATACAATTCTGTTCGTTGCGGCATCACCATACTTGACATGGACCCCAACGATCATATGAATCTGCTGGCCATGCTGGGACAAGCGGAAGATGAAAATTCCTACCTCTGCGACAAGGTGGATATGGATTTATTGTGGGATTTCTTTTTTCGTAACGGCATTATTTATTCCGACAACTACGAGCGCCTTCACAAAGACAAAGAATCCATCAAAAAAACCTACGAGAATCTCTACACCCGAAACCCGCATATCGCCCGGCATTTCATCTATCAAAACAAAGGAATAATTCTGGGGCATATGGCTCTTTTGCGATTTTATGAAAAATCATGGCTGCTTTGCCTCCACGCTTCCCAGAACTCCATATCCCAATTAACCCAGAAACTGTCTTTGTTAAACCAGGCCTCCCGGTATGTTTACGAGTCCTATACTTTCGCCTCCACCAATCTGGATTACCTGATCACCTATTTTGATTCCAACGACAAATTTTCCCGGTCCGTTTTCAGCAGCATTGCCCGCAACACCAAAAGCCAGAAAGGCTGTTCCATAGATGATCTGGGCTACCTCCGCTATACCGTAAAAAACCAGAAGGGAGGCGGTATGCCGGACGATTATGAACTTACCAACGCCGTTCATGAAGATCTGGCGATTTTAGAGAGCTTCTATGAGAACAAATCCGGCGGCCTCATGCTGGAATCTCTGGACTTGACCAGCGAATTATCCGGAAATCTTAACCGACTTTCCAACGAATACCTGCAACTGGGTTTTAAACGAAAACGCTATCTGCTGGCCCTGAAAAAAGAAGGTCACCTGAAAGCGGTCTTTATGGTCAATACTTCGGATATCGGCCTGAATATGTCGGAGCTGACCAGTTGTATCAAAATCTTTATCATCGACCCCAAAGACTTTGCGGCGGAGGCACTTCATGCCACTCTCTTCCGTATCTGCCGCAACTTAAAAAAAGAAAGCCTGCCGGTATTTATTTACCCCCGGGTCTATACCACTGAAATTCACCTGTCTTATGAAAAAACGTACTGCTTCTGGGCCATGGATACCCAGTTTGCCGACCAGTTTTTCAAACAGATCAAGCTCCTCATGGAAAAACAAGCCGCCACCACCACCGCCCCGCCCAACTAGCCCGCATATATTTCAACGTTTTTCTGAAAAAATCTCCTGGCGCAGCATTCCCCACTCATCAAAGGCGATTTTCATACTGAGCAGCAGATTCAGAACGGAAGCAACCACCATGGCGCTGAAGATACATATCATAATGGCGATTTGATACTTAATGGCGGTGACCGGGAACGAGCCCCCCAGAATCTGTCCGGTCATCATTCCCGGCAAAGAAACAATGCCCATGGTCGCCATGGTGGCCACAAGCGGTCCAACCGCCGCCCGCAGCGCCTGCCGCATATAGGGCCGAACCGCTTCCAGCAGAGTGGCGCCGAGCATATGATACGTGATAAATTCCCGCTCATTGTCCCGGATACCGGAATAAAAGCGTTCCAGGGAGAGAACATTGCCACGCAGGCAATTTCCCAGAACCATTCCCGCCACCGGAATAAGATAACGGGCGTCATACAACGGACCGGGACGAATAATGCCCACCACAAAAAATACCGCCGCCCCGACAATAGCCACGGCGGTGCCGGCAAAGGTCACCACAAAAAACCGCCGGCGCACCAGGCCGGCCTGTCGCAGCATGGAGGTATTGGCCACCACCAGCATCACCAGGATCCAGACCACATTCAGCCAGAGGGCATTAAGCGCAAAAATTACTTTCAGATACAGGCCCACCAGCCAGAGCTGCACCGTCATCCGGGCCACGGCCGCCAGGGTCTCCCGGACCACCCCCAGCCGCAGCCAGACCATCATTGCCAGCGGAATGATCAGCAACGTATACATCAACGACAGTTCCAACAAAGAAAGGTCAATCGTTTCCATAATCCTGTTATCCCGTCTGTTTTTCCGGCTGATCCACAAGCCCCCCCCCTGTCCACCGCCAGTACCCGGGTACAACGGGCCAGCCATTGCGGGTCATGGGATACGGACAACACTGTAATATCCGGCGCGGAAAACAACTGCAGCACGATCTCCCGGCTTGGGGAGTCCAGGGCCGAGGTGATTTCATCACACAGAAAAATTTTTTTCTGCAGCAGCAGCGCCCGGGCGATGGCCAGACGCTGCTTTTCCCCGCCGGAAACGGTGGCCACCCGCCGGGCCAGAATGTCCGGTTCCAGTCCCACCGTTTCCAGGACCTCGACAAGACGGCTCTTGTCCGGCCGGAATGCACGATTGGCACGGAAAGAGAAAGAAAGCAGAAGGGCCTCCTCGCCCGTATCTGCGCCCAGCACCGGCTCCTGCCCGATATAGGCAACCGATTGTCGCACGTCTCGGATAGTTCCGGGATGCAGACTTTCTCCCCGAAACCGCACCTCGCCCTGACAGACCCGAAAAGCGCCCAGCAAGGTCAGCAAAATGGTCGACTTGCCTCCTCCGGACGGCCCCTGGAGAGCGACCTTTTCCCCCTGAGACACCGAGAAACTGACACCCTCCAGAATCCGGCGTCCCCGGCAGACCACCCCGACTTCAACAAACCGGATCACTTCCACGTTTCCTCCCGGAACTGATATTTTTCACAAACTGCCGAGATATAATATTTTTATTTGCTATCCGGTAAAAGCAATGGTAAAATAAAAAGATAATAAATTACACACAAAATCGAAATGGAGGCTGTCACATAATGGGAGAAAGCAAGATCGATAAAACAGATAACGCTTTTACCGTCAAACCGGGGAAAAATATTGTCGCCTCAATGGCGGATGATTTCAGAGCAGAGCTGCATGCCCTGGTGCAGCAAGGTCCGGACGAAATTATTATCGATATGTCCGAAACCGAAATGGTGGATTCCGTAGGTATCGGGGTCATGATTGCCGTCCACAACTCATTGGCGAAAAACAAAGGCACCTTGAAAATAAAAAACGCCGACAAAAGCATTCTAACCCTGTTCAGAACCATGAGACTGGATCGTCATTTCTCCGTCGAGGGCGTCTAACGAATCAGATGCAGGACCATTATTCCCGCTTTCCCTTGGCCTTCTTGGCAAAATTTCCCATCCAGGGGTGCTTTTTCAGATCAGCCTGTTTTCTTTTCCCCAACCCATCAAACTAACCTCATTCTTTCTTTCCTTCTTGCTGTTCTTCAAAACGGGTGGGTTATTTTTATTTTTGCAGTCATGTTCGGTACAAAATTGTCTCAAAAAACGTAACACCGTGACACATTGTTTCATTTATCATTTATATTCAGCAGAAATTGATACGTTTCCACAGCTGTTTTCGGCATAGTTTGCATCCATACCGTTGGCGTTGGCTTTTGCACGAAAAAAATTGGCACAAATATTGAATAATTCTTAAGACGATTTCGGCGGGTTATGGCTTAAACGAAAACCCCTTCCTTTCTGTGTAACATATTGAATACATATAAATAGTTATCAGAACGGGAAACCTATCACCGCCGATATCGGCTTTATTTTCCATGAACAGACTGTACAAATCAAAAAAAGCACACCACAAAAGGAGAAAACACAATGAACGAAGACAACAAAAGTCCGGTAATGGGGTCCACGGTAAGTGGTGGTATGTCGAACCGGGACTGGTGGCCAAACCAGCTGAATCTCAAAATGCTTCACCAGAATCCGACGGCGGGCAATCCCATGGGGGCGTCGTTCAATTATGCCGAGGAGTTTAAAACGCTTGACCTTGAGGCGGTAAAAAAAGACCTTTATGCGCTGATGACCGACTCCCAGGACTGGTGGCCGGCCGATTATGGTCACTATGGGGGGCTTTTTATCCGGATGGCGTGGCACAGCGCCGGCACCTACCGAATGGGCGACGGCCGCGGCGGAGGAGGAACCGGCAACCAGC
>CAZWCS010000088.1:0-18048 GCA_964632805.1 uncultured Desulfobacterales bacterium
TCGAATCTTCCGTTATCGGCCTGGCCCTTATATTTGAACACCGCACCTATCTGCCCTCGACTTTACCGTTTGCTGCTTTTGCCGGGTTTTTGTCGGAGAAACTGTTTCTCCGCCCGGTTTTTATCGTCCTCATGATAATAATAATCGGTGTCAGTGGTTTCTGGTCATACCAGCGCAATCAGGTGTGGCAAAGCGAAATAACCTTCTGGCAGGACGTGCACAGAAAATCTCCGCATAAAGCCCGGCCTTGTAATAACCTGGCTCTGGCGTATAAAGACAATGAAGACTGGGATACGGCCATGGCATATTTTCAGGCCGCTATCCGTAATGATGAAACCTATGCCAAGGCTTATTCGGGATTGGGCTGTGTTCTGGCCAGGAAGGGAAAGCTGGAAGAAGCCGTTACCATGCTGGCGACAGCACTGCAATATGAACCGGACGATTGTAAGGCCCATAATAACATGGGCAACGTTTTGCTGTTAAAGAAGAAAACGGATAAAGCGGCGGCGCATTATTTGACCGCCGTTGGACTGAACGCCGATTACATTGATGCCCGGGTGAATCTCGGATATGTTCGCTTGCTGCAATCGAATCCCCATGAAGCATTACCGTTTTTGCTGCGGGCAATCTCGATTGATCCCCATAACGCCAAAGCGCATAAGTATGCCGGGGATGCCTTTACGCAACAAAAGAATTTTTATAAGGCCATTTATCATTATCGCAAGGCGCTTTCGCTACAACCGGATAATCCGGTTGTATTAAAACGGTTGGCATATCTACACGCTCACCGGAGCGAGTATGAAAAAGCGATTGCATATTTTCAAAAAATTGTCGCCATTCACCCGGACGCCCCGCATTGTTTTTACAATCTGGCCTGTTTATATGCCCGCCAAAACAAAACTGGACCGGCCGTGGACGCCTTACAAAAAGCAGTGGATAAGGGATATCGGAAATGGTCGCAGATAAAGTCCGATCCGGATTTGGAAAGTATACGAAAAACAGCGTATTTTCAGCGGCTGATTCGAAATTGTGAATAACTTGTCGCGGTTTTCTTCATTTCAGGACCAGACACCGGGAATGGGCGTTTTGCAGAAGCGGCAGCGGCCGTTTTGCATATTGTCGGTCCGGATGAGGTAGCCATTGCGTTCAATCAGCATCCTACCGCAGTTATGGCAGTAAGTATGCTGTCCTTCATGCCCCGGGACATTGCCCACATAAACATAGTGGAGGCCTTCCGTTAAGGCGATTTCCCGGAAGCGGGTGAGCGTGGAAACGGGCGTGGGCGGCAACCGTTTCAGCTTATAGCGGGGCGAAAACCGGGAGAAATGGAGGGGATGATCCGGGCCCACTTGATCGAGGATCCAGCCGCACATCTGTTTGACCATTTCCTCGTCATCGGTGTAGCGCGGTACCACCAGATTGGTGATTTCAAAATGAACCCCCTGTTGATGGAGGGTGCGGAAGGTGTCCAGTACCGGCTGCAGGCGTCCTCCGTTTAATTTGCGGTAGATGGCATCACTGTAAGCTTTTAAATTAACATTGGCGCCGTCCAGAACCCGGCAAAGCGCCAGCAGGGGTTGCTGGCTAATATATCCATTGGATATCCAGAGGTTGGCGAGGTCCCGGTGACGGGCGATTTTGGCGGTATCGTACATATATTCAAAAAAGGTGGTCGCTTCCGAATAGGTGTAGGCAATGGCGGCGGCCTCCGCTTTTTGCGCGGCATCCACCACTTTTTCCGGCGGCAGATCATAGTGCCGGGGCATGGCCTCCGGTGTTTTTTGAGAAATTTCCCAGTTCTGGCAGTTCAGGCAGCGGAAATTACAGCCTGCGGCCGCGATGGAAAAAACCGCACTGCGGGGTTTAAAGTGAAACAGCGGCTTTTTTTCCACCGGATCTACATGGACGGCACAGGGATTTCCGTAGGTCAGCGAATACAGTTTTCCCCCGTGGTTGACCTTGGCGCGGCAAATCCCTCGGTCGCCCGGGGAAAGCAGGCAGTTATGGGGGCAGATTTCGCAAATGGTTTTATTTTTTCCCAGGGTCCGGTAGGCAAAGGCCTCGCAGGACCATTTCCATAATTTCTTCGGAGCGTCATCCGGGAAAATATGGCCGGTGATATCCGCCGGTCCGGAGAGCGTTTCGTTTTTTTTGTCAAACAGGGAAAAACTGCCGGCGGTGGGAGAGAAACAGAAAAAGGCCGTACCGGTAACCCCCGCCTGGAGGAATTTTCTTCGGTTGATTTTTTTCATGGCGTTGTCCTTACAAGGAATAAGCTGATGGCTTTGAGCAGGATTACGACCAGTCCGGCGGGCACCAATCCGCCATAGGGTATCAGGAGCGTACTGACCAGCAAGGCGCCGGAGGCGGCGCCAATCAGGTCGGCCGAGAAAGCGCCGGTCACATTTTTGTCGGTGTCTTTCGCCCAGCGCAAAAGGGCGGGAAACTGAAAGCCGCAGATGCCGGACAGGAAAAACCCGAAGAGCAAATAGACACTACCGGGAAAATGCTGACCAGCCCAGAATATGCCGCCAATAAAGGTCGCCATCAACAGGATAAGCGCTGTGTCAAGTGTCTGCACTGTGCGTTGCGGATGGTGGCCCATTTTTTGTCCCAGCCAGGCGCCCGGCAGCAGGCCGGCCAGGAAGGCAGTGACAATAAATCCGATCTGGAAATAAATATACCCGAAAAAAATCTGGAATGCAAATATGGTCAGAACTTCCATACCCATGGTGGCAAAGCCGGTGGAAAACAGAACGAATTCTTTCCGGGAAAGCCAGATAAAATAGAGCAGAAAAAATATTGCCAGGATACCGTAAAACAGAAAGGGGGATTGTTCGTGTTGCGCGAACCAGTCGGCGAACTCCAGCCGCAGTAAGACGGGGACCAGGTCCCGGTTGACCGGGCTGTCGGGGGCGAGAAGATTGTTGACATAGGCGATGCGCCGGGAGCTTACGTCTCCGGTAAAGAAACCGGCCAGATAGCGGGTGGCAATTTTTTTCTGACGCAGTTGCCGGGGAATATGCAGATCGACAGAGCTGTCTGTACACAGAAAATAGAGCTGCCCTCCCGGAATGATCCGGATATTGCGGAAATACGGAATCAGGGTTTGATACAGGGAGGAGATTTTCTGCCGCCGGGTTTCGGTCAAATAGTTGTCAAATCCTTCCAGGCTGAAGGAAAAAACGCCGCCTTCCCGGAGACGGGACTTCACCAGATGGAAAAATTCTTTTGTATAAAAACGGTTTAATTGAAAGGTGGACGGGTCCGGCAGGCACATGATAATGGCATCATAGTGCCGATTGTCGGTGGCCAGATGCAGACGGGCGTCCCGGTGGATGGTATGGATATTGGAAGATTGCTCCAGAAGATGGAATTGGAACATGGCCCGGGTGATGCGGGGATTGATTTCCAGGTAATCGATGCGCTCCGGCCGGTGTTTCCGGATTTCCGTCATTATGCCGGCGACAGCTGAAATTACCAATATATTCCGGGGGGAACGTACTTGCAGGAGCGGGTAATGGGCGGCTTCCTCGGCGCTTTGCACATTGTGACTGCTGGCCAGGGGAAACCCGTCAAAAAACAGGGTATGCTGGTCCTTATGCCGCGAGACCAGAATTCTTCCGTAACGTGATTCCTGGTAGGCGGCCAGTTCGCCTTCGGCCGGAAATATCAGGGTGGATTTCTCCCGGACTGCGGCGGATATTATCAGGGTCAGGACCAGCAGGGTGGCCGGAATAAACAGAAAAGGCGGTGTCCGGGCGGAAACGAACAGGCCCCAGGTGGCGGCCAGCAGGAAAAGATTGACGATCAGGGTCGCCTGGAGAGGGGTGGTGAAAAAAACAAGCAGAAAGGAGAAAACCGCCCCGCCCAGGGTATCTCCGATATTGTCGAGAATGTAGACCGATGTCCCGGGGAAAGAAGGATGTCGGCATCGAAGCACAAACAGGCTGTAGGGAAGCACGAAGCCGATAAGGATGCAATAGGGGGCGATGGTGAAAAAAGTATAAAGAAATATTTCGTAGAAACCGGTGGTCGATCCCGGGATGAAGACGATATTTCGCAGTACGCGAATCAGGAGCAATTGGAGAGACGGAATAGTGGCTATCGCCAGGGATAACCAGGCCAGGCGCGGTACGGAGGGGGGGAAGAACCGGCTTCGGCAGATATTGGCCAGAAGCGTCCCCACTCCCCCCAGGGTCAGCCAACTGAAGAAGATCAGGGCGATGATGAACTCATTGCCGGTGAACTGTGCCAGAAATTCCCGGATGGTGAGCAATTGGGTCACCACCGAGGATACCCCGGTGGTGATAATAATGTGGACAATCAGGGAACGATCACTGGCTGCTCTCAAAGTATTGAACCTGATAGGTATAAACTTGCAGTTCGTTCTCTTCCCAGCAATTGGGAGCAAGTCCGGCTTTGTTGCACAGATGAGACAAAAATTCTTTCCGGTCGGGGAGTTGTTCCCAGACCTGGGGCAGAAATGTCGCCCGGTAGAGTCCTTTTTTAATAATCACCCCGTCAATTTCCGGACAGATCTTTTCCAGCAGATCCTGGGGACTGTCATACTCCAGCGGTTGCGGCTCCGTCAGTATGCTGACTTCAATATCTATGGTAGAAGCTTCTTCAGCGGTAAGCGGAGGAAAACGGGGATCGTGAAAGGCGGCATTAACAGCGTTACGGCGAACACTGGTAAAAATGGGTTCATCGGCAGTCAAACTGCCGATACATCCCCGAAGCGTTCCGTTGAGGGAGAGGGTAACAAAGGTGCCCGAATGGGTCTGAAGGGCTTTTTCTTTTTCCACTTCAATCTCCGGATCCTTGCCGTCCAAGCCCAGTCTTTCCCAGATGGTTTTCCGGGCCAGTTGGACCAGCGCCTGCCCCTGTTTTTTCGTCAATTTTTTGGCTGTCATACGGAAACCTCCATAAAATGCAATCGTGCTGTAGCCGACGACTTTGTCGTGGTTGCCGGCGGTATCGCCGCTGTTGGTATAGTTTATCAAAACCGGCTGCCAGTGGTATTTTTGAGCAAGTTGGACAATGACGCTGATCGGAATTTTCCCACAGGCCCGGTTTTTACTGGCTGCCAGCTGGTCGGCTTCGCCGTGCAGGATCATTTTCACGGTCTGTTCATCGGTGGTTACCGCCCGGTCGTAAGGCAGATAGTGGGAGAGATCAGAACTGGCAACGAGAAGAGTGCTTTCATTGATTATGGGAGCAAGCGCCGCCGCTATATTGTCCGGACGCTCCCGGCCGACCACAATGGGAATGATCTGAAAGTTTCTCAGCCAGGTTTGCAGAAAGGGCAGGATCACTTCTATGGAGTGTTCGTTTTTTTCGCAAAACGCCGGGGCGGGATGAAATATGCCGGATTTTTCCCGCAAACGACTTGCATCCGGATGGAGGGGAATCCTGCCCAACGGGGTCTGGTAGGCATCCACCGCGCTGACGGCACAGCCGGTAAAACCTACCCGGTGGTCGGGCCCCAATACAATGACTTTTTCAAATTGTTGATCCTTGACCACCAGACCGGCGTGAGCAGCGGTGTAGCCGGAGTAGATGTAGCCGGCATGGGGCATGATCAGAGCCCGGAGCGGTTTATCGCTCGGCAGTTTGACCGGTGTTCCGGCGGCTTGCTGATAAAGCTGCCGGATGATTTTTTTCAACGCTTTCGCATCGGCCGGATAAAATCGTCCGGCTACTGCCGGTCGGCGGATATCTTCACCGGCCGCCAGGACCGGCAGCGCAACCATCAGAAAAACGGGTAGTATGGGTTTTAAAAAAGGTTTCATTGGTTTCCGCCAACGCATTTTACCGGCTATTTTCTGCTATAACTATGATACATGTTTTTTCCCCGGCGTTCATCCCAAAAACGAAGCAGGCGCGAAATTTTTTTTACCAGAGGGTACTGCATAAGGGTAAAAAAAGTAGGAATCGACCAGTCTATCGCTTTGTTGGCCGGCCTGCGAATGCCCATCCAGGGATGGAGCCGGTCTCCCAGCAGGTTTTGTCGCAGAGCGGTCAAATTTAAAAGCATCATGACCAGATGGGGTGGAAACAGCGTTCGTTGGAGAATGCTGCGGAAGGAATACACTCGTTTATAAATCTGGGCGTACACTTGTTCGATGGTTTCGGAAGGCATGTGACTGGTGGGGTAAACCGAATGTGTTCCGTTATAAAGGTGCCATTCTTTTTTTATGGGAACCCCCTGGGTTTGGAGCCGGAAATATAAAGGCGAGGCCGGGGGCGGAGTCATGATATAAAGCATCAGGGCGGGAATTTTTGCCCGGTTGCAGAAATTGACAATCTCTTCGGACACCGCCGGGGTGTCACTTTCGAAGCCGATCATCATGCTGACAAACGGTTCGATATGATATCGTTTAAACTGCCGGATAGCATCTTCCGGAGAGATGTTCAAGTTGGCGGTCTTGTTTACGGATTGCAATTTACGCGGGTCCAGGGTTTCAATGCCGATATAGGCCGCGATACATCCGGAATCGGCCGCTGCCTGTAAAAGCTCCGGATCGTTTCCCACCGACAGGTTCATAAGTCCGATCCATAATTTCTGTAAAGGCCGCAAGGCCGCAAAAAACGACAGCGCATAGTTCCGGTCGGCAGTCAGGTTGTGATCGACCAGAAGGATGATCGGCCCGGCCGCCTTGATGTCCCGAATCAGTTCCGGAATGGGACGTTTGCGGTATTTTTTGCCGTAAAACGCCGGTGCGGCGCAGAAATCGCAGTTGTTGGGGCAACCGCGGGAACCGTGGACCGGGGAAAAGGGAAGCATATAATGATCAAACCGGATCAGGTCGTACCGCGGTACGGGCAGGTTGCGGAGATCGGGAGGACGTTGATTTTCGTAGATTCCCTGAAGTTTCCCGGCGTCGGCGTCGGCGATAACCCGGGCGATGACATTTTCGGCTTCGCCTTTGACCACGGCGTCACAATGTTCCAGGGCTTCCTCCGGAAGTGCGGTGACGTGGAATCCGCCCATCACCACGGGAATTTTTCGGGCCCGGTATTGATCAGCAATCCAGTAAGCCCTGGGGACCCGGCAGGTAATGGAGGTGATGCCCACCAGATCCACCGGATCGCTGAAATCCAGAAGATCCAGGCCTTCATTGATAATTTCAATTTCGTGATCACCGGGAATCAGGGCGGCCAGATAGGGCAGGGTCAAATCCGCCATCACTTCTTTCTGCAGTCTTACGGGCCTGCCCCGGGGATCAAGCGGGGCAGGATTAATCAGCCGGATTTTCATGAAGGTCCACTTCCACCCGGAAGAAAGACATGGGGGGAGTATTCAGGGCTAACACATGAAAGTGGGTGGGAGAGTCGAAAGTAACGTGGGAATGTTTCAGAAAACTGTCAAATTGGCGGGTGCTTTCCTGACCGTCGATCACCAGAAACCATTTTTTTTCTTTTTTGGCCATATAGACGAGGTGCTTGCCGTCCGGAGAAAAATACGGGATGGAGACGGCCCCCTCGTATTGGGTTTGTTCCCGGCCGTCAATAACCATGAAAGCTTTGTCGTTGTTGATAACCGGATAGGCCAGCCGGTTTCCATCCGGAGAAAAAAACGGGATTTGCGCATGGGGGGTATATTTCCCCTGATTGTTTTTTTGCAGGAGGCCGATGATATCATATTGCTTCTCTTCCTCCCGGCCGTTTACCACCATCACCATTTTTTCCCCGTTTTGCGCAACATAAGCCGTATCATGGGTTTCGGGTGCAATGACGGGCATGCCTACAGAATCGTAATATGGATTTTTCTCTCCGTCTGTTACAAGGCATTCTTTGTCGTCTTTGATGCCGATATAGTGCAGTTGGTTCGTTAATGTCGAGTAACTGATATAACGAATACGATCAAAATCATGCCCCTTTTTATTGTCTTCAATAACGGTCCAGTGTTCTCCGATCAGCGCCGTATAAGCGATATGTTTGCTGTCGGGAGAAAAAACAATTTGTCCCGGGCGGGCGACGGCGGGGCCGATTTTGTCATTGATGACCACATGCCATTGTTTGTCTTTGTTCAAAAGATAAATAAATTTCGAACTGTCCGGGGAAAACAGCGGCCGGGCGGCAAGAGTTCCTTCATCAATTTCTTTGCCGTCTTTGACGATAATGAGACGCCGGTTTTTTTGCGCGCCATAGGCCATGTGCCGAGAATCCGGGGAAAAGCTGATATCGGCCACCTTTCGGTAGACAGGGCCGGTTTTGTTATCCCGGACAACGCACCAGCGGCCTTTGTTTTTGGCCGCGTAGGCCACATGATTGCCATCCGGGGAAAAGGTGATATTGGTAATTGTATCGTGGGCCTGCCGTTTTTGATGGTCCAACACAAAAATATGGGAGCCGGTGCGGCTGATCGCCGTGTAGGCCAGGTGGGCCGAATCCGGAGAAAAGATCAGGCCCGCTTTGGGAGGAATACCTTTGAATTCCGGGCCTTTTTTACCGTCGACCATGACAAATTGACGGCCGGTCTCATCTTCTGCCCGGTAGGCCAACCGCTCACCGTTGGGGGAAAAGGTCAGGGAGTCGACCTGGGTAAAGGCCGGTCCTTTCTGGCCGTCAACAACAGTAAATTTTTTGCCGCTATCTTCGGCAACATAGGCCAGGCGATCGCCTTTCGGGGAGTACCGCATAATGCCGATTTTTTCATAAACCGGGCCCGCAGTACCGTTGATCCATACCCGGGGGCCCGCTTTGCTTTGGGAGACATAGCTGATATGACGATTTTCTGAATTTATCTTTACCGAATCTGCGTAGATTTTTTCTCCCTTTTTATGTGTCCCCAGTGTTTCTATAGTTTCGGTAAAAAAAGCGGAAGGCTCTGCAGCAAAGAGGAGAGAACAAGCACAGGTTACGAAAAAAAATGGCAGCAGAGTTCGGTTGGCACTTCTTATCATCATATATAACATGGATAAGCTCACCTCGTTTTCTGATATCAGGGGTTGGCCGTAAAAGGGATTTGTTTTTTCACCATATCATAATATTCCCGAAGGACATTTCCGATGCGATAGACGTATTTAAAGGGCATGGTAAAATTGGCCGTGATAAAGGTGGCGTCAAATTACATATCGACGTCCTGACCGGCATAGGGATTGTAGATGGCATCGGTCAAACTGGTGGAGTTCATTAATTTGCTGGTATTATTGGGGACACTGACGTTGCCGGAAGTAAGATAGGCATAGGCCAGGTCCAGGGTCATGCCGCTTTTAAAGTTAATGCCCAGCCCGGCACCGTAAAAGTCCACGTCCGGAACCGGTGCCAACAGGGAAAGATAGTCCCGGTTCAGCGAGGTTTGCCGGTCTTCGTAACCGGCGCGCAGACAAAGCCAGTCAAACAGTTGATATTCTATGCCATAGCTGAAATGAATTTCACTTTCCATGTTCATATCCAGCGACAGAGTGCTGGGGCCTTCCGTGTGACCGACAAATTTTGCAATTTTCAGCGGCTGGATTTCCTGGTCAAACTCGATCGTCCAGGCTTCCTGTATGTCATAGTCCACCCAGTGAGCATCGCAGGTCAGTCGCAAGCGCTTAAAGGGCCGCAGCATGATGCCGACATGGGCTCGCTGGGGAAGATCGAAGCCGTCCAGATAAAAATGACCGGATTGTGAGGGAACGCCCTTCATGGGCAAATCAAAGATGGTCGAGACCAGTTCCAGCAGCGGGGAACTGCCCATCCAGTTGACCATTCGTTGAAAGTCTCTCGTATAGGTGAATTTGTAGGTGCCGCCGGGATTCACTTCCACTTCACTTTGGTAACAAGCCCCCAGGGCAAACCAGTTGGTGGGTTGCCAGAGTATGCCCAGGTTGTAATTGGGGCAATAGTCGTCCCTCGCTTTTATTTTTGTATTGGCGACGGTGTCGAAGGGGCTGAGTCCACCCCCAAACCAGGGGGAGGGCAGGGTTAGATCGGAGACCACCGGCACGTAAAGGCCCTTTGTCGCTTCTCCCAGAAGTTTGGTGATGGCCACCAGATCATTGGGCAGACGCATATCCATATCCGTGATCAGGATGTTTTGTCCGAGTCCGATGGTGAAGCCGACGGAAAGGGAGTCTGTAACCTGATAACTCAGGGAGGGGGCGGCATAAACAATGTGCTGCAGGGTAGCGGCTTTGCCCAGGTAACGGCCGGGGTCATCATCTTCCCGGTAATATCCCCCTACCCCGGGGGCGTAGACACCAAAACCGAAGGTCCACCGGGAACCCGGCTTCCGGTAAGAAGCCCCCAGCGGGACCCCGGGGACTGCCTGCAAGGCAAAGCCAAAGGGGGTCGGCAGCTCCACGCCGCCGGACATGTCCATTTCTCCGAAGGCCGGGATATACATGCGCAATCCGGAGATTTCGCTGCTGGTCCCGTTGACCGGATCGGCCTTATTGTCAAAATCGTAAGCATTTTTTCCCGATTTGTCGGAGATTTTTCCCAGAAATCCGTGAAAGTCCGGATCGGCGGAAAAGCTGGCGTCTATACTGAGCCCGCCGCTCATGGTGCCGAGGCTGATCAAGGCGCCGTCATGCATGGTGGACAATCCGGCCGGATTATAGTGGACCGACATATGCCCCGGCGGATAGGCGGTGACCGCGTTGGCCAGGGAGACCGCTTTGGAGGAAATCGCGATATCTTCATACAGGATGGCCCAGCTCGGTTGAACGTTTCCCAGGAGGGAGAAAAGGCAGACAAGAACGCCGGACGTTATCGCCGTGGGGGTTGCGCGCCGCATGAATTGTCTCAAGATGGCTGTTGTGGGTATCATAGTTCGAAATCAAACGGTATCCGGCACGACAGGGAAAAATCCGAAGTAGCGTCGGTCAGGCCCATGCCAAGATTGATGCTGATGGTCCGCTGGGTATTCATTTTCCAGCCCATTCCTACGGAAAGGCTGGCGGAAGAAGTGTCGGCGGTGTCGACTTCATTCCCGTTTTCATAGGTATAGGTGGTGCCCAAAGCATAGGAATAGGACACGGAAGCATTAAGGGAGGCTTTATAGGACATGGCATAGCCGACCCCGAGGCCCAGTCCGAATCCTATTCCGTCATCGACTTCATCCAGAACGGCACCACCGGAACTGGTACGGTAATCCAGGCTGCTCAGGCCCAGGGCATAAGTAACACCGACGGTACCGTAGACAACGACCGGATCGAAGGTTTTGTTCAGCGCGGTACCCAGAGATATTTGCCAGGTGCCGGAGCCGGTGGAAAGATCTTTTTCCGGGTTGATGTCATAAGGGCTGCGGCCGGTAGGCGTGGAAATATTGAGATTGATGATCAACGGCGGCATGGCGGCAGTCTGCTTGGTTACCTGCCACCTGGCCCCAACGGATATATCCCCGACATCCGTAATATCTCTGGAACTTTTTCCACCGAGGTCTTTGTATTTGTATTTGAAGGGCATGGCGGCGGTAAGGGTAAGGTTGTCAAACCAGGCGTAACTGGCGCTGAGCGTGTTATTAATGGAATGGTCGGCGGTATGGTTGATGTTGATATCTTCTCCTGTACTCCATATGGAATCGTAACTGTTGTAGCTATAGCCGAAACTGTAATCAAGGCTCAGGGTTCCTTTGGGGGACAGGATATAATCGCGTCCGACAGCTTCCAGAATTTCTTTTTCTTCTTTTTCTTCTTCGGCCTCGGTCAGACGCAGTTTTTCCCTTGCTTTGGCTTCAGCCTGCAATTGGTCCACCTCTTTGCGGAGGGACAAAAGTTCCTGGTAGAGTTTGTTCAGATCTTCGCTGGGGTATTGGCGACCGGGCTGGAACATCCGGGTTTCTTCGTCTGTGCCCTCCGCTGTATCTGGAGTTTCCACTTCTTCAATAATTTTGGGTCTTACCGCCTGCAGAGAGTTAATATAGGTAACCACGGCCGGCTTATGTTCTTTTCTCCGGAAATGGGTGGCTTCTGCATAAGCGCTTTTAACAGTTTCATGGTCCCCCAGCCGGACGGCAAAAAGCGTTTTTCCGGTTTCGTCGGTGGTCTGAAAGATATAGGGCTCGTACCCTTTTTGTTGCAGCTCTTTTAACATGGACAGCGCGTTTTCCCGGATCTGATATACGCCTGCCTGGACGGAGAAGGGAAGGCGGCCGATTTCTTTGATAGTTGTCCCCCGGCCTTTGATTTCTTCCAATTCGGCGGCGGTGAATTTGGATTCATCCACCATGTAAGTCACGCCCCGGGCAATGATTTTGGCCAGATAGCGGGTCTTGATACGGATGGCTTCGGTGCTCAGCAGCATGCCGCTGGCATCGATTTTTTCCAGTTGCTCCGGTGTCAGGTTGGTGATCATACCGGAGCCGACCGTTTGATCCAGCTCCTCATCCGACAGGTCGGTGGCAAACCCTTTCCCGGTGGTTTTTTCCAGTTCGGCGACCGTCATGGCGATTTGCGGCCATTCTTCGGCGGAGATGGCGTTTAAGGCGTTGGCATAGGTAATGACCGCAGGCTGTTTTTTTCTGGCTTTATATTGGGCGGCTTCAATATAGGGTTCTTTGATGTTTTGGTAGTCTCCCAGCCGGACGGCATAGAGAAGTTTTCCGGAATTATTGGCGGTTTGATAAATATAGGCTTGGTAATGCCGGTCAGATCGGAGCGTTTTCAACAGGGACAGCGCGTTTTTGGAGGTTTTAAAAATCCCTACCTGAACGGCGTAGGGGCCGCGGCGAATATCGGGTTGCAGTTCTCCTGTACCGGTGGGCTGAAAAGAAGGGCAGGTGCTCTGATCAATAACGAACATCGCTTCGTCATCGATTACCGTCAGCAGGTCTCTGGTGATCAGATCCCGGGCCTCCTCACTTAAGATCTGACTGGTATCAATCCGGGAGATTTCATCCGGGGTCAGATAAGAAATAAATTCTGTGCCCACAATTTCTTTTACGGCCGTTGGCGGTAAATCGGAGGCGATGCCGCGGCCGGTGGTGCGGGCAAGCACTTCGGCGGTCAGCACTTCTGAGAACCAGGCATCGGATTTTTCCGGCGAAGGGGCCGTCCGGTTTTCGGCCCAGCCTGTTGTGCCCAGCCATAAGGTGAAAATACTGATCAGAAGAATATGTATAGGTTTACATCGGCTCAATTTGCCACCTCCCAAATTTTGCGGGCCGCGCAAATGCCCGTTTTATATCCGGTTTAATGTCCTTTAACATAATGTTCATAAGGGTTTATCTCCGGCGGCCGTGGTTCCAGCTGCGGTTGCATGTGAAACATCATATCATAAATCAGGTCTTCTTCAATCAGACGCAGATCTTCCTGTCGAAGTTTGAGCAGTGATAACTGTTCTTCTCCTTTGGGATAAATGACAAAAATCACATTTTCGTGCCACAATTCCTGAAATTTGTCGCTGGAATAACTGGAGACGCCCTGATAGGGGTCGGCGATAAACACATGGTCTTTATACATTCCTTTAAAAACGGTAAAATGCCGGTATCCAAAGAGTTCAATGGGAATAATACAGGGCATGTTGAGTTTTTCCAGGTCTTTGATATTGGCGCGGTAGCCTACGCTTTCGTACCCGAGTATGTCCATGAATTTTTTCATATCCAGCAGGGAAAAGGCGCGTCGTTCGGCAATTTTTTCTTTGTCGCCGTAACGCAGCAACCCGTGGATAACCTGTGTTTCGGAAAATTTTTCGCCCAGCTGGTATTTCAAGATTGTGGCCAGGGCGGCGGAACCGCAGCTATAGTCGTATTTCTGTTTCACCACATGACGCAGGGATATCTCCGAAGCGGGTTCGATGTTGAGGCGTAGTTCGGTTTGGGCCACCGGGTATTTGACAATACCGGCATCCGGGCAGGCGATAAGACGCGTTTCTTTTTCCGGCGGTGTTTCCAGGGGGCGGAAGCCGGCCAGCACCGATATACCGATAAGAAACGCCACAATAATATGCATATAAAGAGGCCCCCCTCTTGTTATCGTAGAATTGTCAATACTGTAAACACTGTTTACCCGTTTCTATCAAAGTATAGAAGGGTTGTAAAGAAAAAAAATATTGATTCGGGTATTTTTATTTAACCTCTCCGTGAGGAAAGAGAGGGCGGGCAGAAGTTTTTTTAGTCCGGACACCAGACATAACCTCTTTCAATGGCAACCGCGGTGGCGGTGACATTGATAAACTGGCAGACACCGATGGTTTTGGCCACGGTCCCGGCGGACGTTCCGAGGCCCAGGGTCATGGTTGTGGGCAATTCGATTTCCGGATAGACACCCGGCAGGGAGCCGGTCAAAAAGACGGTATCAGCCGGAATGGTAACGTGATGTTCGGTAAAGGTGGTACCGTCGGGGGTTTTGGCAAAATCGAGTACGATTTTTTCTCCTTCACCGATGGTATTGGTGATGGTGGCGTTACTGGTTGCTCCGCTGCCGTTGATAACGATCCAGCCGGTTGCGTCCGGATCGGAAATGTTCAGTGAATTAAACGATGATTCGGCAGCAATGGTGTCTCCACCGGCGATGGTAATGCCGGCATTGGCGGTGACGGCGCTCAGCTCCCGCAGGGTAAGCGTATCCATGGCGATCACTTCCGGCGGCTGCATCAGCCCGGACAGGAGAAGACAACCGGTAATAAGCGCCAGGCCGGTTTTCAGGAAAGGGTGTGGCTTCCCTTTGGCTGTATGTTTTTTGCGGTTTTTCATACCGTTCATCCGCTAATCCGCCCAGATCATGACTTTGGTGTTGTTGTTGGCCGGTTCGTCCGGGTCGGAGACGGCCCCGAAGAAAAAGTCACTGACACTGATCGACCCCAAAGAAAAAGGGCTGGTGGTGTAGTTGCTGAGATTGCCAATGCCCAGGTTCATTTTGTTTTCGGTTTGGAGAAAGACCCGTAATCCCCGGCCTTCATTATTAACAACCGGGGCGTCGGCCACCATGCTAAAAAAGGTGGTATTGGCGGGAATGGTTACCTGGTCGATGGTATAGGTCGCTGCCCCGGTGGTGGCACAGTCCAGCATGATTTTGCCGCCTTCGTCCAGTTGCAGGCCGAAGGTGATCAGCTCATTTCCGCCAACGGCGGAAACCACCAGAATGCCATAGTTGTTATCTTCGGGATGGCTGTCCGGATCGGCCCAGTACATTTTTTCAAAACTGATTTTGGCCACGTCAAAGGACATGCCGGTGGCCAGAACAATTCCGGCCCGTCCGTCAATGGTTTCCAACTCTGCCTGGGACAGGGGATCCAGGGCAAAAGCTGTTTTCGCCGGCGGTATCAGAAAGATCGCTGTCGCCAGCAGTATGGTTACGGCAATCCCCCACCGTTTTTTCCGGTAGCCGGGCGCCGCGGATTTCTGGAATTGTACAGAGTTCATTTTTTCACTGCAAAGCTACTGTTCTACGCGTTTTGCGCGTGGGTTATTCCTCTCCTTCGAGGGGGTAAACATAAATGCCATTGCCGTCATCAATTTCTCCAAATTCCCCATCATCGGGCGTTCCGGATAACCGGACCTTGAGCTCCTGAATTTCCATTATTCCCAGTGGACAATAGCCGACGGAAAAGTCGGGCAGCAATTTCTGACAGGGAGCATAGCCGGGAACGTTCGGTTGGAGCTGGCCGGTAGCAGGAAGCAGAGAAACAGCCAGGGCGACTTCGGGAGAGGAGATTTCCATGGGCGCCATGGTGGCTTTGATGAATGCGGTTTCCGGCGGCACCAGAACCCGGCCGGTGGCTGGTTCGCGAATCGGTTGTTCGTCTGTATGGCCGGCGCCTATTTCCGAGACTTTGCCATAGTAGTGGGTCCAACTGTAGTTGTAGTATCCTGTCGGGTATGTCTGGTAAAAGCCCATGGGCCAACCGGGTTTGTCATACTGATAACCCCAGCCCGACTGTTTGTATTCCTTTTGCCATCGCCAGCCCCGTATGGATTCCGTCTGGCGGCCGATGGTCGGGAAATGAAGCCGGAAAACAGCCGGCTCCGCCACTACGCTTCCGTTAAAGCGGTTGACAGTGGATGGAGAGATTTCGTTTTCGGTGATCACAAAAACTTCGGCCACTTCCACCGCGTCGCCGTCATTGAACAAAAGGGTACCGGCGGAAGAGGAGGTATAAATAATGCGTTGCCGGATATTGGCAAAGCCGTAATCCTCCAATTGGGCCTGAAACCGGTCGGCATCGGCCTGATTGGCAAACCGGTACTCAAAGTCGGTGTACAGACCGTCCGGATAGGTTTCCGGATGGAGCGGGTAGAGGATTTCGGGATAAGAAGGATAGAGCGCGGGGTTTAACGCAATGCCCCGGGACTGAAACTGAGAAGGGATGGTAAAGAGAATGGAACCGGGGCTGGTGGCTTCCGGAACGCCGTTGCAGTCCGTGCCGTAGTAGTAATCGTCCGGGAAGGGGAATAGAAGACCGTAACGCCCCTCTTCGATCCATGCCTGGATGGTGTCACCGGAGCCTGCGGAAATTTTTTCGATTACACTGTCCGACAACAGGGTAACTCCGGCCATGCCGGCGGTTGCCGTCAAGACTGTCAGCAGCAGAGCCGGCAACAGCCTGTGGCTGAAAATATATAAAGCCTGCGGGATCATCAATGGTGGTTTTTTTTTCACGCATTCCGGTGGTTTTTTTTTCACGCATTCCCTGAGAAGCATTCTAAAACGAAAATTGCGTAGACCAATTTCCCCTCGAAAACCGACAGGGTCGGTTTTCGAGGGGAAAATCGGCGTTGTTTTACGTTTTCTGGCAACGGATAAATAAAACAGGACACTGTTGTTTCCGTTGCTAGCAGAACATCACGACATTAGTCATGACACCATACATAAAGGTTGTCGACGCTGCCCATGCTGACAGATAACCCGCTCAGGTTCAGCATGCCCAGGGTGCAATCCATGATGGAGGCCTGGGTGCCGAAGCCGATGTTCAGGGTTTCCGGCACCGTTACATTGATGCTGGTACCCGGCAGGGAAAGGGCCAGGAAGGTTCTGCCGGCCGGAATGGTCACCCCGTTGAAGGTGGTGGCGCCGGCGGTGTAGGCGATATCCAGGGACAGGGTTCCGCCCTGAGCGATATTGGTGGTAATGCTGATAGCCCCGTCAATGATCAACCAGCCGGCGGAATTGGCCGTGCTGTAACCGTCCGGGTCACCCCAGGAGAGGGCGTTGAAGGAGATTTCCGTGACCACAGTGCTGCCGAAGCCAAGCGTCAGGCCGGCCTGGCCGGAAACGCCTTCCAGATCGGAATTGTTAATTTTTTCCATGGCCATGGCGGACATGGGCAGAGCCAACAGGGCACCGACTAATAAAGCAACAAATAATTTTTTCATGTTTCCTCCAGATGTTTTACAAATTAAATTACAAAATAACGTTTTATGTAATCCGGCGGCCGTAACGATTAATCGTGGCACCAGACATACAGGCTGTCAATAGCGCCGACGCTGACATTCAGCCCGCTCAGGTTCAGCATGCCCAGGGTGCAGTCCATGTTGGCAGCCTGGGTTCCGAAGCCGATGTTCAGGGTTTCCGGCACCGTTACATTGATGCTGGTACTCGGCAGGGAAAGGGCCAGGAAGGTTCTGCCGGCCGGAATGGTCACGCTGTTAAAGGTGGTGGCCCCGGAGGTGTAGGCAATATCCACTTCCAGGATTTCTCCCTGACCAACGGTAAGGGTGATGCCGATGGTCCCGTCAATAATCAGCCAGCCGGCGGAATCGGCCGTGCTGTAGCCGTCCGGATCGCCCCAGGACAGGGCGTTGAATGAAATTTCCGTGACCACGCTGCTGCCGAAGCCAATGGATAAACCGGCCTGACCGTCGACATTACCCAACTGATTCTGTGTCAGGGCGTCCATGGCCACGGCAGACATGGGCAGGGCCAGCAGCGCGCCGACGACTAATGCAACTAACAGTTTTTTCATTTTTCATTCTCCTCCAAAAAGGATTTTGGTAAAGGTTTTTCTTGCTCGATTTTTTTGATTTTAGAGGCTCCCTGACTTTCCGCCGCGAATTGTCGGCGGAATCATGGTTTTCCGTCACCCGGTCACCCGGGTTTTGGCTTTTTCTCTTTTCTTGCTTTGTTTTATCACCCCCTCCGTCTCGAAAAAAAAATTGCTGTATGAAAACGTAAA
>CAZWCS010000089.1:0-17368 GCA_964632805.1 uncultured Desulfobacterales bacterium
TTTTGCAGAGATAACATCGTTCCGCGGTATTGTCTGTCAGGGCCAAATCTGTCAGTCGATGGCTTTTCACCCGGATATGCCGGATGCCAAGCTGTTTCGCCAGCCCGGCAGCTGCTTCCATTTCCCGTCGGGGGTGAAATGGACAAATCGAAGTCATGGCAATTACCTGGTCCGGCAGCGATTCTGCGGCTACCGCCAGCAGAAGACCGCTGTCCACCCCGCCCGACAGGGCCAAAGCCAACGGAGCCCGCTTTTTCAGCAGCGAGAGCAAGTGCCGTTTTTTTTCGGTTGGTGGACTGTTGGCGGTTGTTTCCATTTTACGCCTGACCAGCATATAAAAAAACTTTACAGAAAATCTGTTCGGTTATATAATAATAGAATTAATGATGCCAGCGGAAAAATTCGCCCGTCACGCCGGGTTTACCCGGCGTCCATGAATGACTACCTGGGAAAAATACGGAATGCCGGATATCGTCCGCCATGCCCCCAGAGCCGTTTTTACGAATGCATCAACGGGTACATAACCACAATTGTGATCATGCTACCGTAATTGATCGGAATTTTCAAAGGAGTTTAGGGTATGGGGAAAAAAAGTCTGTTTGAGACTGCCTCTTCAGAAGATGCCTCATCGGATCAGGCTCTTCGCGGAGTCGAATCCTCGGAAAGGTCGGAACTGTCTGCTGACAAACAGGTTGCAGAGGGACTGCCTCCCGGAAAAGATGGGTCGCAGTCGGCATCTGCGGATAGATTGTCGCAAGCCGCAGAAACCTCTTTTCCGCCGATCCCTTCGGCAGGGCAAAAGCAGTCGTTGTCCGGCGGTTCCTCCCTGTTTGCGCCGCCGATGATAATTTTCGGTTGCCTGGCCTTTCTGTTTTTACTGGTTTTGATAGCCAGTTTTATCAACCGGGATCGATATTTCATTAAAGAAAAAAACGGCGCCGTGGAAATCTGGCGGGGAAATTTTACACCGACCGGGCAGGATCGGATCATTATTCTGCATGGTACGGAATGGGAGAACGATGGTAAGGATATATATACCAGAGAAGAAGTCTTTGCCTTTGCCCGTAATGTTTATCTGGAGAAAATACAAGCCCTTTTGAATGACCCGGGGCCGCCGAATTACGAACGAATTATCGCTTATGTGGACCAGACACTGGCGTTGCTCCCCGAAACCATTATGGCGGCCAACGAAACCCGCATTGAAAAAATTAAACAGTATCTGGAGGAAGCTGTTATCCTGAGCAACAGCGATGATCCGCGCACTCTGGAGATTGCGCAGGAAAAGATTACGGCCGCCGGGCAGGCCCTGAAAGGGGTAACGGCAGCTGCGCCGGAATCATCGGAGGTTGTGTCAACCGGGGGAGAGGCCAGTTTCTCCTCCCAGACCCGGCAGGAGACTCATGAATAATTCACAGAAAAAATTTTACTGGCTCATCGTCCTGGTAGTGGTCGCTCTGTTTTTTGGGATTGATGCCCTGGTTCAAAACCTGGCAGCCGATAACCAGACTGCCGCCCCGGCTGCCGGCAGTCTGGAAAAAGAGCAGGCGGCGTCCGGCGCCATTCAATGGCACCCTTATAAAGAGGGGCTGGCAATGGCTGATGACCAGGGAAAAAAAATATACCTGTATTTTTTCTCGGATCATTGCCCCTATTGTGTCGTCATGGATAATAAGACCTTTTCGGATCAGCAGACGGTCGCTTTTTTGAATAAAAAATTTACCCCGATCCGGCTGAATACCAGTGATAATCAATCCCTGGCCGCAAAATACAATGTTCCGGGTGTGCCGCTTTCGGTTTTCCTGGAGCAGGACGGAGAAATGATCGGTTCCCAGCCGGGATATCTCCCGCCGGAAGAATTCATGAAAGTTCTTGAGTTTGTGGATGCGGAAGCCTACAAAGAGTAATCGCGGTGATGAAGTTAGACCGGGCCACCCTGGAAACCATCGTTAATGCCGCGGACGGCCCGCCGCCGCCGGTCAGGCCGCATCAGCCGACCTGTGTTTCCCTTCTTTTTTTCGGTGAACAGCAGACGTATTTTCTGGCAGTACTGAAAGCCGATCGTGATGGCTATCCCTGGCGGAATCAGGTGGCGCTTCCCGGAGGTCATATTGATGCGACCGACAGCTCCCCCCGGGAAGCGGCCCTTCGGGAACTGACCGAAGAAGTCAGCCTTGCTCCCGAAGAGGTCACCTATCACGGTTCTCTGGGGCATTTTCAGACGCTGAAAAACAAGGATATCGAAGTTTTTGTGGGGAGCTGGCTGCAACCGGAAAAGAGAGAACTGGATTTCGATGCTCACGAGATCGCCAGAGTGCTTATGATACCTTTGGCGGTTATCGTGAATACCCATCTGGAGAAGGGTTACCATGGGTGTCTCCCGCCGGTACACGAACTGCTCTATCCCTTCGAGGACGTGGTGATCTGGGGGGTTACCGCGAAGATTCTCCACTATTTTATGGAGCAGCTTTACCCCCTGCTGGACAGGCTTTGACGGGGATTGCCAGAAGAATTACAACGGAAGTCCTTCGCCGGTATCAAGATTTTCCTGAATTTTCAGAATGAGGCGCCGGATAATCCGGACCGAACAGCTGGTTATCAGAAAACCGGTTAACAGCATAAGAATGGCCGGTACCCAGACGTAATCCATATATTGGGGTATAGTCCAGGTTACCCGCAGACCGGAAAGAGAAAACAGAAATCCCCCCAGCGCCAGCACCGCCACAATACTGTAAAAGCCGGTAGAATCGTGTACGGTTAAAAGGATTCTTCGTCTGGGATGCAGGGGAGGAAGCGGCACGTTCATGATCGATGTTCTTTTGAAGATTTCAGGGGTTTCATCATGGCGGTTTCGTCGCAGTCGGGAAATTTGACGCAGGTAATGCAGTCCGCCCATATTTTTAACGGGAGGGCGGCGCGATCAATCTCGCTGAAACCAAATTTCTCGAAAAATTCAACATTATAAGTCAAAGTAAAAACTTCCCTGATGGCAAAGGCCTCCGCATCGGCAAATACGGCCGTTAAAAGCGCGGTGCCAATATTTTTCCCCCAGTGATCGGGGTGTACGGCCAGTGAACGGACTTCCGCCAGATGTTCCCAGCATATCTGCAGGGCGCAGCATCCCAGAACCTGCTGGTCGCTGCTATCCATATAGACAAAAAAATCCCGGATGTCATCATAAAGCTTGGACAGCGGCCGGGCCAGAAGAAAACCTTTTTTCCCAAAATCGGACAGCAGATCGTATATCTGCGGAATGTCCCGTATTTTTGCTTTACGGATCATAACGGTTGCTTCCGGTTCGCCAGCATTTCCATAAAAACATCAATCCGGGCCTCGATCTGGCTTTCCGAAAAATTGCGTTCATCCACCATATCGGCCTCTATGATCAAGGTCGGGATGCCGGTTCGTTTTTTGATTATTTTTTCTATGTCATACTGCCCGAAAGAATACGGCTTGCAGCTGCGGTTGGAATGCATCACGAAACCGTCGATGTCGTATTTCCGGATCATGTCGATGACGGCTTCCGCCATCTGATCGACCCCGATATTCAAATAGATGCGCGTATAGGCTTCGGCCAGGGAGTTTAACAAATCATTTTCATCGATATATTTCATGGAACTGCACCAGGCCGAGGTGTAGGTATCCGCTACCAGGCAGGCACCATTTTCGGCAAACTTTTCGGAAAGCCATTTCATCCGGTACCAGATCGGCAGATTGTCCCAGAGCAGCCGGTATTTTTCTTCCGGTACCATCCCGATACCGTCGGCGACCCGTTGCTTTAATTCCGCCAGAAGCTCCTGGTAGTAATCAACAACAATCTGTCGTCCCCGCAAAGAAACAATAAGCGCCAGATGAAAGAAGGCATCAAAGGCGGTCATCGGGGAGGGTTTGTTCATAGTCGTGTCCAATACCTCCTGCCAGAGACGCTGCGCTTTCACCGAGCGTACGCCGACTTCCTGAAGCTGGTCGTAGTCCATCCCTTTTTCAGCCACTTTTTCCAGAATCCGGATATATTCCAGAAACTGCTGGTTCACATAGCTTCGGGCCTCTTCCGAAAAGGCGGTGTGGCACATGGGCGTATCAAAAATAAACAGGGGAACGCCATAGTAGCGCGCCTGCACTTCGTACCACTTCAGCACGGTACCGCAGATATTATTGCAGCACACCAGGATATCGGGGTCGGGCAGGCCGCCTATGGGCCCGCCGTTCACCATGGAACAGGCGATATCCGAACGGGCGTAGGAACAAAGGTCCGGAGCATAGCCCATCTCCTCGGCGGTGGCACAAAGATTCCCGCCCATTTTGGCGGAACCAATCATGGCGCCATGATTTTCCGGATAAATCGGTATCATATCCATAGCAATCAGGGGTTCCACCGGCCCGCCGCTGGTAATCCAGGCAATTTTCCGGCCTTCCCGGTCTTCCGGAGGCGCCTTGGCCTCCATATAGTAATTGGTCATGATTTCGACCATTTTTTTCTGGGCTTTGATTTTTCGCTTTTCTTTGTCCGGATCAGACATGCCTGCTCCTTATCGTCATGCTGGTTGTTGGGCTCGAAATCCGCCTTTTCCGATATGATTTCCAACGGTTTTGGTTGTTTTCACCGTAAAGGGTTTATAACATCTCCAAAAAAGCCTGGATTCGGTTGGAAATCTGTTCTCCCAGGGCGAACTGCGTATCCGCTTCGATCAGAAGCGAAGGGATTTGCTGGTCGTCCAGGGTTTGCTTGAGACAGGGGTAATCAAAGGCGTGGGGGTCACAGAATTTCAGCAACAGGAAGATAACGCCGTCTGCCTTTTGCACCCGGATGATATTGAGCAGATGTTCACTGCGGCTGTATATTCCGTTATGCTTGGACGGGCAGTTCAGGCGCTGCAGGTAGCGCAGCGCCAGGGCCGCCAGGGGGTTGTTGTGTTCTTCCACAATCCCTTCAAAAAACCGGGCCCCGGTACACATATCATCATGAATCACCATCCCGCCGTTTTCTTCGATCAGTTCATGGATATTGGCCGATCCACAAATACTTCCGGACAACAGGATTTTTTTTGGCGAAGTTTCGACGGCCGGGGCGGTGTTGTCCGCTTCCATGATTATGATAAGCGGCTCCGCCGTTTCTATCCATTCCTCCGGATCCATGATCATGCTGGCATAAACGACGGTGTACATATCACTGCTGGTAAATGCTTCCGGATTGTTCCATCGAAGGCTGTCCAGTCTTTTCAGTATGTCCCGAATCCGGTTCACCTTGCGGATCGCACTATGAAGTTTTTCCGCTGTAATTTTCGTGTTCAGGTGACTTTCCATTTTCTGCTGAAACGTTTCCATCAGCCGCATAATGTACTGCTGGGCGCTGAGCGTGTTCAGTTTCACCGGCAATACGAAATCTTCATGAAATGCAAAGCCGGTGTTCAGCCGCCAGATATCCGACAGCCTCTGCATGGAATCACAGGTGTGCGGAAATACGACGCCGTCGAGAAAGTCCAGGCGCTTGGCCAGTACGTCGTTTAGAATTTCCCGGACCGGGTTGCAGCAATAGGCCTGCAAATGAATGTCCGCCAGCGAAACATCATTTCCGCTGCCGAGGGCCCTGTAGCAGAGGGCGTTGCCGGCATAAATGATTTCCACAGGTGTATAACTGCAAAAGGTGCCTACAATTTTGCCGCCAGTGGATGCTTTCCACTTTTCGGCATATGCCGCGGGGTTGGATGTTATTTCTCGGAATCGCTCCATTGGCTGCATTTTCTGTTCCTCTCGCAAACTTCCTGGAATCAATATATCCTTTTTTTATATGACAGCGCGGAAACGCGCTCTTTCCGGAAAAGGGCATAAACACCGTCTTCATTTTCAAAGACGCGTTTCCCGGTAACCGGGTCGATTTTTATTCGAAGTACGCCCTCGGGAAGATCAAAATCACGGCACGGTTTCGTGCCGAAGGTTTTTTCCATAAAATCCATCCAGATCGGCAGGGCGGCCCGGGCTCCTGTTTCTCTTCTCCCCAGCGTAGTATAATCATCCGTTCCTGTCCAGACCCCGGCTGCAATTTTTCGAGAATAACCGACGAACAGAGCATCCTTACAGTTATCGGTGGTGCCGGTTTTCCCGGCCAGGGGGCAGCGCAGAGACCGGGCACGACGGCCGGTACCGTTCTGGATGACCCCTTGCAGCATATCTGTAACAATAGCGGCTTCCGCGGCCGGCAGGACGATTTTCGAGGCGGGTTTTCCCTGCCAGAGAAGTCTTCCCTGGTGGTCGACAATGCGGGTGACGCCATAGGGTTTGATGTGCTTGCCGAGACGGGGAAAAACGCTGTACGCGCCGGTCAACTCCAGCAGAGACATTCCGGAAGAGCCCAGCGCCAGAGACAGATAGGGCGATAACGGAGAAGATATTCCAAGATCGGCCGCGAACGCCGCCACCGAAGATGGCCCCAGCTGATTCATAAGCCTTGCGGAGGGAATATTTTTGGAATGAACCAAAGCCTTTCGCAAAGTCATTTCGCTGGAATAATCTTCTGAAAAATTCTGGGGCTTCCAGGGCTTATCCCGGGTCGCCCCGGGAAAAACCACCGGCGTGTTCAGCAGGGTTGCGGCCTGGGTAAAGCCTTGATGGATGGCACAGGCATACAGTATGGGCTTGAAGGCGGACCCCGGGGGCCGTCTGGCCTGAACCGCCCGGTTAAAGGGGCTTTTTTCAAAATCACGGCCGCCGACCATGGCGACAATGCCACCGGTGTCGACATCCAGGGCAACCAGCGCACCCTGGGGCGGTGGCTTCCGATTTTTTTGCTTGCGCCGTTTTTCCAGGGCGGACAGACCTTTTTGTAATGCCTCTTCCGCTGCCAGCTGTAAAGGCAGGGAAAGAGTGGTATAGACCGACAATCCCCCGTTATACAGAAGTTGTTCGCCCACCGTATTTTTCAGGAACGGTTTGATATACTGGACAAAATACGCCGCCGATGACCGGGGCCGGTCCTGTTCGGCGACGGTTAACGGTTCCTGAATACTTTTTTCGTATTCCGCCCGGTTGATAATATGATTTTTGTGCATCTGGGACAGGACGATATTTCTGCGACGCAGGGATAGTTCCCGGTTGTTCAGCGGGGAATAACGGGAGGGGGATTTGGGCATCCCGGCGATCAGGGCGCATTCGGCCACACTCAATTCATCCGGAGATTTGTTGAAAAAAATGCGGGCGGCGGATTGGACTCCATAGGCACCGCTGCCGAAATACACCTGATTGAGATACATTGTTAGAATCTCTTTTTTGGTATAGCGCCGTTCAATCTGAAAAGAAAGGATCGCTTCTCTGATTTTGCGCAGGAAGGTTTTTTCCCTGGTCAGAAAAAGGGTTTTGGCCAGTTGTTGGGTAAGAGTACTGCCGCCTTCCACAAAACCCAGGGCGATAATGTCTTTTACCGTGGCGCGCAGAATCCCTTTTATATCCAGGCCGGGATGATCATAAAAGCGGATGTCTTCGGTGGCGATTAAGGCTTTGATTAATACCGGCGGAATCTCGTCATAGGCCAGAGGATGCCGTTTTTTCACATACAATTCGTCCAGTATCGCCCCTTCCGCCGAATAAATACGGGTTATGGCCGCCGGGGTAAACTCCTCCAGTTTCCGGATCTGCGGCAAATCATGCATTACCGACAAGAACACCCCCAGAACGGAGCCGCAGAAAACACTGGCAATCAAAACAAATACAATGAACAGGTTACGACGATATGCCATTATGGTAAATTTCGTCTTACGAAAACACCGGATGTTCGGGTGATTCTGCAGATGCTTCTGCGGCAAGACACGAACGACCCTTGCATCCCCATCCCGTTTTGTCTGAATATCTGCTTGCGATTGTTCTGCAAAAAATCCGCCTTAGCCTTGACGGAAGTTATTTGGCGCTATAACCTGAAATTATCGACCGGATACTGGCGGTCATCGGTGCGCACAACAATAACGTATTTTTTGTGATTCATATTGCCTGTCGGGTTTTGTTGTACTGTGACACAAAACGCTTCTTTTTCAAAGGGAAAAGCGGATCGTTTTGCAGGCATGGATAGAAATTCGACAGGGGGCAACATTCAACAGGAGAATAGGCCGGTTATGCACGATCATCACCACAACCATCATCATCATCATGGCCCGGACAACGACAGTCTGTCCCTTCAAGACAAATTGCGTAAAATGTTTGCTCACTGGAGCAAGCACAACCAGAGTCATACCGAAACCTATCGGGACTGGAGTCAGAAGGCCGCCGCCGCCGGTATGACCGAGATCGCCGAATTGCTGGAAGAAATTGCGGTTATGACCGAAGAAATTACCTGGAAGTTTGAGCAGGGGGAAAAGAAGGTACCATAACTGATGGACTCGTAAAAAGTCGGAAAACAGCTTTTTTGTCATACCGGGCTTGACCCGGTATCCAGTTTTTTCAATTACTTAATTATGCATAGACTCCGGGTCAAGCCCGGAGTGACGACTTTTTACGAAACCATCATAACTGGTTGCCTGTAATTTTGTCTTTATACCGAAGAATCGGGGGGGGCGTTGACGCCGAAAAACGATTTTTACGCGGGGTTTCTGTACCATTACTTTTTTGATCCCTTCACCACCCGTTTGCGGAACCGGGTAAGCACCCATATTCCGCCGGGATCATCCGTGCTGGATGTGGGCTGCGGCACGGGCTATCAATTGCTGCGGCTGGCGCCGCAGATTACAACCGGCCTGGGGATTGACCGGGCCGACCGGATGATTGCCTTTGCCCGCAGGCAGCAGAAAAAGCGGGGGATCGACAACCTGACCTTCGACCTGGCGGACGCTGCGGATCTGAGCCACCTGGAAGACAACCGGTTTGATCTGGGCATTATGACCCTGGTCCTTCATGAGATGGAGGAAGAGTTGCGGATTCCCGCGCTCCGGGAGATAGCCCGGGTGACCCGGCGGCAGATTCTGGTTGATTATGCGGTTTCACCCGGCACATTCAGTACCGCCCTCATGCATGTCATGGAAATCACCGCCGGGATTCTTCATTTTCACTCCTTTCGGTCCTACCTAAGGAGCGGCGCCGGTCCCGGTCTGTGTCGAGAAACCCGTTTGCGAACCATCGGCGAAGAAAGCGCCATGCTGGGGATGACCCGGATATGGGTATGTGAAAAAAAATGAGGTGGTAAGGAGCGGTCAGCCCGCCTGTGGCCGGCCGATAAGAAAGATGCCATAGGTGGCCCGCAGATTCGGCAGAACGGAGATGATCCGGCCGCGCCGGTTCTGTTTGTCGGTGTTGATGGTCGTTTCCCGGAGAATATCGACGCCCAGTTTCCGGGCGAAACGCCGGAAGTCCGTAAGGGTGATTATCCGGATGTTGGGGGTGTCATACCACGCATAGGGCAGTTGCGGCGTAAGCGGTGCCCGGCCGGAAAACAGAACCTGCCTTCGAATCCGCCAGTGGCTGAAGTTGGGAAAACTGACGATTCCTTTTTTCCCGATCCGCAGCATATCCGGAATCAAACGGGCAGGGTGGTAAACCTGCTGCAGGGTCTGGCTGAGAATGACATAGTCGAAATATTGATCCGGATAATGAAGGATTTCTTGGTTGATATCTCCCTGGATAACGGACAGTCCTTTGGCCAGGCAGGTGGCCACCCTGTCTTCCACCGTTTCGATGCCCACGGCTGCAACCTGCCGGTGGTGTTTCAGGTAAAACAGCAGCTCCCCCTCGCCGCATCCCAGGCTCAGAACGCGGCTGCCCGGGGCAATCCAGGAGGCAATAATCTGCAGATCATACCGCATGCTGTTCATGATAGACCCGTTTGAGAAAGTGTTTGACCAGATCGGAAAACCGCCGGTTGGGCAGCAGAAAGGCGTCATGTCCCCACTGGGCCTCAATTTCACAGAAGCTGACATCCAGTCCGTTTTTTTGCATGGCGCGCACCAGAGCCCGGGAGGCGGAAGTGGGGTAAAGCCAGTCCGAGGAATAGGAGAGCACCAGAAACCGGGACCGGCAGCGGGCAAAGGCGGTTGCCAGGCAGCCCTGGCCGTATTGCCGGGCGAGGTCGAAATAGTCGGCCGCCTTGGTGATGTATAGAAAGGCGTTGGCGTCGAATCGCTGCACAAATTTTTTGCCTTGGTGCCGCAGATAGTTTTCTACTTGAAAATCGGCCCCGAAGTTGAAGGAAAAATCACTTTTGTCCTGAAGACGGCGACCGAATTTGATTTGCAGGGATTCGGCGGAAAGATAGGTGATATGCCCGATCATCCGGGCGACCGCCAGTCCCAGGGCGGGGGTTTCTTCGGCACAATAGTTGCCGTGATTCCATTTGGGGTCGGCGGTAATGGACTGCCGGGCCACTTCGTTAAAAGCGATGGCCAGCGGAGAATGATGGGCGGTGGTGGCGATGGGGATGGCGGAAACCACCTGTTCGGGGAACCGGAGGCACCATTCCAGGACCTGCATCCCTCCGATGGAGCCGCCGATGGCGCACAGAATTCGCTTCAGCCCCAGGTGCTCCAGCAGGGCTTTCTGGGCCCGGACCATATCTCCGATGGTCACCAGGGGAAAATCCAGGCCGTATTTTGTGCCGGTTTCCGGATTGATCGAGGAGGGGCCGGTAGACCCCATGCAGCTTCCCAGCACATTGGAGCAGAGAACAAAATACTTGTCGGTATCGACGGCTTTGCCGGGGCCGATGACGATATCCCACCAGCCGGGTTTTTCGTCTTTTTCATGGTGATAGCCCGCGGCGTGGGCGTCGCCGGACAGAGCATGCAGGACCAGGACGGCGTTGTCTTTGGCGGGGGAAAGTTCACCATAGGTTTCATAGGCCAGGGTAACCGGTCCCAGTTCATCCCCGCTTTCCAGCCGCAGTTTTTCGGGCGGCGCGGCCAAGGTAAACGACCGGCTTTCCACCATGCCCACGGAGGCCATGTTCCGGTCAGGTGCAATATTTTCGCTCACCGCAAAAGGCCTTCCAGCGCCCGGCCGATATCGGCGCAGATATCTCCGGCAGCCTCAATGCCCACCGAAAGCCGCATCAGGTCGGGGGTGATGGAGAGATAGCGGCGGGTATCGGCGTCAAAGGAAATATATTGCGTGGAGCAGGGATGAATCACCATCGTCTTGCAGTCCCCCAGATTGGCCAGGTGACGGATGAGCCGCAGGCCGTCGATAAAAGCAAAGCAGGTGTTTTGATTTTTCAATCCAAAGGTGATCATGGCCCCGAAGCCCCGGCCGGAAAACTGTTTGCAGGCGGTCTGATGGCCGGGATGATCCGGAAGGCCCGGATAGTTCACCCAGGCTGTTTCCGGCCGGTCAGCCAGGTAGCGGGCTACCGTCAGGGCATTATCCAGATGGCGCTCCATTCTTACGCCCAGGGTATCCAGTCCGATCATGGTCAGATAAGCGTGCCAGGGGGCCTGGGTGGTGCCGAAGTTGATATGATGCTCTTTCCAGACTTTATGCAGAAAAGCACCTTCTGCGCCCTTTTTCTCCAGGTAGGGAGCAAAGTCCGGGAAGCGTTTGCTGTCCCAGGGGAAACGGCCGCCGTCGATGATGACGCCCCCGGTGGCGCTGCCGTGCCCGTTTAGATACTTGGTGGTGGAGTGGACGACGATGTCCGCGCCTCGTTCCAGGGGGCGGCAGAGATAAGGACTGGCCAGGGTGTTGTCCACCAGCAGCGGCAGGCTGTGATGATGGGCCACCGCGGCCAGGGCACTGATATCCGGAACATCCAGCCGGGGGTTGCCGATGGTTTCAATATAGAGCAGGCGGGTTTTCGGCGTAATGGCGGCGGCCACGGCTTCCGGGTTGCAGGCATCGGCAAAACAGGCGGTTATCCCGTATTTTTTGAAGGTATCGCGGAAAAGAATCCAGGTGGACATAAACAGAGACCGGGAGGCGACCAGTTCGTCTCCCGCTCGCAGCAGGGCCAGGCAGGCATTGGCAATGGCGGCCATGCCCGAGCCGGTGACCAGCGCGCCTTGGCCTTCTTCCAGCCGGGCCAGCCGATCTTCCAGGGCGGCATTGGTGGGATTGCTGAGCCGCAGGTAGAGATGGCCCTCGGTTTTTCCGGAAAAAAGATCGCTCATTTCCCGGGCGCTCTTTGCGCCGTGGGCGGCGGACTGGTAAACCGGCGGCCGGCTGGCACCCTGCCAGTCGGGTTGAGTTTTCCCTTCATGAAGAAGGCGGGTTTGAAAATCGTAGGCGTTTGTTTGTGTCACAGGAAAAAATCCCTTGCCGTAATGATTGCGTTTTTCCCGGTTATTCCGAATATTCCCAGGGCCCCAGAAGTTCCCGGAATACCCGGCACTGTTTGCACATTTCTATTTTTTCCTTCCAGGTCTTGTGCGCTTCCCCGTGACAGATGGTGCCGTTGACCAGCCAGCAATAATCGCCGGCATGAAATTCCCAGGCCGGGCACCGGGATCTTTTTTCTTCCGGGCAGTCGTTGATCTCCCAGCACGGCCGCACGGGATTCGGGTTCATCCGGGAAATCAGAAACAGCATCTGCCGTTCCACGTGACCGGGAATATTTCTCCAGCCCTGTTCGTAACTGTGGATGGCTTTTACGGAGACGCCCAGCAGTTTGGCCATCTGCTCCTGGGTTTTATCGAACTTCCGGCGTAAGGTTTTAAACTCTTCCCTTGTCATGCTTTTTTCGTTCCGGTTTTTTTATGATACCTTGTGGTATAATAATCCGGCTGATATCAACGGTCAATATTCGAAAATTTTTTCTTTTTGACAGAAGATTTTCAATTACTATATTTATACTACAATGTGGTATATAATGTCAATCCCAAACCCGGGAGAAGCCGATGCTGTATTCAAAAACCGTTATGGATCATTTTCGCAATCCAAGGAATGTGGGTATCATCGAAGATACCGACGGCATTGGCGAAGTCGGCAACCCCCGCGGGCCATGTCGCCGCTGTATCAAAAAAGCGGAGCTGCCGCCTGATGCCAACCGTTGATGTTGTTAAATGCTCAGAGGCACCTCAGGGTTGTTTTTCACATAGTCGATCATCACGTCAATGTATTCCTCCACGGCGGGGCAGCGGATGCCCGTGTCCTGCAACAGCGTTTCGGTGTTTTTGGTGTCGTATACCGCCAGGTGATCCAGATAGGCGGCGCCGCTGCGGGCAAAGCCCAGAAGCCGTCCCGCCCATACCGGCATCTTCCCCAGAAGTTTCACCGCTGTTTTGGAAAGGGCGATCTTTTTTCCCGGCCCCAGGATTTTGTCGTGAATCAGGCCGAACAGTTCGAACGTCGGTAAGGGATATTTGTCGGTCAGGTGGAACGTTTTACCGATGGCGGCTTCTTTTGCGGAAAGACAGACCAGCGCTTCGGCGATATAATCCACCGGGGCCATGTTAAAGGGAGAATAGCCATAGTTGCCAAAGGCGGGGATCATCATTTTGGGCAGAAAACGCAGTTTCTGGTAACTGCGAATGGTGTAATAGGGCCCGTCGTATTTGGGGATATCTCCGGTCTGCGAATCGCCCACCACCACTCCCGGCCGGAAAACGGCGAGGGGCAGCCTGTCCATGTAATTGCGGACCAGGACTTCGGCCATGTATTTGGTGGACTCATAGTGGTTGTGAAATCCATGATCATGGTGAAGCTCATCTTCCAGAATAACCCCGGTGCGCCGGCCGGAGACGATGATGGTGCTGATATGGGAAAAGATCCGGAGCCGGGGGAGGTCAAGGGCAAAGTCCAGCATATGCTGCGTGCCCACCACATTGACCCGGGCCGCCAGCGCCTCGGGTACATCCAGCCGGTAAACGGCGGCGATATGCATGATTTCCGTGACCCGCCCGCAGACGTCCGCATAGGTCTCCCGGCGCATGCCCAGGCGGGGGGCGCACAGGTCGCCCTGTACCAGAGTGATGGCGTTTCTGACTGCATCCGGACAGGCGGCCACCGTCTTGCGGGCCGGTTCATAAAATTCGGGCTGTACCAGGGCGGTCACGGTGATGGTGTCCTTCCGCCCGGAAATCGCCTGCGGGTTGAAGAGGGTTTCCACCACTTTTGAACCGACAAACCCCGGAAAGCCGGTAATAAAGATGTGCCGTTCCATGTTTTTCCCCCGATAGTGGTTTTTCCCAGGGAACGAAACTACTTGACGCCCAGGTTTTTGGGAATATCACTCATATTGTCAAACAGCCATTTACAGGCCTTGTCTTTCCACCAGTCCTGCTCCCTGGCCTGCATATCTTCGGCCACTTCGGTGGCGGCGATGTAGCCCGAAGCCAGCCAGGTGGCCCCGAAGGGATGAATCGAGTTGGACAGGTAGAGATTGTCAATAAAGGTGCGGGCCCCGCCGTTTTTGAGTATGCCCGGCAGGGGACGGTTGGTGAAAAACTGTCCGGGGGTGACGCTGCCGCCCACCCAGTTGCCCAGCACCGCGGAGGGATTGTTTTTCTGCATGTCCAGGGGGGTGTAAATGATACGGTCCTTGATCAAATTTTTAAAGCCCGGGGCGTATTGTTCATAGGTATCGGTGATCTGGTCGGCCATTTCCTGCTTGATGTCGTCCCAGGATTGCAGTCCGTTCAAGGGGCCGTTTTTCCACTTTTTGGGTTGCGGCGGCACGTCCAGCCAGACAAACGAAGTATGACAGCCGTCCGGGGCCTGGGTGGGGTCGGTCAGGGTGGGGACGAACCAGTTGGCGCAGATTTTTTCATGGATGATGCCGTTGATCAGGTCCTGATTAAAATGTTTCAGCGCCTCCGAGTCTTTGCCGCCGAAATAGCCCATGAAACAGCGCTGTATTCCGTCGTCAAAGTCGGCGGAGGCAAACTGCGGGGCATCGTCCAGGGCGTAGTATACGCCCAGCAGATTCTGTTCGTTGTAATCAAAACGGTTAATGGTGGCGGCCATATCTCCGAGATGGTCCTCGCCGATCAGATATTTGAAGGTCGGAATTACCGTCAGGTTGCTGATGATTTTTTTGGCGGTGATGGTTTCGTTGGCCCAGATGGCCTCTTCGCCCAGAACGACCCCGGTGGCCGCGCCGTTTTCCATCAGAATCTCTTTGACCGGGCAGCAGGTCAGGATTTTCACGCCGTACGCCGTGGCCGCTTTAACCAGGGAGTGGGTCAGGGTATGAGAGCCGCCCTTGGCCTGATGCACGGGAAAGATGGAGCCGAGCAGAAGACCCTCCACGGAAGCGCCCACCGAGCCCACTGTCTTGTGAATCGGCGGCAGAGCGCCGATCCAGGCCAAAGACTGCAGCATGGTTTTGACATGCTCGGATTCAAACAGGGCCCCGGTGGCTTCAAACCCGTCCATGTTCCAGAGCTGGTCGAAGGTGAGGTCTTTGCCCAGTTGCTGGAACATCATGTCGTACAACCCCCGCATTTTCTCTTTGGTGGCTTCCGTGGGCGCGGCAAAAAGAAAATCGTGCAGGGCGTCCATATACAGGGGAAATTTTTTTAAGGCCATCATGCCCAGCTTCATGATGATGTCCCCGTCGTTCTGTGAATGTCTGGCCCAGCTTTTTTTGGTGTCAAAAGGGTTGATTCCCACCAGGGCGTTTTTCCCATCCAGAAATGTTTTGGCATAGGCGTAATCCGTGGTGCGATGCTCCAGGCCGAATTTTTCCAGTTCCAGGTCGCCCATGGCCGGGCTCATGGCGGAAATCAGCCAGGTGGCGTGCAGGTTGTGGTAAAATCCCGGCACTCCGGGCTCATTGGTGTCACAATGGGCGCCGCATTCCCCCCGGGCCTCCAGTACCAGGGTTTTCAAGCCCGCCCGGCCCAGGTACGCCGCGCAGGTCAAACCGTTCACACCACCTCCGATAATTATGGCATCATAGTCTGTCATTTTCATATCCTCCTCAATCGTATTCCTTGAAAAAATTTCATTATCGGTCCGGGCCGGCTGTGCCCCGAAATGATGAAAAAAATTTCCGGTACCATCAGTCCGACATTAACCATTCCCGCAGGGGCACTTTCAGGTCCTCCAGAGACAGGCGCAGTTTGAAAATCAGGTTGGGATCCATCTTCCCGGCCACCTCTTCCATTTTGCGCATCAGAACATTCTCGGAAGAGGGGATATCCGCGGCCGGATCCCGCAGTTCTTCCGTGCCTTTCATGATTTTGTGGTTGATATTGCCGTGGGCGTTGAGCATTTCCCCCAAAGACTCCCCGTCCAGCTGATCCAGGAGATGGAGAAAGAGGTCGGTAATCTCGTCGGTTTTCAGTTTGTTGAGCCGGCCCAGAAACTCCGCCACAATCCCGGTGAGCAGATTGGTCAGGGCCGGAATGATCTCCAGGACCTCCCGGACGCGTTCCGGTGATTGCCACAAGGCATCGTTAATGGTCCGGCTGAGCGCCGCCATGTCTTCCCGGGAGGCGTTCAGCCAGGAGGTGACGGTGGTAAAATCGACTTCCTGCATCCAGGCAGTGAGCCGTTCCTGCAGAATATCGGCCAGGAAGGTGGGGTTTTTTTGCCGGGCATCGGTCAGGGCCCCGGTCAGCGGTCCCCACAGGGCGGTCGCATGCCCGAAATGGACATTGCCTGCAATGGTTTCCAGCAGGGCTTCTTTTTGGGCGGAATCCATTTCCTGCAGGGTGCTCCCCAGTTGCGCCATCCGGGCCAGCATATCGTTGACCAGCGCGATCAGGGAGGTCGTCAATTCCTGCGGGTCCCGGATTTTTTCGGAGACGGGAAAAGCACCGTTGCTCTCCGGGCCCAGCAGGGATTTTTGCATTCGTTTTGCAATGGACGGTGCCAGCCGTTTTTTCAGGCCGCTTTCTCCCGCCCAGTTATGCAAAAGCTGGTGAATAAACGAGCGGGTGACACGTTTGAAATCTTCGGTTTGAATCAATTCGGCGATCAATATCTCCGTGTATTGATCGGCTTCCATTACGGGACCGGTATGGGTCATGATGGCCTCCTTGGGTTTTGGAAAAACCGATAGGGGTTGCCGTTATTCCGGAATAAATCCGTTTGCCCGGGCCTGTTTTACGCATTCCGGCTCTTCCCAGTCTTTTTTCAGGTCAAAGTCGTCGGCGATGACGTTGGCGCCGATATATCCCGGCCCGCCGATGACCAGGCCGCCCGGGTAGGTGCCGGCCCCGCAGACATAAAATCCTTCAATCGGGGTAAAGGCCTGGGAGCACTGGTCATTGGGGCGGGAAATGCCCATCTGCAGAACATTATAGGAGCCCTGTTTAATGGAGCCTTTGACCATGTTTTTGAACTTTTTTTCGATCCAGGTGGGCGGGTAGGGCCGGACATGCAGGGGAGCCAGGTTGGGCGCGTACGATTTCCAGGTATCCAGGCAGGTTTGCGCATAGTCGGCGGTCAGGTTGTCCCAGTCGCAGGCAAACGGCACCAGCGACTCCCAGCGGCCGGTATGAAAACCTTTGGGCGCCAT
>CAZWCS010000090.1:0-17341 GCA_964632805.1 uncultured Desulfobacterales bacterium
TATGCCCGCGGCCTCAAGAATATTTTTGACCGCCTCGCCGTCGTTCATAAAATATTCATACAGCAAAGGGATTATCCTTTTGTTCATGATATCTTCCAGATGAAATTGCTGCTGCCCCGGTTTTTTCATAAAATAGGCATGGCCTATCTGAAAATCCGGGCCTTTTTCTTTGCATATCTTCTCGTTCAGCGTTTTAAACAACTCTTGGTATTTGTTCTCCACAAGTGTTTCATCAGGATAAAGTTTGACGAATTCAAACCGCCTTCTAAGGGCAATGTCAATTAAGGCGATGGATTTGTCCGCCGTATTCATGGTACCGATAATATACAGGTTGGGTGGCACTTCAAATGTTTTTCCGGAAGGCAGCGTCGCGGACATGGCGTTGATTTGGCCAGAGCGTTTATCTTCTTCAATCAGGGTGATCAGTTCACCAAACACACGGGAGATATTGGCCCGGTTTATCTCATCAATAATAATGACGTATTTCTCCGCTGTGTCAGGGGCCGCTTCTTCATATGCCTTAAGCGCCGCATCCGCTATCTTTTTGAAAAGGCCGTCATGAAGTTTAAAGGAGAGGTCGCCTTCTTCATCATCCTTGCCGGTGGTGCGTGGCCTTAATCCTTGTATAAAATCCTCATACGCATAGTTTTGATGAAAAGTGATGAATTCGATCCGGTTCTTTGCTTTATAATTGTTGTATCGTTCCAGCAGTTGTTCCCGGCCTTCTGTTTTTTCTTCTGCGGCAATTGCTGCAAGGCGTTTGTCTTCCAAAATAGAAAGCGCATAATTAATGGTATTGTATGTCTTGCCGGTTCCCGGCGGGCCGTAAAGGATCTGGTTTAGGGATTGTGTCGTCTCGATGGAGAGAGTCGCTTCTTCAGCCTCCGGCTTTCCATAATTTGGTTTAAGGGCCTTTTTGATTATGTCGTGAAACTCGAATCTTTTTTTATGTGTAAAAAGGACGTTTAGGATAGCCACACACCAGAAAGGCTCCATGTCCATAGGCCCAAAACATTCCTGAAAAACGTCGGTGGAGCAAAGCTCTTTGGCCGCTCGCCCGGCGTATAAAAGTCGTTCACTGTCCCAAGGGGCCTTATCGGGATGTCTCTCCAGATCGAACCAGCGGCTTATCTCTCGCCAGCGGTTTTGCCGATATTCGACAAAATGGGTTGGAAAAGCAGCACTTAATATGACACTGGTAAAAAAACACAAGTCTCCTTTTGATATACCCCCATCAGGATTTCGAAAGGCCAGCTCGCCAGCCTCCAACAGAAAATTATCAATTTGTTTTTTTTCTGACACTCGCTTCCCATTGCCGATTAAAGACTCTATTAATTTTACCGACTCATTTTTTTTTGCTCCCACAAAAGTATTTGCACGAGAATGCGTGGAAGCACCAACGCTGATGAATATGAATTTGTGCTCGTTGATAATTTTTTTCAATGCGACCATATCAATCGGTTTGGTCAGTAATGTCTTTCTGGTTGTTTCATAAAAAGCTTTGATATATCCCTGTAAGTCTTTATAATTAAAAAGCACATTGCCAAGATCGCTTAGCTGGCAATCTTTTTCTGCCGCAATGCTTTCTAAAACCAGTCGTAATTTTTTTTCTGTTGTTTTACCCATATTTTTCCCCTTGGTTATTACAACTTTTGTATCATATTGAACAGAAACTGATATAGATTTCTTATCCTCGGTCAATCCTAAAATATTTTTCACCCGCCACTGTCAATCAGTCCCATGGTGCGGGCCTTGTAAACCGCCTGGGTCCGGTTTTCAACCTCGAGCTTGGAAAGAATGCGGTGGATATGGTTCTTGACCGTTCCCACGGAAATAAACAGCATATCCGCGATTTCCCGATTCTTCAGACCCAGCGCGATTTTATCAAGGACGTCGAGTTCTCTTTTGGTCAGGGGGTCAAGCTGGTAGGACCAGGGCAGATCTTGCGTTTCTTGCGGGGGCTCTGCCGGTACCGATTGCGATCCGGTGGTTTCCGAAAACCGTGCCAGAAGGTTGTCCAACCAGGACCGGAGCGTCTCCGACGAACAGAGGTCAGGCCGCTTCTTCAGCGCAGTCAGAATCGCCTGCATGGGATCGCCTTCATCCAGAAATATGCGGACATATCCTCCCGGTTCGGCCAGTTCTAATGCTTCCACCGCTGATTGCAGGGCGTTTTCCGGATCATTGCCCTGATGAAAAGCCAACGTTTGCAGTACCCGGACCTCAAGCAGCCGTCCGTAGCGGTCACCGGTCATGGCGTCGTCGGCCATCCGGCTTAACAGGGTGTGCACGCGTTCCGGGTGACCGGAGGCGATGTGATACTGGGCCAGGGTGAAGTAAGTATAAAAATTCATTTCGTTAAAGTGTTCGGGGAGATCGGTAATATGGACATTTCTGCTGCGAAGCCAGCGGCCGACGGCTTTCAGATGACCGTCGGCGATGTCGATACGGGCTTTTAAAAGTTCGGGAGAAAGCATCAGGTGGTAGGCGGTAGGCCAGTATTGATCCGCCTTCTGGACCACTTCCCGGGCATCTTTGATATTCTTTCGGGAAAGAAAAATCGAGGCCAGAATCATGTAACCATAAACAATGATATTGCGCGGGGCGATGTAATGAACCAGACGCATTCCCTTAAGGACCAGTTCTTCCGCTTTTTCCAGCGCATTGTATTCCCACAAAAGATAACCCTTTAAAATGAGGAGAACGCCGTAAGGGGCGGGCGTCGTATCATTATCGGAGGATTTATCACCATACGGAGACAGGGCCCGGGTAACCGTTTCATCCGCCTCATGGAGACGGCCTTTTATAATATCGACGGCGCCCAGGGCGGTTACCACGGAGTATTCCAGCATCGGGCTGGCCAACTGACGACAAATATTGCGAAGCCGCAGAAAAATGGTTTCGGCCTCATCCAGCCGTTCTTCAAAGTAACAGGTAAAGGCGATGCTGGTCATGGCCAGCAGGGTGAAGGTGCACGGACGATCATCAAGCTGTTCCAGGGCCTGGTGGGAAAATTTCCAGGACTGGTCGAATTCAAAGCGGGTGAAGGCCAGCAGGCCCTTAAGAGCCATAATCCCGCCGTCGATCAGGGTCTCCTGGTCAGGGTCGATATCCATCTTCTCTCGTGTCCGGGACCATTCTTTTTCCAGGGTGTCAAGGGAACGTCCCGCGTCCATGAACCGGGAATGCTCCACCAGGACATGCACCCGGTAGATCGCCAGAAAGGGGCGTTTCAAGGCCGTCTCTTCAGGCAGCAGGTCAAACCATCTTCCCAGCAGGCGATATTCCCTTCTCTGGACCATGACGTCCGCAAGCTCCGTCATGATATCGGCGGCGGCCTCATACTGACCGCCGGCCAGGGCATATTTTACCGCCGTTTCCGGCAGGCCGGACCGGCGGCACCAGTCGCCGGCACGGCGGTACAGATCGGGCACGATTTCCGGATGGGTCCTTTCCAGCCGGGCCTTGAGAACATCGGCAAAAAACCGGTGATACCGGTATTCGTTGCGGGTATTGTCCAGGGGAAAGACAAAAAGGTTGGCATCATCTAAGGCCCGCAGAATTTCCGCACTGTCGTCGCGGCCGGTAAGCGCCTCGCACAGGGAGGCATTGAAGCTTTCCAGGACGGCTGTTTGAATCAGAAAATCCTTTATGTGATCCGGCTGGAGGCCAAAGACCTCTTCGTCCAGGTAATCGCATATATCGCGATCCGCGCCGCTCAGATTTTGTATGAATTCTTCCGGGTTATCGCACCGGAGAAGAGAAAAGGCGGCCATACAGAGGCCGGCAATCCACCCCTCGGTGAGTTGGTGCAGGGTGTTAATGCTGTCATCCTGAAGCGATGTCTGCACGATATCGCGGAGATACTGACGGGTTTCATGGGGATTCAGTTTCAGGTCTTCGGCGTCAATTTCGTTAAGCTGCTGATCAACCCGCAGGCGGGCCAGCGGGAGGGCGGGCTCTTTGCGGCTGATCATGACCATGTGCGCCTGCAGGGGCATGAACTGAATAAAACGACTGAATACCTGTTGCGCCCCCTCGGATTGAATCAGGTGGCAGTCATCCAGTACGATTACCAGATCCCGGTTGATATTGCCCAGTTCATTGGCAAAGAGGGTAACGATATCGTCCACGGGGGGAAAGCTGATGGACTCGAGGACATCCAGCACCGCTTTACCGATCTGGCCGTCAATCCGACGGACGCCGTGTACCAGAGACGTCAAAAAGTGAATCGGGTCATTATCATCCTCGTCAATCGTTATCCAGACAGCGGCCTCGGGCTTCTGTCCGGCCCACTCCGCCACCAGGGAGGTTTTTCCAAACCCGGCCGGTCCCTTGATCACGGTCAGCTTCATCTCGAGGCCGGCGTCCAGACGTTCTATCAGTCGGGGGCGGGGAAAATATGTTTGTGTCCGTTGCGGAACGGCAAACTTGCTGTTCGGGAGAGTGGTGCGTGCAGTATTCATTTATCAAGATGCAAAAACAGACCTCTTTGGCGTTTATTCCCACTGAAAATTTAATTTCGCATAAAAAAAGATAGTTGTCAAAAATGCAAAGGGGGTCAGGGGATTGGGAACTCTCTTTGGCCAGATAAAAAACCGTTTCGGTGGACGACACCTTTCCCATACCGGTGTCTTTCGGTTGGAGGGGCGAAAAAATGGAAATGTTTCTTAGTGATCAGGCGCGACCGGATTACTGAATTTTACTGCCATGGGATTGCCATGGAACATGGGGTATCCCGAGGGCACAGCAGATTCGAATATCTTGTTTTTCGGGTATATGGAATTTTCCGCGAGGAAATTTGCGAAGGCTGTTAAAAACCATAGGCCTGCCAGTTTTTTTCTACCGTCTGCTGCGTCGCCGCATCCATTTGGGCGCGTTCGGGTAGCGGGCCGGTCTTGCCTTCTTCCGGCCACTTGGTGGTGGCGTCAATGCCCAGGCGGGCACCCACGCCCCGGGGGAAGGTGGACGGGCGCTCCAGATCGGCCAGGCCGGGGGGAGTGGTGGTCAAATCCAGGTGCGGCCGGAAGTTGCGGGCAACGGCGCTAAATACGTCTCGATAGTCATGCACGTTCACGTCATGGTCGACAACGATAATGGTTGTTATATACGGGGTCTGGGCGGCGGCCGACCACATGAAATGCATCAGCTCCTGGGCTTCATAGCGGCGGTTTTTCTTCAGAGACACAATGGCCAGATACAGGGTACCGGATTCCCGGGTCATGTTCAGGTCCACCATGCCGGGGAACAGGCGCTGAAATCCCAGAATCCCCACCCGCTCGGCGGCTTTGGAAAAAACGTGAATCTCCGTGGGGGGCATGCCGGTGGTGGCGGCGTGCCAGATGGGATTTTTACGATGGGTAATTTTTTGTACGTGAAACACCGGGGTCTGCTTCACCGGGCTGTAGTAACCATGAAACTCGCCGTAAGGGCCTTCATCCACATAAGGCTCATGAGCCTTGACCACACCTTCCAGGACGATTTCTGCGCCCGCCGGCACCAGCAGGTCGGAATTTTCCGCGCGCACCAGCTCAATCGGCTCTTTTTTTAAAAAACCCGCCGCCATAAATTCATCCAGAGGGGGTAACAGTTGAAACACGCCCGCCACTTCCAGGGCCGGGTCCGCGCCAATAGCGATCGCTACCGGTAAGTCTTCATTTCTGGCCACTGCTTTGGCATGATGCTGGCTGCCGTGCTTCTGGGGAAGCCAGTGCATGCAGAGACGGGTTTTGTCGATTTGCATCATGCGGTAGATGCCGACGTTAAAGTCGCCTTCTTCGGGATCCCGGGTAATGATCAGGGGCAGGGTGATATAAAATCCCCCGTCCTGGGGCCAGCATTTGATTAAGGGGAATTTGTCAAGATCGATGTCTTTGCCTTCCAGAACGACTTCCTTGCAAGGCGCTTTTTTTCGGGGAATTTCTATCGGCGTTATCGGAGAAACCAGTTTTTTGATATTGAGCGCCAGCTTTATAATCCGGGGCAGGTCCGATAAGGCACGCAGCCGGGCTTTAATCCCCCGGGCTCTGAAATTACGGGGGATATTTTTGTTTTCGGCAATCAGATATTGGGTAATCATGGCATCGTAGTCGGCCAGAAGATCATCCAGGTTCTCCGTGCCAAAAGCATTGGACAGTCGGCGATAATTGCCGAAAGCATTGCCCAGCAACGGCAGGGCGGATCCTTTGACGTTCTCGAACAACACGGCCGGGCCGTTGGTGCGGGCCAGGGTGTCCAGAACAGCATTGATTTCCAGGTCCGGATCCACTTCCTGTTTTACTCGCACCAGATCATTCCGTTCTTCCAGGTAAGTGATAAATTCTCTTATGTCTTTAAATGTTCTATTCATGAGGCGTCCTTATCTGATCTCCAATCCGGTTTCAGGGGAGGAAAGCCGTAATCCGTCCACATGGATTCCACCCGGGCGGTCACTTTTTCATCCATAATGACGATATCCGGCATTTCCCGCTTATACCCTTCATCAAAGAGCTTGGTGGTTGCATCAACGATCAGGCTGGTCGCGCCGGCAGATGCCTCCGTGGAGGACGGACTGACCGTGACGTCCTGTTCCGGACGGCAGTGGATGGAGTAGTCCCAGAGCACATTGCCGGGACTATGGACATTGATATGGTCATTGACCACAATAATGGTCCGGGTATTGGGGCGCAGTTGCTGAATGACCCGGGCGGTCTCGGCCGCCTGATGGGGTTTCGTCTTTTTAATAGAGACAATCATTGCCGTGGCCGTGCCGAATTCGCCGGTGATATTGATATCAATTACTTCCGGCAGGGTTTGCCGCAGTTGATGCAGAAAAAACCGCTCTTCGACGTGGAGCAGCTGATGAATTTCCGTGACCGGCACACCGATGGTCACCGCCTGCCAGAGGGGGTTGGCGGTGGTTGTGATGGCATTGACTTCCATGACAGCCGCCGGCCGGCGCTTACGAAAATGACCGTCCAGGCCACAGAAGGCAACCGGTTCCATGGCTTCAGCGGGCGGCTTCAGTGTCCCTTCTAAAACAACCTGGGCGTCGGCCGGAACCGGCAATCCGGAATGGGCAGTCGGGGTCATCGGTACCGGTTGCCCGGTCAGTGTGTAAATAATGGAAACCACATCAGCCAGCCCCGCGTGGGACCAGTAACTGACCATGGTCATGAGGGGATCCGCCCCTACGGCGATGACAGCCGGCATTTCCGCTGTTAATACGGTATCGGCAGTACCCGGAACCCATTCCAGGGCGAGAGTTTTTTTATCGATCATGACCATGTCCGGCATGCCGAACCGGGCAGTTGCGATTTTTTCCTCTTTCGTAAAGATCAATCCCGAGCTGATATGCCGGCCGCTGCTCTGCGGCCAGAGCTTGAGCAATGGCAGCTTGTTTAGATTCACCTGATCACCGATATGCTGTATCGTTCTACAGGCCGCGTTTTCAGGGGCAACTTCCTGCATTGCTTCTGTTAATGCTGTTTCGGGCTCGCGGTTGGCCAGAGCCGGGGCTTTTTCCCGCGCGAAGGATTCCAGGTCTTCCGCGTCGAGAAATTGAGCCAGCCGTTCTTTGCTGCCAAAGAGATTACCGACCAGGGGAAGTTCGGAGCCGATAACATTTTCAAACAACACCGCCGGACCGTTGGAACGGGCCAGACGGTCTAAAATGGCGTTGATTTCCAGGTCCGGATTCACCTCTTGCGACACGCTCACCAGGCTGTGCCGCTGTTCCAGAATGCGGACAAATGACTGCAGATCGCGATTGTTTTTTGCCATGGAATTTCTTTCTAATCGTAAATGACAACCGTTTCCTGTGACAAATACGGTAACGGTTACACTTCAATTTTGATTATTGGACCGAATAAATATTCTGCCCCTTGGGATTATACCATATCCGGATTAATCAGATATTCATCAATGCCGACACCTTTCTCGCCTGTATCCATATTCTCATATTCGGCAAAATTTTCATGAACAACAACGCCGTTTCCTTTTTCCTTCATGGGAAGATAAAGCCCGGAGAATTTTTCCGACTTCAACCGCCACTTCCGACGGGTTTCATCCTCGGCAATAAAAACCGATCGCACAGGAAGATCATCCGCAAACTCCGTATTTTCAATGTTAACACTGACAACCCGTGTGTTGCCGTTCTTGTCCGAAATAAAGCCGGATCCGATATAGGCCTTACCGATCACCACTCTGGTTAAATTGATCGTTTTGTCCTTCATCTGGACTGCCGCCCAGTTCCAGCCGGTTACTTTGGACTCGTTTCGGTAACCCCAGGAGTGATCTCGGTGCCCCAGGCAGTTTATATTCCTTGCCTTGCCGTCCTTTTCAACTGTTCCCGTGACGGTCAGCGCCTGTTCATAATGATTGACATTAAGCGCTTTATTGCTGCCGGGCTTTGCCGGTTTGCCCATGGCATAGTCAAAGACCTCGAATCTGGCATTATAAGTCAGACCCACCTTATGCTGGGGCCCGTCAAGAGTAAGCTTGAATTGCTTGCAGGGTTCGACAAAGTCGAATGTAAGCTTTCCGTCTGTTACTTCTTTCAGGTTTTCGTCAATATCAATGGTATTCACATAAGCGAGGATCTCTCCATCGATAACATGGAATGCGCTAAAGCGTCCTTTTCTCTTGTCGCGCATCAGAGAAACATGGTTGATGCCCCAGGCACTGTTTTCCTTATCGATAAAGTTGAAATACCAGTTCTCTTTCCAGGGGCTGTCAAGATCAGCCGGAAATTCGTGAATAAACTCGTCTCTGGGTTCCATAAGCTCACCTTTTGGGGAAAAAATTGGTTGACATTCTTATAAAAAAAAACAGATCGTATCAATCCGACAACATCTGCGATTCCTCTTTTCCTGATCGCAGAATCTTGTCAAAGCTCATGGCCGGCATGAACCCCACATCCCGAAGACTGATGTCATGGACATATTTTCTTACTTTTGCGTCCACTTCATCAAACGTCGCCTGATCGATCTTCTCCTTGTTGACAAAAAGAAAATCCAGAATGCACCTGAAATGATCGTTAACCTTGTTTATGGATTTGATGTCGACCTTGCGCTTGTTGTCTTTTGATTCCTTCATGAAGGTCAGCACTTCAGCCGGCACGTCAAGATCCGCGCCCTTCAAAACATCCGCAATGGCCCCGATAATTTCCATACCCGCATTGATTTCACCTGCGATCAATTCCTGTTTATATTCGATCTTTTTACCCAATGATCCCAGCAGTGCTATGACGGCAAAAACCTGGCTGCGGGCAAAATCCGATTCAAGATCAGGTGCAACAACATGTTCCAGGGTATGAAAAATTCGACTGAAATAGTCATTAATCGGCACGAACATCATCGGCCCCCTTCAATATATTTGTTTACCGTCTTTATTGAATTATAAATGGTAAGATACCTTGTCAACCCAAATACCCCCACCCTGAGATCCGGGTTATCGGTTTTCCCAAAGGCGTTTGCCGCTGTTACGCCGATACCGACAGCCTTATAATCGTTCAGTACGTGGTAGAACTTTATCTTCTCCTTCTCCACTTTGATGCCGCTGGCATCCTCATAACGGGCATAAAAATCCTCCAGAGGCAGGAGATGACTTACCCAGTGATTCGGTCTGGCGGACCGCCATGTGCTGGCGACAATATAAGAAAGGTCGTCATGGGGATCACCCAGATGAACCATTTCCCAGTCCAATATCGCTTTTATATGCTTATCTTTAACAATATAGTTGCCTGTCCTGTAATCTCCGTGGATAAGACTCACCCTGTTGTTTTCAACCAGATTGTCTTTAAGCCAGTTGGTGGCATAGGCGACGCTTGGTTTATTCCGGAACCCCGCCCGGGAAATCGCTTCTTCCCAATATTCAATCTGGGACAACGCAGACCCCTTGCCCGGCCCGGGATCACCCAGAAAATCCAATCCACGACGGCGCCAGTCCACGGTGTGTATCTTGGCGATATTGGACACAAAATCATCGGCAATACTTAAGCGCTCCTCATCATCCGGTATAAGGAGAAAGTTGGGATCCATGGATGCCTTTGTCATGCTCCACATGTGGACCAGTCCATCCACCTTTTCCATCACATAGAAAGGGCGTTCAAAAACATCACCATCAGGCTCATACCAGTAGGCCCTGGGGACGGCTATTTCCGTGTCACTGAGAGAACGCAACACCCTGTATTCAACTGACGCATCATAGGGTTCAAGAAGACCGGACACAGGCTCTCTGCGAATAATGATATCCTCATTTATCCGTTCCCCTTTTTTCATGTAGGAAAGTCCCAGACTGAATGTCTCCATTGACCAGCCCTCAAGATTTTTCCATACGCTGGTGATGGTCAGGTCCTCGGCCTCCAGTTTTTTCAGGAGATATGCCGCCATCTTTGATTCATCAAATAATGCCATGTTGGCGATCCCGATTAGAAATGTATTTATAGTAATATGCGGTTCTGCAGTATTTTCAGTGGAATTCTTTATGATACCTGCATCAAGCAACGTAAATCGTCATGCCGGACTTGAGCCGGCATTCGGAACCCCCTTGCAATCAATCGCTCTGGCCGCCTTGATTGGTCTCTGAAATTATCTCCTTACAGCATATTTGAACAGTATTTTATAAAAAACGCCCAGCGCATAGTATCAAAAGATACATTTTTCTCCGAAAGGCAGACGGACACCGATTCTGGGCGGCAGGTCGAAACCCCGAAAAAACTGCAGATAAACAAAAAAAGCTGATCTTATCGAAACTTTTTTTTGGTGATGAGATAATTCGTCACGTTCCGCCAAATTGCACCCCTCTCCGATAACGGATCCGCTGCTCTATATGTATGATATAATAAAATCCGGTATAAAAAAAGACCCTTGTTTGTCTGCCGGACAAATATTCTTAATGGCCTGCAGACGCTCCGGGGTGATTGCCGGCAGGTACACGGCGTTCAGCCAGACCAAAAGAAAACCGGTCATGATGATGATCTTTTTCATTTACACCCGCTCCACCACCGTGGCGATGCCCACACCGCCGCCACCGCACAGCATCTGCACTCCGGCCCGCCCGTTGGTGCGTTTCAGGTGATGGCACCTCTCCTGGAAATAGACCACCCCGGCACAAACGATAACGTCGCCTTCGTCCAGCATAATTTCATGAGCCGCAAGGGTAATGGCTTTCAAACCGGGATAACCGTGATCATGGTAACCTGTTGAAACGAAAAGATTTTGGAAATAAAAGTGCGTTACTGATCGGCCCATATTTTCGAAAATATTCCACAGACAAAAGCGTACTGGTGATGCATTACACCTTCCCTCTGTCGTTGAATCTACCCAATATCTAAAGTCCCAGTTCACAGGCAACCATTTCCCGGTGGAAATCCCCGTCTCCAAAAGCCAGTTCCATGGCCTTGGCCCGCCGGAAATAGAGCTGCATGTCGTATTCGTCAATAATACCGGTCCCGCCGTGAATTTTCACCCCCAGCAGACAGACGCGCCGGGAGGCGTCGCTGGCTCTGGCTTTGGCCATGGAGACTTCCCGGGTGCAGTCTGCTCCTTCGACCATTTTCAGGGCCGCCTGATAGGTCAGGTAGCGCACCTGTTCCAGATCCATGGCCATGTCCGCGCATTGATGCTGAATAACCTGAAAGCGGCCGATGGGCTGTTCGAACTGGACACGGGTTCTGGCGTATTCCACAGTCATCTCCACCACTTTTCCCAGCATGCCCAGGACATAGGCGCTGTGCGCCAGCGCGCCGAGGTTTTGCAGCCGCTTTTGCATCTCCAGACCGTTTCTCCCCTCCCCGAGCAGGCTCCCCGCCGGCAGCGAGACGTTTTCAAATTTTACTTCCCCCTGCTTATCACAGGCAATGGTGGCCAGAGGCGTTACGGTGATTCCCGGCTGATCGGCCGGAACCAGCAGAAAAACCTCCCCGTCTCCGTCCGGCGGAGCGGCCGCCACCAGAAAATGGTCCGCGGACGCGGCATAGGGCACAAACAGGCGGGTCCCGGTCAGGATGTAGCTGCCGTCAGCTTCCCGTTGCAAGCGTTCCGGACCGCATTCCCCGGCAAACGGCTCCGGGCGATGAGTGGCCGGCACCACGATGATTTTTCCCCGGGCCATGGGCGGCAGCAGGGCTTTTTTCTGATCCGGGGTCCCGTAATCGACAATCAGGGCGGCGGCGCATACGGCAGAGGCGATATAGGGCCCGGGAAACAGGTAGTAGCCCATTTCTTTGAGAAGCACCACCTGGTCTACGATATTACCGCCCATACCTTCGTAATCTTCCGGAATTCCGATGCCCGGCCAGTCCAGGTCCGCAATTTTTCCCCAGCTTTCCGGAGAATACCCTTCGGCCATCTCTTCGGCCTGGCGGGCCAGATCCCGGCAGTCTTTTTTCAGAAAATCCCGGGCGCTTTTTTCCAGCATCTGCCGGGCTTTGGAAAATGAAAAATCCATAAGATCGAATCTCCCCTGCGGTCAACTCGGTTATCGGGGCAGTTTCAGCCCCCGCTGCGCGATCACGTTCCGCATAATCTCCGAAGTACCCCGGATGATCAGCTCTTCCAGGGAATCCCGATAAACCCGTTCCACTTCCCCGTCCAGCTGGGCCCAGGGAGAACCCTTTTGAATCTGTCCATAGGGCCCCATGATCTGCATGCCGGTATTAATCAGCCGCTGCTGGCTTTCGGATACCATAATTTTGAGCATGGAGGCCTCATGGCCGGGGATCTCTCCTTTGTCCAGCATGGTGGCCACACGGAGTGCGAACAGTCGGGCCGCACTGATGTCAATGGCCGATTCGGCCAGCCGCTGGCGGACCAGCGGGTCTTTGCCCTTGCCGGTCTTTCGGGCATATTCCAGAATCTCTCCGAAATCCCGTTCCAGCCCCGCCACCGTGGAGATCCGTTCATAGGCCAGGGCTTCCAGAATGTAGTAGAACCCCTTGTTGACCTCGCCCACCAAAGCCTCCCGGGGTACGCGCACGTTGTCATAGAACACCCCGTTGGTTCTTTCCCCGCCCACGGTATAGTACGGGGTCAGGGAGATGCCGGGGGTTTTCATGTCCACGATAAACAGCGAGATGCCTTTGTACTTGGGCGTTGTCTGGGCGGTGCGCGCGCCCAGCCAGTGATACTGGGCGTAATGGGCCCGGGTGTTGAACATTTTCTGGCCGTTGATGACAAATCCGTCCCCCTCTTCTCTGGCGTCAATGGTCAGAGAAGCCAGGTCGGAACCGGCCTCCGGCTCGGTGTAGCCCAGCACAAACTCGATTTCTCCGCCGGCGATTTTCGGCAGAAAAAAGCCTTTCTGCGTCTCGGTTCCCTGACGCATGATGACCGGCCCGGCCATCCCGGCCCCCACCGTGGAATAAATGTTCAGAAAATAATGCATCTGCTCCTGAACAATATAGCGGTACATATACGACAGTCCCAGACCACCGTACTCCCGCGGCCAGTTCGGCACCAGCCAGCCCCGGCTGCCCAGTTCCCGCAGCATTTGCCAGGTATGGGGACCATATCCCTCCCCGGAATCCCACTCCTGCCGGGTGCCTTCCACGAGATCCTGTTTTTGGTGAAAAAAATCAACCAGGTCCTGCTTGAACCGCTCTTCTTCTTCGGATAATCGAAAATCCATACTTTGCCTCTGCCCGGTTTGCCCCGCCCCGGGTCATCTAAGCGGTTTTCAACGTTTGCAATATGCCGTCCGGATCGATCAGACGCCGAATAATGATCAACTGTTCCGGGGTGGGCGCTGCGGCCACCGGTACGTCCGCGGCGGGCACATCCACAGTGGTGCCGGTGCGGTCCAGCACTTCCTCTACCGTGACCCCGGGATTCAGGCTTTTTAACCGGATCAGGCCTTCGTCATTGAAGTCAAAGGTACACAGCGGTGTCATCAACAACGTCGGACCGGCGCCGGGCAATCCCAGCTTTTTGCGCTTCTGCCGCTTTTCGGGATGTCCCGGGCCGGAGACAAAGGCCACCCGGTCCACGATGGTTCGCCGGTCATGGCCGGGGGCGTAAAGATACAGCCGGGAGGCGGTGGCCGCTACCAAGGCCACCCCGGCAGAGCCGGGCCCCCGGATTTTCATCTGTCCGTCCTTTTGGATGCCGATCAGGTTGATGTTGCCGCAGCGGTCAAACTGCAGCCCGCCCACAAAAAAGAAGTCGCGCCGCAGCCAGAAAATTTCCGGGCTGGCCAGAGCACATTCCGCCGCAGGCCGGTTCCGGAAATCAAAGCTGCTCCAGAACATTTTTTCCCGCAACCTTGGAAGCAGGTGGGCATCGCCGGGTTGTTCCTCGTTTCCGGAAACCGGCCGGAGCCGGCTGATATAACCGCTGTAGCTGCTGATATAGGTAAGATTGGGAGCATGGGTTAACTGGGCAAGCCGGATGGCGGCTTGGGGAATGGGGCTGTTGGCGCCCGCGCTTCCGAAATCGCCGTCTGCGATACATTCGCTCAGCCGAACCACCAGCAGCTCCGCGCCGGAATAGCCGGAGGCCGTTTCCGCTTCTTGCGCCGGTATATTCCCGCCGACAGTGGCTGCTTCGGAAGAGGACGAACGTTCTGACGGACCATCCGGCACGAAAATTTCCAGGGGAGCGTCCAGAACCTCTTTCCGGAGCCAATCCTGAAAGGATTCCGCTGTTTTTCCGGCGGCCAGAGCGACGCGCAGGGCCTCTTCATCATATGCATACACGCCGTGGCAGGCTGTGGGCCAGGCACCTCCCGGAAGAGCCACCACGTAATCCACCATTGCCGCCGGCAGGGTCACCGGGCTTTCCTCTTTCCCCAGACATCCCCGGCTTGCCGGAGGGACGATTTCTTCCGTGCTGACAATCACCACCCCGCCGTTCTTTTGGGTGGCCGCCGCCATTACCATATCAGAATAAACCGGGCCCACATGAGCGCAGTTGCCGTAGGTATCCGCCCGGGGAACATGCAGAAAACAGACATCCGGTGCAATCGGAGGTACGGCCACCACGGGTTTTCCGGTAACGGGATTGTCAAAAATTTTCAGGTCCGGATTTAATTCCGGCAGATCGGACCCCAGACCTTCAAGGGTGCAACCGAACGGCCGCCCCTCCGCCTGGGCCAGCAGCCCCTGCAGCAGGATGGCTTCGCCGCACTCCCAGACCCGGACCGCCCCGGAAGTCACCGTGCGCATAAAACTGGGACAAAGCCCCAGATACTCCGCCGCCACATAGGCCGCGCGCACCTGCCTGACCAGCCCGGCGCCGCACAGCAGGTCCACCGCCGGACCGGCCAGTGGCCCGGCCACCACCTCCAGGCCGACAATGGCCGGTGATTTTTTCTTTTCGCGATCGCTATAGGTGGCTTTGATCAGCGCCCGCAGCAGCCCCAGGGGGTTCTGATGAATAGTGGTGCCGCCCACCGCCAGCATGGCCTCCTGCCGGACAGCGGCCGCAATAATCTCCGTCAATTCGTCCCGGGCTATTTCCTTGCTTTTTCTTTTCATCGCCGAATAATCAGTCATTGCCGAACAAAAAGCGGTGCATGATCAGTTTGTGAATCTCCGCGGATCCCTGGGCGTTGGTAAAGGTGATGGCGTCGCCCAGCATGGTATGCAGCTTGTCGCTGCTCCAGGCGTTGCCGCTCATCATGCGAATGACCCGGTAGACCGTGTCCACCGCGGTTTCCGTGCAGAACCATTTGGCCTGGGAAGTTTCCGCACTGTGCCGCACCCCTTTGTCCTCCAGCTTGGCCGCCCGCCAGGCCAGCAGCCGACCGGCTTCAATGCGGGTGTTCAGTTCAATCAAGGGATGCGTCATGGCCTGTTTGGTGGTCAACGGCTCTCCGAATACCACTCGATTTTTAACAAATTCAACTCCCATCTGCAAAGCCTCCCGGGCGATTCCCAGCACCCCCGCCGCCAGGCACAGCCGGGTTTTGTCCAGACCCTTCATGGAATAGACGAAACCGTTACCTTCTTCGCCGATCAGATAATCGCTGGAAACCACGCAGTCCTTGAAATCCAGGATTTCCACGTCATGGGCGTTCAGCCCGTGGCCGTATTGTTTCTGGGCGATATGAAAGCCCTCGGCATCCTTGGGAACCAGAAAGGCGCTGATCCCCCTGGCGCCCTTGCTGCGGTCGGTATACGCAAACACCAGCACGTGGGAGGCGATGTCAATATTGGAAATCAAGCGCTTGCGGCCGTTGATGATCCAGTTGTCGCCGTTTTTTCGGGCTTCGGTGGTAATGGACTCCACCGGATTGGAACCCGGGCCCCCGCCGTCCGTGAGGCCGAAGGCAAAAAAGTATTCTCCCCGGCAGAAGGGCTCCAGGAAACGGTGCTTCTGTTCTTCGGTGCCCCCCTTGACAATCGGCACCGAGGCCAGACCGCCCACCTCGAAAACCGTCAGGCAACTCCCGTAACCGGCGGCGATTTCCTCGGCAATCAGGCAGAGGTCCACCACGCTTTCGGCCCCTTTCCCTCCGTATTCTTTGGGAATCCAGTAGGAACTGACAATCCGGGTCATATCCGACGCCAGTTCTTTGTTAAACTCCTTGTTGCGTTCCATCTCCTCGGCCAGCGGCCGGATACGGGAATCCACAAATTCTCTGATTTCCTCTTTCAACGCCAGTTGGGCCTCGGTTAATTCAAAATCCACCGCCATTTTCGATCTCCTCATTAATGATGTTAGGAATATTTCCCAATATATCCAAAGCGCTTATTCCGTTGTGATGATCCGCCGCCGTTTTATAACCAGACAAGCGCTTTTCCCCGGAATGCCGGGACACATTCTTTTTCATCTGTTTTACCTCCCGCCGGTGACTTTCAATACCTGTCCGGACACATAATCAGACAGAGGTGAGGCAAAAAACAGAATGGTTCGGGCGGCCTCATTCGGGATTCCAGGGCGGCCAGAATGGTGGCCTTGATTTTGTCCTGAAAGGCCTTCGGTATTCCCACCTGAATTTTATTTCCGTCAATTTCAAGGCCCGCACTTTCCCCCTTTTCTTCCGTAAGGCGGGTTTCAATCCATCCGAAGGCTACGCAATTGACAAGGATAATATTTCACCGGCCTGAACGATCAACCGGTATTTCGCCGCAAGAAAGGCAAAGTTTTGAATCCCAGAAATTTGCCTGCAGATATTATCCTGGAACCGAATAGTACCCAAAAAATTTTGACATTGCAATGCATATGTGAATATTACTGGAACCAAACAGGGGCCCCAGAAAAAATCCTCGTAAGAACGGATGTAATAGAAAAACAGCCGAACTGCGGGGATCTGACCTTTGGGCGGGCACCGGGCAAAGCCGACCCCGTATATCCATTTGTGAAAATTGATGCCCTCGTAAAAAGTCGGAAAACAGCTTTTTTGTCATACCGGGCTTGAC
>CAZWCS010000091.1:0-17333 GCA_964632805.1 uncultured Desulfobacterales bacterium
CAGACCCGGCAGTTGTGCAGGCTGCTGGAAGATCCCCCGGCCGGACGGGAAGCGTTGCTGCTGGATCTGCTGCGCCACCGGGTGCCGCCGGGGGTGGATGCGGCCGCCGGAGTCAAGGCGGATTTTCTGGGGGCCGTGGCCAAAGGCGAAAAAACGACCCCTCTGCTTGATCCACCCCGGGCGGTGGGGTTGCTGGGGACCATGCGGGGCGGCTACAGCATCAAGTGGCTGATTGCCCTGCTGGATGACCCGGCTCTGGCGTCCCTGGCCGCCCAAGAGCTGGCCGGCGCCGTCTTTGTTTTTGAGAACGCCGAAGCCGTATGGGACCGGGTGCCGGGCAATCCCCATGCCCGGGCGGTTATTGATGCCTGGGCCCGGGCGGACTGGTTTCTGAAGCGCCCGCCGGTGGCGGAAAGAATCACCCTGACCGTGTTCAAGGTGGAGGGGGAGATTACCACCGATGATTTCTCTCCGGCCGGCGAAGCCGGCACCCGCTCGGATATCCCTCTGCATGCCCGGTCCATGCTGCGCAGCCGATGCGAGGGGGCTCTGGAGACCATCACCGATCTGAAGAAGAAGGGGCATCCCCTGGTATTTGCGGGCGATGTGGTGGGAACGGGATCTTCCCGCAAATCGGCGGTCAACTCTCTGCTCTGGCATATCGGCGATGATATCCCGTATGTTCCCAATAAACGGCGGGGGGGGGTGGTCCTGGGCGGCAAGATCGCCCCCATTTTTTTTAATACCCTGGAGGATGCCGGGGCTCTGCCGGTCGAGTGCGCGGTTTCCGGTCTGGCCACTGGCGATGTGGTCACTCTTTTCCCCCATGCGGGCTATTTCATTAACGAGAGCCGGCAGCAGGAAAAGACCGTGTTTCGTCTGCGTCCATCGGGACTGCTGGACGAAGTCCGGGCCGGGGGACGGATCCCCCTGATTGCGGGGCGGACTTTGACCAATACGGTGCGTCGCCGGCGGGGCCAGAATGTCTCCAAGGTTTTTACCCTGACCGCCCGGCCGGCGGCCCGGCCGGCCGGCTTTACCCTGGCCCAGAAGATCGTGGGCCGGGCTTGCGGCAAAATCGGGGTGGTGCCCGGCGAGTATTGCGAGCCGGTCCTGGCCACGGTGGGGTCCCAGGACACCACCGGCCCCATGACCCGGGATGAACTAAAAGAACTGGCCTGCCTGCGGTTTAGCGCGGATCTGGTGATGCAGTCCTTTTGCCATACCGCCGCTTATCCCACCGACCGGGACCGGGTCATGCATAAAGATTTGACGGAATTTTTCGTTCAGCGGGGCGGGGTGGCCCTGCGACCGGGGGACGGCGTGATCCACTCCTGGATCAATCGGATGCTGCTGCCGGATACGCTTGGCACCGGCGGCGATTCTCATACCCGTTTTCCGGTGGGGCTGAGTTTTCCCGCCGGTTCCGGTCTGGTGGCCTTTGGTGCAGCCCTGGGCAAGATGCCCCTGGATATGCCCGAATCGGTCCGGGTGCGGTTTTCCGGCCGGCGGCGGCCCGGGATCACGCTTCGGGATATGGTCAATATCATTCCCCTGGCGGCCATGGAGCAGGGGATGTTGACCGTGGCCAAGGAAAACAAACAAAATGTTTTTTCCGGCCGCATTCTGGAAATGGAGGGTACCGGGAGATTAACGGTGGATCAGGGATTTGAATTGACCGATGCTTCGGCCGAGCGTTCCGCCGCGGCCGCTACCATTCAATTGACCCACGAGGCGGTGACGGCGTATATTCGCGGCAATACCGATTTTCTGGAGCAGTTGATTCAAAAGGGATATGCGGACAAGGCCACCCTGGCCCGCCGGATGGGAAAAATGAAGCAATGGCTGGCCGCGCCGGAGCTTTTGCAGGCCGATCCCGACGCGGAATACGCGGCTGTGCTGGATATCGATCTGGATCGCTATGCGGAACCGGTGCTGGCCTGTCCCAACGATCCGGATGATGTCCGGGTTTTGTCCGCCGTATCCGGAGAGCCCATAGACGAAGTGTTTATCGGCTCCTGCATGACCAACGTCAGTCATTTCCGCCGGGCCGCCCGCCTGCTGGCGCCGGAAACGAGCCTCGCCTGCCGTCTGTGGCTGGCCCCGCCCACGGTTATGGACAGGGAAAAGCTGGCCGCCGAAGGCCTGCTGGATATTTTTCACCGCCTGGGCGCCCGGATGGAAATCCCCGGCTGTTCCCTGTGTATGGGCAACCAGGCCCGGGTGGCGCCGGACACCACGGTGATGTCCACCTCCACCCGCAATTTTCCCCATCGCATGGGAGACCATACCCGGGTCTATTTGGGCTCCGCCGAAGTGGCGGCCATCTGCGCCGGTCTGGGCCGGATCCCCACTCTGGAGGAGTATTTTCAGTGGGTGGACCGGCTGGAAGAAAAGAGCGTCTGACAGAGACCGGACGGACCATTTTTTACCGGCACGGTTCCGGCTTCGATCAGTTGAAGTTGACCTGGGAAACCCATTCTTTTTTTTCGATCAGCTGCTGGATGTCCCGGCGCATTTTTTCGGAAGTGACCCGGTCCACCGCGGAAACATCCGCCTGGTGGTCATTTTGCCGGTATTTCCAACGGCGGACAAACCCCGCTACGGTGGCAAAACCGCAGCCGCTGAAACCGCAGCAGGTTTTGTCCACCATGGCCGTGCCCACCACATACAGCAGTTCCTGGTCGTTATAGGGCAGGCGGACTTCCCTGGTGATGACATAGTGGCCTCCGATGGCGTCTACTTCATGGTTCAGTTCCGGGTGGGGGTAATCGTAGGTGGTCTGGCTCATGGGATTCGTCCATGCTCTCATATTCTGTGGTTGCCGCCGGCAGTAAAATCAGGGGCGTTCGGCCGGGGAAGTTTCCACCGGCGATGAAGCGGTTGGTATATTGTAGACCTCCTGATAGGCTACGGTCAAAATGCATATCTGTATGGGCACGGTAAAAATCACACCGATACCCAGCACAATGGCGCCGAGGCCGCCGATCAGCCCCGCTATAACGGTCAACCCCAGAAAGGGCCAGAAATCGGGTTTGACCCTTTCCATGCTTTCCGTGGAGGCTTCCCAGAATCCCATATCCTTGTCGCCGATCAGGAAAAGGCCGAACAGCAACAGGGCCTGCAGGGCGTAACAAAAAAGAAGAGAAGCCAGTTGCCCGATAAATGGAAACACCGACAGTATGGCGGATCCGAGAATCATGATGATTCCCCAGACGAGGAAAAACAGAAGCGCCGGCACAAAAAAACGAAAGCCGGTAAAAATTTCCGTCACCGGGGGGTTCGGACTGCGGCCGGTGGCCAGCCCCAGGGTAAGGAGCATAAATCCCAGCATGAGCGGCGGCAAAAGTATGCCGAGAGAAACGACGCTCAAAACGAAGACAAGCAGCATGGCCAGCACCAGGATTCCGAAATGGTTTTTGTAAAGCTGAAAGCCCTTTTCGATCCACTGGCCCAAGGGGATATCAGTGGGCTGCGGCATTTTTTCCTCCCTGTCGTGTAATGGAAACCCGTTTCGGGATTTCCCGAAAGCGGCGTTTCCCGGTTAGCGCATTTTGTTTTTATCCGAATTTTTGTTGATAATGGCAGAATTTGCACGAACCGTCAAGCGCTGCTTTTCCCCTCGCAGGGGCAATCGTAAGTAAATTTTAGATAAACCGGGATGTTACTGTCAACTGGGGGAGGTCAGGCGGTGGCCGTGCCCGAATGACTGTCTTCGCAGATCGTTTCCTGGACCAGCAGGGAGATGATGCGATTGGCTTTAACGTCTTTGACGGTAATATCGAAATCGCCCAGGGATATGGTTTCCCGGGCTTCCGGGATGCGGCCGATACGCCAGAGGATATATCCGGAAAACGTGTCGTATTCGCTGGAGGCGGGAATATTGAGGGGAATTTTGGCATTGACTTCTTCGATATCCGATTTCCCCAGAACCAGCCACAGGGATTTTTTAAGCAGTACAATGTGCGGCTCGTATTTGTCGGTTTCGTCGATGATGTCGCCCACCAGTTCCTCCAGCACGTCTTCGAGGGTGATCAGTCCCACCACCTCCCCGTGCTCGGAGACGGCGATGGCCATATGGTTTTTGCGCCGTTTGAACTGCTTTAACAGGCTGTTGAGCTTTTTCGATTCCGGTATGAAATAGGGCTTGTTCATGATTTGGCGGATATCCCTTGTACCGGGTGCGTCTGTATCGGGTGCGTCCGCATATTGCTGAAAGAGGTCTTTCAGGTTCAATACGCCGACAATATTTCCGATATGGTTTTCATAGACGGGGATGCGGGTAAACCCGGATTGCAGGATGCCGGTCAGGGAGACAGGTTGATTGATATCCACCGCGAACATATCCGTAGTGGGCGTCAGCACTTCCGAGGCACTGGTATCGTCCAGCTTAAAAATATTGTGGATGAATTCCCGTTCTTCCCCGTTAATTTCTCCTTCTTCTTCCGTGACTTCGATGATGGTTTTTAACTCCTCTTCGGTCATGACCGGCGCCGCTTTCAGTTTTCCGGTAAGGCGCGGAATAAAGTTTAAAAAGAAAATAACGGGAAGTAATACCCGGGAAAGCCAGTACAGGGGGAAAATGGCCAGCCGGGCAATAAAAATATTGTTTTTGGTGGCGATGGACTTGGGGAGAATTTCTCCGAAGACCAGGACAAAAAAGGTCATAATGCCGGTGGCAATTCCCACGGCGTTATTGGCGAAAACGGAGATGGCCAGGGAGGTGGCCAGGGCGGAGGCCCATATATTGACCAGGTTGTTGCCGATGAGAATGGTGGACAGGAGGCGGTGCGGGTCCTCTTTCATTTTTTTTATCAGCAGGTCGGGCCGTCTTTTTTTTTGGGCCAGGTAGCGGGCTTTGGACATACTGATGGAGAACAGGGCCGTCTCGGAAGAGGAAAAAAATCCTGACAAAACCAGTAGCACGATGAGAACAATGATTTGCGATGTCATCGTGCCTTACTCCTGCCGGCGGACGAGGGCGGTTCCCTCTCTGCTTGGTCTGGATTCACCATTTCGTCGGGCAAAAAACAAATTTAAATAATTGTATCATGATTTTATGTTTCAAGAATATTTCAGGACAAGCCTCTTGTCAATCGGATTGTGTCTGAAGTAAGATGCACCTGACGGATGGCCCTGAAAAGGCAAAAAACAGGAGCGGGAAACGGTCATGGCTTTTACGCCGGTTTATAGAAAAGCTCTGCAAAGCGGCGCATTGCGGGAAAAAGTCATCTCCGCCCGAAAGATGATGTCCGATTGCCGGTTATGCCCCCGGCAGTGCGGTGCCGACCGCCTGGCCGGGGAAAAGGGACTCTGCCGGACCGCCGATCAGGCAAGGCTGGCCAGTTATCAGTCCCATTTCGGAGAAGAGGCGCCGCTGGTGGGGTGGAACGGGTCGGGAACGATTTTTTTCGGCGGGTGTAATCTTCTGTGCTGTTTTTGTCAGAATTTCGAAATCAGCCATGGCGAGGCCGGCCTGCCCGTCTCCGACAGCCGACTGGCAGCGGCCATGCTGGAATTAGCGCAGCAGGGCTGCCATAACATTAATTTGGTGACCCCTTCCCATGTGGTTCCGCAGATTCTCGGTGCCCTGGAAATTGCGGCGGAAAAAGGGTTAAGGCTGCCGCTGGTCTATAACTCCGGCGGCTATGACGATCTGGAAACCCTTCAGTTTCTGGAAGGGGTTGTGGATATCTATATGCCGGACGTGAAATTTTTTGATCCCCAGCTGGCGCAAGACGCCTGTGCTGCTGCTGATTATGGAGTCGTGGTGAAACAGGCGTTGCGGGAGATGCACCGTCAGGTGGGAGATCTGGTAATCAACGAGGATGGTCTGGCCTGTTCCGGACTGCTGGTCCGGCATCTGGTTCTGCCGGAAAACCTGGCCGGGACCCGGGAAATCATGGCGTTTATTGCCGAAGAGATTTCCCGGCAGACCTATGTGAACGTAATGTCGCAGTACCGTCCCCGGGGGCGGGCGCAGAAGATCCCGACGCTGTCGCGAGCGGTTTCCCCGGAAGAATATCGCCAGGCCCTGGATGATACCCGGGCAGCCGGTTTGCAGCGGCTTGACGAATAGGGGCCCGCCGGGCCGGAGGTGGAAGTTTTCGCTTTCATATCGGCAGGAAGGCGAACGGATAAGCGAAATAGCGAGTTGGAAGGAAGCCGGCTTTTGCTCATACTGAGACGATCCTTTTTATTTCTCGGACTGACGGTGATGGTTCTGGCCGTTCTGCCCTATGCCCTGGGCTTTCCGGTAGTGGGCCGGACGGCAAAAGAAAAGCTGCGGCAAAAACTGGATATTTCTTTGGATTTCAACCGGCTTGCCTGGAGTTGGTGGCCCCAGCCTTCCGTGTCTTTTTATAGTCTCCGGGTGAATCACAGCCGGACGAAGGTCACCGCACCCCGGGGAGCGCTTCGTGCCGACTGGTCCGGGCTGGTGCGCGGAAAATCGGCGTTCAAGCTTTATCTGGAAGAACCGGAAATCCGCGTTACCTCGCTGGCACCCATGCCCGCATCCGGTGATGCACTGACTACCCGCGCAAAACCCACGCTGGCCCCTTTGTCGTCTTTTGTGGCGATAGAGGTGAAAAACGCCCATGTCTGGCTGCCTTCCGACGGCATTCTGGCGGGGATGGGCCCGGAAGCGCCCTGCACGGAAATCATGAATCTGGATGCCAAAGTGCTGATGGCCCCGGAATACTTTGAATTTACGGGCCGTTGCCGGCTTTCCTTGGCAGAGTCGTTGCGGGCAGAGATCGAACTGGAAAAAAGGGCTTCCGGGCCGGAAGCGCCTATGCAAAATTACTGGCATCTGGATATCAAGGGCCAAAACGTCGATTTGACCGCCGCCCGGAAGAAGGTACTGCGGCTTTTCGGAAAGGATGCGGTGGTTCGCCAGGTCTGCCATATCGTTCAGGGCGGCCGGGCCAGGACCGCCAGTTATTCTTTTCAAGGGTTTACCGAGGATTTTGAGCGCCTGGAGGCGATGCGCATTGCTGCCCTGACGGAGGGAGTGGCGGTGGTTATTCCGGAAATGGATTTGCCGCTGCAGCAGGCAAGTGGCCCTGTCGAAATCAGCCAGGGTGTGCTGACCGGGCAATCTCTGTCGGCCACCCTGAACAACAGCCGGGTAAGCGGCGCAAAGCTTTCTCTGGAGCTGACCGGGCGGAATCGTCAGCTGGACCTGACCGCGGATTTTGACGCCGCTCTGGCTGATATCCCCGGTCTGCTGCGCACCCATGTGTTTCAAAACAACCAGGTGGTGGTCGCAGAGCTGGCCGGGATAGAAAAGGCCGAGGGGCGGGTGGCCGGCCGGTTGAAGATCGACGGATCGCTTAATAATCTGCCGGTGGAGGTAACTGTTCGTGATTCTGACGGCAGCGCTTCTTACCGGCGGTTCCGGGACAGGGCCGGCATTCGGGAAGGCGTTTTGACCTTTTATCCGGATCATTTGACATGGCGGGCGGTGGAGGGATTCGTCGGTCCCCATCGGATTAACAGCAGCAGCGGCAGTGTTTTCTGGAAAGAGGGCGTGCGTCTTGATGTGAGCGCCCTGGACGCCGAGGTGAAAACCGGGAATATGCTGGCCCAGCTTCGCGACTGGCCGGTTTTTGCGCAAGAGGTCAGGCCGTTGCTGCGTTCCGCCAAGGGGCCTTTGAAAATACATAATATGCGGCTGAAAGGGCCGGTGGGGCCGTTGGAGAAGATGTCCTACCGGGTGGATGTGGAGATGGAAAATCTGCATCTGGACAGCCCTCTTTTGCCGGAACCGCTTCTCATTCGCACCGGGAAAACCTGTTTGAAAAGCGGCAAATTTTTCGCCAGCGACTGTCATCTGGATATTGCCGGACCGGATATGGAGGTGCTGGTGGATATGGATCGCATATCCCGGTTTACGCCGGACGCCTGGGTGGACAGCCGGGGCAAGCTGGTACTGCGGGGGCGGCTGAATACCAAAACCGCCCGCTGGGTGCGGGATCATCAGTGGATACCCTCGGCCTATTTCCCGCGCACGCCGTGCCGGCTGGATCCCATGGTCATTTCCTTTGACGAAAAAGCGGTCGGGCTGCGGGGGAATCTGGTCACCCCCCGTAAATCGGCGCCGGAGATTACCACCAGCATGGATATTGCCCTGGGTTCCCGGAAGGTTGTGATAGAGGATTTGACCGTAACTTCCGACCAGGAAAACGCCGGTCTCAAGGTAGTTTTCGAGCCCTTTCCCGATCCCAATATTTATTTGCGGTTTACCGGCCGGTTGACGAAAGAAACCGCGGACGCCATCCTGGAGGACAATATGCTGCTGGCCGAAAGCGTGCAGGGGGACTGTCGTATCCAGTATTTTTTTGACAGCCCTGAAGCCCGTCAATTAAGCGGTTCCCTGGTGGTCAACGGCATCAATATTTATGCCCGGGACAATGTTTTCAGTGTGCAGCAGGCTGCCATCAGCGGCCATGAGTCTTATGCGGATATCGAAACGGCGCTTATCTCTTTTAACCAGGAAGCCATGAGTCTTGAAGGACGGCTTGCGATGCGCAACGGATCCGGGCTGGAAGCGGATTTATCCCTCCGCTCACCGCATATTTCGTATCGGAATCTGGAGCGGATGCTGGCCCTTGTGACCGGCAAAAAAATCGTCGATGATAACGCTTCCGCCGCCAACGCCTATTCGCCTCCGGCGATTACGGGCCGGATTGATTTTCAGGTGAAACAGTTCGCGTATACGCCCGATCGGAAGGATAGTGAACATGATAATACCTATCTCTGGCAGGATCTGGGCGGCCGGGTGGAGATGCGTTCCGGTCAGCCGGCTTTCGTTACCATTGAACAGGGTAATATTTGCGGCCTGGAAACCACGGGTACCCTGCGCCGCCCGCCGGGTAAGTCCATTGTGAAGGTTTCCGCGGGGCAGACGGAAGAAGCGGATTTTCAGGAGGTGCTTTCCTGTTTGGGCATCGGCCCCCGCAAATTGACCGGTCGTTTCCAGTTGGAGGCCAGCCTGTCGGGCACGCCGGGGAACTGGTCGGACGGTTATCTCAACCTGGTCTCGCACAAGGGGGAAATCAAAAAGCTGGCCATTATGTCCAAGCTGTTTGCGGTGATTAACGTCACGGATATGCTCTCGATTTCCGGCCTGAAAAACCTGTTTTCCACCGGTTATCCCTATTCCACCATTCAGCTGACCGGTACCATTGCCGATAATCAATTGCATCTGGCCAACTCCTTCATTAAGGGGTCGGGCCTGGACTTTTTTTTCAGCGGAACGGTGGCCCTGGACGCCGGGGAGCTGGACTTGCTGCTGTTTGTCAAACCGTTCGGCATGATCGACGCCATTGTGACCACCGTTCCCCTGGTGGGAAAAGACCTGGGCGGCGGTAATCAGAGCATTATGTTTCTCCCGCTTCATGTGGGCGGGGATGTCCGGGACCCCAAAATCACCCTGCTTTCGCAGAATTGATAATTTGCTAGGCACCGGCATGAAACGACATAAAGCCCTTCTGTTTGTCGGCCCCACCGGTTCCGGAAAGACGCCGTGCGGGGATTTTCTGGAGGTTTCCGGGATGGGCGGCGGATGCTCCTGCCACCATTTTGATTTCGGCGAGAATCTGCGGCGGGTTGTGACCGAGGGGCATCCCGCGGTCAGCGAAGAAGACCGGACCTTTTTGTCCGGTGTGCTGAGAGGCGGCGCTCTCCTGGAAAATGAGCGCTTTTATCTGGCCGAGGCGATTCTGGGCGCCTTTCTGCAAGAGCGGGCAATGCGCGACGGTGATATTCTGATTTTAAACGGACTGCCCCGGCATGTGGACCAGGCTGCTGACGTCGATGCGCTGGTGGACATTGCGCGGGTGGTCTGTTTTGACTGTTCCCCGGAAGCTGTCTGTGAGCGGATCCGTATCAATACCGGCGGCGACCGGACCGGACGGACGGATGACGATCTTACGGCCATCACCGCCAAACTGGCTCTGTTCCGGGAGCGGACCCTGCCGCTGCTGGAATACTGCCGCCGCCGGGGGGTCCCGGTTCACACCCTGTCTGTTGGTGTCTCCACCCAGCCTGCGGATGTTCAAGCACTGCTGGCAAAAACGATGGCGGATGTTGTCCACGAAGGGCTGTCCAGGGAAGGTTTCCCCTGAACCGGCAGGCCCGGCGCTTTATCGAAGAACGGTCGCTACCCTTGCAGGCCGATTCTCTTGACAGATATTCAAAGGCGCTTATTTTGTAACTATTGTTTTTTGCTGTCTGCCGGTAAACCCGCAAACCGGATTGAAATCTGAGGGGTCATGGGACGGTATCACAAACTGCTGGATCTTTTTGCCGCCGGGATCTGCCGTCACCGGCGCAAGGTGCTGGTGATCGCCCTGGTGCTGGCGATTCCGGCTTTTTTGTCGGCCTTAACCGTGTCCGTGAACTACGATATTTTCAGCTATATGCCGGAAAAGGTGGAGTCGGTGCGGGGGCAGCGCATTCTGGAAGAAAAATATCATTCCGCCGCCACCGGCTTTGTTTTATTGGAAAAGCGGTCCATTGCCCGGCTGCTCCATCTGAAACAGGACCTGGCCGCGATTGACGGGGTTTCCCGGGTTATCTGGCTCAGTGACTTTGTCGATCCCGCCATTCCCGGATTTTTCGTGCCGCCGGCAATCCGGGAGGTGTTTCAGAAAGGGGATCGGGTGCTGTTGGTTCTCTTGTTTGCCCATCCCACCGCTTCAGATAAGACCATGGCGGCTGTCAGCCGGGTTCGAGAGCGCCTTCAGGAAGCTTCCCTGCGGGCCTACACCGGTTTGCCCGTTCTTCTGGAAGACCTCACCCGGTTGGTCAACCAGGAAAAAGTACGGGCCATTATCGCCGCGGTGGTGGTTTCCACTCTGGTCGTGGGTCTGGCCATGGGCTCTGTGGCCGTCCCCTTTCTTTTTCTGTTTTCCATCGGGCTGGCCGTTATCTATAACATGGGGACCAATTTTCTGCAGGGCTCAATTTCTTACGTCACCGAAGCGGTGGCCGCAGTCATTCAACTGGGGGTTACGTTTGATTTTTCCATTTTTCTAACCCACCGTTTTCATGAGGAAACCTCTCGTTACCCGAACCCGCATCAGGCCATGCGAGAAGCCATCCGGGGAACCTTCCGGGCGGTGGCGCCGGCGGCGCTGACTACCATTGCCGGTTTTCTTTCGCTGGGGCTGATGCAGATCGGAATCGGACTGGATATGGGGATCGTCATGGCCAAAGGGGTTTTTCTGGGGCTGGTGACTTCCCTGACAGTGCTGCCCGCTCTCCTGTTGCTGACGCACGAACGGATCCGGGTCCGGGATGTCGGTTCCGCGGCCCGCCGGTACCGAAGCGGGGCTTCCTTTCTGATGCGGTATCGCCTGCTTCTGTTGATCCTGTTTGTGCTGATTTTTCTGCCGGCCCTTTATGGCCGCTACCGGGCGGAGCTGTCCTACAGCATTCAAGACATGCTGCCGGAAAATATGCCGTCGGTGCAGGCCATGGACACCATCAAAAAGACCATGGGATATATCGAAGTGGCCAATATTATTCTGCCGGAAGAAACGCCGCGGCCAATCGTCGGTGCCCTGACGCAATCCTTGAACCGGATGCCTTTTGTTGACCGGGCGGTATCTCTGGCCAGCCTGGCGGACCCGGCGGTTCCGGAGTCATTTGTTCCCGGCGCGGTGAAGCAGGTTTTCAATAAGGGGGGCTATACCCAGATACTGGCCGTGTTGACGGTGGAACTGGGTACGGATGCCGCCACCGCCGCTGTAACCGATATCCGCAAGCTGGTATCCGGATATGATGTTTCCGAAAGCTACGTGGCCGGAACCGCGGCCATCACCCGGGATCTGGTAGAACTCTCCGGTGAAGATATCGCCCGGGTAAATAAAGCCTCGCTGATCTGTGTTCTGCTGATTGTCGCTTTGATGTTCGGTTCCGCGGCCATTCCGGTTATCCTGGTGGCCGGCATTCAACTGGCCATTTATATTAACCTGGCCCTTCCTTATTACCTGGGCCATGCCATTCCGTTTTTGACCTTTACGGCTATATCCGCGATTCAACTGGGAACCACGGTGGATTACGCCATTCTTTTGATGTCCCGTTACCAGGAGGAGCGCCGGCAAGCGGGCCCGGTTCCAGCCATGGTGGAAAGCCTCTGCGGAACCACCCCGGCCATTCTGATTTCCGGGATGTCTCTGTTTGCCGCTACCATCGGCATGGTCTTTATCAGTCATGTGGATACCCTGCGATCCATGGCGCTGATGATCGGCCGGGGCGCGCTGATTTCCATGAGTGTGATCGTGCTGCTGGTTCCGGCGGTGATCGTGATTTTCGACAAACTGATTGTTTTCACCAGCTTCGGCTGGCGGAAAAATAGTGCCCGGGAGAAATATTCATGAAAAAGGTTTTCGTTATCCTGGTTGCGGCCCTGGTTCTGGCCCTGACGATTCAGGCCGGAACCCTTAAACGCAATGAAACCGTATATGTGGATTTAAACCATCAGGGAACGCCCCGGAAGACCACGGTTGTTACCTGGCTGAAAACCGACGGCCGTTCACCCGCCGTGGATTACAACCGGGTTACGGAGGTGGTCAATGTCAAGGGAACGGTGTCCCCGGAAATATCCGGTGACCGTCTTCGTTTTGCCAGCGAGGCGCAGCACATTTTTTACCGGGGACAGACCGAACGGTCGCTCCCTCTGTCTTTGGAGATCGAGTATACCCTGGATGGAGAGCCGGCGGCGGCAGCGGATCTGGAGGGAAAAAGCGGGCGAATAACGGTCACTGTCAGCATAAAAAATGGTACCGCAAAGGAAGCGTCTCTGTCCTATCGCCCGCTGGGCGCGCAGGAACCGCAAACGATCACAGATGTCCTGCAGGTGCCGTTTGTGGTCATGATCAGCCTGGATCTTCCGTTGCGGCAGTACAGCAACATCCGGACTCCCGACGGGGTACTGGCTGTGGTGGGGGAAACCTTCAAGCTGAAATGGATTGTGATGCCCTGGCCGGAAAGCCGGATTACGCTGACGGCGGATGCCGAAAATATTTCCCTGCCGGCGTTTCTGATTACCGCTTCTCCCCGGATGATCCCCTTGCCGGAAGAGGTTTCCCAAATCAAGCCCAAGCTGGAAAAGGTGTATGGCGGCCTTGATCAGTTAAGTCACTATCTGGGCAAGCTCCAGGACGGAGCCGCCAAAGTGGCTGACGGCAACCGCCAAGTTTATGATACTCTGGCCGAATCCCCCGAACAGTATGGCCGGGTGGTGGAGGCCCTGGATGCCCAGGCGAAACTGGTATCCAGCGTTCAGCAGATCAACGGTTCCATCCGGGAAAAAATTGCCCTGGTGGAATGGCTGCCGGTGATTGATCAGATGAACACCGCCCTGGAGGTGGAAAATCAGTTGCTGACGCTGTTGCAGGAAGGTGGTACGTTTTCCGAACAGGTCCTGACGTTCATCGAAAATCATGGACAGGAAAAGCCGTCTTTGGATCATTTCCCTGCCAATATTGCCCATCTCAGGGAAAAATTTGAACAGACCCGGAAAGAACTGCAATCGGAAAAATTGCCCCGGTTGAAAAAGCTGCGGGACGGTTCACAAAAGCTGGCGGAAGGGGTGCGGCGGATTCGCCACGAAGGGGCGGAAGAGATGAAGCGACAACTGGTGAAGAAGTCCGATCCGCTGCTGCGCAAGCTGGCGGTGCTGCAACAGGCAAAACAGATGGCGGCGGATTATAACCGCTTTACCGGTGTCAAACCGGAAGAGGAATCGGGACCGCCTTCGGCGGTGCAGTTTATCATGAAAACGCCGGGAAGGGTGGTCCCTTGAGGTGACGCCAGTGGATGATACCTGCATAGAAAAGAAGTCATGGAAAGGGTTCTTTTGCACAAACGGTACGGCGGTCACCCTCGCGGGATTCAGGCGGTTTCGGAACCGCGTCGCAGGAAGGTCAGTAAACGGCCCTTGAGCGCAATGGCGTCTTCCGGACACATTTCCTGGCAGCAGTAACAGCTGATGCAGAGATTTTTGTCCGCCGCCGGGCACTCTCCCTCCTTCATTTGCATGGCCCCGACGGGACAATGCTTGACGCAGAGGCCGCAGCGCTTGCACTGTGCAGGGTCCACAGACGGGAGACAGTTGATCCAGCGGGACAGAACCCGGTTGAGAACAATGCCCAGCAAGCCGGGGACAAAGGTGACCGGCATTTTGAAGTCGGTCAGCGGATCAAATTCCCGGTTCCGGTCGATCTCGGAAAGATCTATGGTGCCCAGCCCCATTTTGGCGGCAATTTCCAGGTGAGGAATCGATTGGGGCTCACGGCCGATCATGCCTACCGCCACCGCATCCAGGCAGACGCTGTTGGGGCCGGCCAGTATTTTTCCCAGGTGGCGCAGGCTGCCATGATGGGGGCCGTTTCCCTCCATCACTTCCACTGCGTCCATGATGGTCAGTTCCGGCGGGCGCAGGGCGTAGATATGGACCAGCGCTTCGGCAAATTTTCGCGGCGTGGTTGCCCGGGAATGGATCCGCATCTTGTCCCCGCCCACCACGTAACCGAAGGTGTTTTTCACCGCGCCGGTATAAAAGGTCAGGCCGTGGGTTTTCAGTTTGGGCAGGTTAATGACCAGGTCCGCCTGCAGGACATCGTCGGCCAGCATCACATGGTCGATGGCGGGAAGGGGCAGGCTCTTGTTCACCGGCCGCCGGCCCAGGTGAATAAAGCTGTCTCCGGCGGCTTCCAGAATACCGGCTTTATCAGCAGCTTTTTCCGAAGCACCGTATCCATAGACGCCGGGATTGTCCCCCACCATCACGGTGGCCCCGCTCTCCCGCAGTTTGTTGACCACCGCCCGGACCAGGCTGGGATGGGTGGTGACCCCCTTTCCCGGGGGTTCGCCGGCCAATATATTTGGTTTGACCAGCACGGTTTGGCCGCTGACCGCCAGGGGAAATTTCTGAAAGACGGTGTCCAGGCAGTCGGCCAGAACCCCGTCGTTGTAAGCACCGTCCAGAATCAGCACGCGGTTGTCCGGGATGGTTGTCATTGACTCTCCTTTTGGGACGCGTCGGGTTGACGTTTTTTGTCCGCCTTGTACGGTTTCGTTTATCTACCATAGTAGGAACCGGCGGCGAGATCAATGTCAAAATCAAATCCGGGGCCGTCGGCATTGTCCGCCCCCGGCCGGCGGGGGACCGTTTTGCAGAATTCCTTGCAATCAATAATATCGAAGTATAAAATAATCAGGCTTTGATAGCGGGGGCGGAAAAAGCGGTACAGAGAAAAATTCGGGAAGGCGCGTATGGCGGAAAAGCGGATTGAGCTGGATTTCGGGTCGCTGGTCCTGCCGGCAACGCTGTTTGATACCGCTATGGCGGAAAAATTTGCCGCCTGCCTGCCCTGTACCGTTGATTTGACCCAATGGGGCGGAGAACTGTACGGCCCCATCGGCGCCGATCTGGGAGAAGAAAATCCGGTTGCCGACATTCCGGCCGGCGGTCTGGCGTATACCAACCGGGGTGGTTATGTCTGTATTTTTTTCGGGCAGACACCGGCCTGGGCGGTGGAATATGTCGGGCAGATTGATGATGACCGCTGGCCGCGGCTGCTGGACCATCCCGACATCGGCCGGGTCATGATTCGCCGACGATAAACAATGAACAGGGGGACAAATGGCAAACTATAATATTCGGACCCGGGAAATCGAATGCAAGGTTGTTTATTATGGTCCCGGCCGGGGCGGCAAAACCACCAATCTGGAACAGATTTACAAAACCCAGAAAAAACTTGTTTCCGGGGAAATGACCTCCATTGACACCGAAGGAGACCGGACCCTGTTTTTTGATTTTCTGCCCATGGATCTGGGGCAGATCCGCGGCTGTAACGTCCGGGTGCAGCTTTTTACCGTGCCCGGCCAGGTGAAGTACGGAAAAACCCGGAAAGTGGTTCTGCAGGGCGCGGACGGGGTGGTTTTTGTGGCCGATTCCCTGGATATCCGGCGGGAGAAGAACATGGAGTCCCTTCGGGATCTGCAGAAAAATCTCAAGGAGTACGGGCAGAGCATTTTCAAATTTCCCCTGGTCATGCAGTTCAACAAGCGGGATCTGGCGGAAGAGGGTATGCCGGTCATGCCGGTGGAGCAGATGGAGAAAGATTTGAACCGGCAATTAAAGGTGCCCGTGCTTACGGCCAGTGCCCTGAAAGGGGAGGGCGTGACCAAAACCCTCCAGGAATGTCTGGCCCGGACCCTGATTTCCCTGAAAAAATCCAGTCAGTGGTAATACCCGGCGGTTCAGACGGTTTCGCGGTGCTGGTCCAGGCACTGCCGGAGACAATGGTCACACTTTTCCCCTCCGGGGATACCGGCGGAGCAGAAATCCACAAACGCCTGGATCCAATCCTGGCCCGCCCGGGGGCAGGTATCGATAAAATTGATGAATTTCACCAGCATGTCCGTGGTGGGCGTGTCCATGACATGCTCCATGTGGCAGGCGGTGGTATCCGCTTTGCCCTCTTTCACCTGTAAGACCCGAAAGAGAAAATCCTTGATGATTTTGTGCCGTCTGGCGATTTCCCGGGCGATTTTCCGGCCCTTGTCCGTCAGGGTGATATAGCTGTAAGGCTCATAATTCACCAGTTCTTTTTCGGCCAGCACCTTGAGGGCGCCGGTGACCGATCCCCGCTGGACATCCAGGGATTCGGCGATATCTTTCTGCCGGGCCACTTTGTTGGCCGTTTCCAGGCGAAAAATGGTCTCCAGATAATCTTCCAGGCTTTCCGAAAGGGGGAGTGTTTTTTCCATATTGCCTCCGTTGTTATTTCTGGCGCGCTGTATTCAGTTTAACTTTGCAAATTTTGTAAGTCAATAAAAAAAAAGTTAGGCTTATATGATTTTTTTCTTGACACAAAAGTTTTGCTAAGCTAACTTTTAAAGTCATGATTAAAATTATTATCATAAATGAAATTCTGCCAGAAACACTTGAACATGAATTAGCAGGACAAAACCATTGATCAGGAGGGAAAACATTGACAACGGTTAATATGCGACAGATGAAAACCAATCAGTCCGGAACCATCGCAGCGGTCAAGGCCAACGGGGAAATGGGACGGCGCATCCGGGACATGGGACTTGTTCCGGGAACGGAAATCAAAATACAGGGCCGGGCGCCCCTGTATGACCCGGTTTCATTGAAAATCAAGGGATTTACATTAACACTGCGCAACAATGAAGCCGATTCCATTGACGTGGAGGCAAACTGAAAATGGAAGCAACCATTGCTTTGGCCGGAAACCCCAACTCCGGCAAAACGACCCTTTTTAATGAACTTACCGGCGCCCGCCAGC
>CAZWCS010000092.1:0-5828 GCA_964632805.1 uncultured Desulfobacterales bacterium
TTGGCCTCCGAAGGAGGCCCGGATTGCAGCCCCGGGCGTCAGCCCGGGGTACCGGGAGATAATCCCGATTTTCCCAGCGCCGAAGGCGCGGCAGGCTTCAATCCCATAAATATTGGGGATCAAAATCAACGCCATGCTTGGTTACCATCTCCAGCAGCTCCTCTTTAAAGGTCCTGCCCCGGTGATGTTCCGCCTGATTGTCAATGTATTCCCGCACCTTTTCGATCTGGGAGGCGCTCACGGAAAACGCGCCGTACCCGTTCTGCCAGGAAAACTTTCCGGTGACGTATCGGTTGTCATTGATCCATTTGGAGGCGTTGGCTTTTATCTTGCGGACAATATCGGCCAGGGCATGGCTTGACCGGATTTTCAGGGCCAGATGAACATGGTCGGCAACACCTCCGATGGCCAATAACTCCGCCCCTTCCTTCCGGACGATTCCCCCGATATAGGCGTACAAACGGTCACGGTATTCTTCGGCAATAAACGGTTGGCGATCTTTGGTACTGAAGACCACGTGGACCAGAAGATTTGTCAGCGTACTTGTCATGATGTTTGTGTCACTCCTTCGGAGTTCCTGATTAATGTTCCGGTTATTCTTACCCCGGGCTGACGCCCGGGGCTGTAATCTGTTGTCCCTTCGGGACTGGTTTTGAGCGGATTTTTCCCCCCAGGCCTCCGACGGAGGCCGGGATTATGAGTAACACCTGTATCCTCAGCGTCGAAAACGCGGCAAACTGTCCTTTCGGGACTGGTTCTGAACGGAAATTTTTTACCGCCGTATTATCAAGGCCATACCCGTCCTGTCAATCGGTAAATATACAGGTAAATCTTTGGGGTTTCCTTTGTCGATATTGACCACGTACCAGTCTTGTTTGATATTTGAAGAACCGGGTAAATATCGCTGTTTTGGTTTGGCCTCCGAAGGAGGCCCGGATTGCAGCCCCGGGCGTCAGCCCGGGGTACCGGGAGATAATCCCGATTTTCCCAGCGCCGAAGGCGCGGCAGGCTGTCAACCGGTAAATGTTTTTTTCATGTGCATATCGGCCTCTATCAGTTATTGTGATAATTGAAGAGTCAGAGACTTCGGGCCTCCGAAGGAGGCCGGGGTTACAGCCCCGGGCGACAGCCCGGGGTCATGGAACAATCAATCAGAGAGGTTTTGATTTCATGCGGATCACCGGAAAACAGAGGATACTTGACGGTGTGGGCAGCGCCGTGGACGGGCTGTTTCTGGCGGCCCCCCGGCTGGCCGCGCCCTTTCGTCCCCGGCGCGGAATAAGCCGGGAGGCCTATGAAGCGCAGATTGATTTTTATATCGACAGCGGCTATACCCGGCAGCCGGAAACATTTTTTTCGTTTCCGGAAACCGCGCCCGCCTGGACCCTGGAAGAAGAACGCCCCTGTTTCGACGGAAACCGCCAGGTAATCTCTTTTGTCAGTGGATACGAAGCGCAAAATCCCGGAATCCGCCAGAAATATCACGCTTTTTCCGCCAACCGCACCGGATGGCTGGTGCGCTGGATCCATCCGGATGCCGGCCGGAAAACCGTCCTGTGTCTTCACGGGTATATGCTGGGCGAGCCGAACCAGGCGGAGCGGATGTTCGGAGTGAAAAAACTGTTTGCCGCCGGACTGGATGTGGCCCTTTATATTACCCCTTTTCACTGGCGGCGGGCGCCGGCGCAGAAACGCCGGCGGGGGATTTTTCTCCAGCCGGACAACGTGCCCATGACCTGCGAGTGTTTCGGGCAGGCCATGTACGATCTGGAAAGTACGCGGCTGGTGCTCCAGGACATGGGTGCCGGGGACATCGGTCTGATCGGGGCCAGCCTGGGGGGATACAACGCCGCCTTGTATGTGGCCCTCTCCGGGCAGGTTCATTTTGCGGCCCTGATTGTTCCGGCGGTGAGCCTGGACGGCCCCCTGGGACCGGGGTCGGCCCGTTTGCCGTTTTGTGTGGACAGGGATCTGCAGAAGAAAATTCAGGAGGTCTGGACGTTTCATGCGCCCTGCCGCCTGCAGCCCCGGCTCTCTGTGGATCAATTGCTGGTGGTGGCCTCCCGGGGGGACCGGCTCTGTCCCTTTGATAACGTGAAGATGCTGTGTGAGCGGTGGAAGATAACCAACTGTCGCTTTTTGACCGGGGGGCACTGGCTGATATTTAATAATAAAGCACGGGGCCGGGCCTGGTACGATTTTTTGCAGGACAGGGGGTTTTTGTCCTTGCCGGGCCGGTGAAAAGAATGCGGATTTGGCGGCTTATTTCCAGGTAATGATCAATTCGTAAACGTCGCCGTTTTTTTTCAGATTCGATTGTACCAGAGTTCCGCCTACGACAGCAGCCAGTTCATGCATGGTACCCAGGATGGAATACATCAGAACATCCGCTGTTTCCGTGCCCCGGATTTTCAGGTCCGCGATGGTGTAGACAGTGACCCGGCCGTCACCTTTTTCCACCCGGTTTTTTTCCGCATCCTTGTAATCGGTGCTGAAAAAGGAGCGCCGGCGGTCGATAAACCGTTCGATGGTGGTGGCCGGATCTCCCTGGACGATCATATTCTTGTAAATAACGGCCATGTTTTTGGCGGTCAGCTGACCGTAGGCGAAAGAGGCGTCCAGGCTGCCGCCGCCGCTTATCTTGAAAGCGGCCAGGGCCAGGCGGTAAAAGAAGTCGTCGGGATACCACTGGCTGGCCATAATACCGGTGTTGATATACTCCCAGTCTTCGGGTTCCAGGTAGTCGTTCCAGTTTTTGTCTTTTTCCGCCCGGACCTGTTTGGCCAGGTCCTGAATGATGGTTCCTTTCACTTTGAGGCTCATGGTTGTTCTCCCCCTTGATTTTGTATAATTGTATTACCAGACCTGTTTGGCGCGATACAACCCCGGAATGCAAAAATGACAGGTTTTTCCGGTTTTGTTTTGGGATCGCAAGAATGATTTATCCCGAAATATCCAGTATTATGCCCGATGGCGCAGACAAGGCGTCCGTCAGCAGGGTGTCGGTCACTTCTTCTTCCGGGTCGGTGATGGCCTGGGCGGATACCCCCAGGCTCCGGGCCAGGACGGCAAAATTTACCTCCTCTTCAGGTTTTCGCTTGTGCGATTGAAAAACAAAGCCGGTGGTACCGAGTCCATACCGATGCTGGGTCTGAAGTTCCCGGTGGTGACGCTTGAACAGGGCGGTTTCGCTGAGAAAAAAGACCCGCGCCGCCGGTCGGGCCAGCCGGGCGCCCAGGGCCAGGGGGAAACCCGCGCCGGGAACGTCGTCATCCGCCAGAATTATGGTGCTGTGCCGGCCGGGATGTTGCAGGTGGGCCAGGGCGGCGAAGGCGGCCGTCGGGCCTTCACAAATCACCATGTCTTCCGGGCGGAGGATGCGGTTGATGGCATCGAGGGTATGCACAACCCCGTGGAACCGGTCCGGGCTGCCGGCGATCCTTTCCGGCAGGTGCCGGATGGTATCGGCTTTGGCGGCCAGCAGGGTGTCTGTCCAGGTCGTGTCCACCGTAGCACGTGCATGATGGGATTGCAGGGCCTGGCCCAGCTCTTCCAGGACGGCTGCCGGCGATCCCAGCAATCCTTCCGCCAGCGGTACGATCGAGCCCAGACAAGCCGCCACCTCCGCAGTCTGGATCACCGGCAGGGCGGGGTTGGCCGCTTTCAGTTGCCGGGCCAGCCGGGCGGTTTCTTCGTCGGCCTCCAGCAGACAGAGACAGTCGGTTGCCGACAGGTGATGCCGGGCCGTCTCCTCCGCCCACAACGGACAACTCCCCAGATTGTTGGTGTATTTGTTGTCGGCGGAAGCAAACGCCGCAGTGGAAGTGATTACCGGAAATTGATTCGCTTCCAGCAGTGTTGCCAACTGTTCTCCCACCCGGGCCCGTTCCAGGTTGCGCCCGGCCAGTATCAACGGTTTCCGGGCTTCGGCCAGGATTTTGGCAGCCGCGTCAAGCCGGTCGCGGTTTGGAAAAACTTGTCCGGTGAACCGGGAGCCGCCGGCGGGAAAAAGCCGCCGCCTTTTTTTGGCGGAAACCCGCTGAAATCCGTAAATTACATCCACCGGCACATCCAGATGCACCGGCCCGTATTCCGGGGTCAGGGCGGTTTTGAGAGCCCGTCGGACCAGATCGGGAATGCGGTCGCGGTGATAACAGATGGCGGTGAACTTGGTAAGCGGCCGGAAAATTTCGTCCTGGTCGCAGGCCTGGAGGTTTTCCTGGATGGGTTTCATTTTGTACGACTGCACCTGGGGAGAAATGGAAAGCAGCGGCAGCCGCTCTTTCCAGGCAAAGTACAGGGCGCCGATTTCATAGGCGATCCCCGCCCCCACCGTGGTCATGACGCAGCCCGGTTTTCCCGCGGCCAGGGCGTAGCCGGCGGCCATCAGGGCGCCCGCCCCTTCCTGGCGGGGAATAATCAGATCCAGTCCCGGTTCTTCTTGGACGGCAAAATGGACCGGGTTCATCTGACCGCCGGGCAGGGTGAAGACGGCGTCAATCCCTTCCCGGGCCAGGGTCTGGACAATCAGGTCGGCGCCCAGCAGGGTCGGCATAACTCTCCTTTTTTTTAAAACGTTTTCACCAGGTACTTAATAATGTTCCAGGTGTTGCGGCTAAACAGTCTGGCCTGGCTCTGATACAGGCGTCGGGTTTTTTTCCAGGGCTGGGGCATCAGCACCCCCATCATTTCCACCCGGATGAAGCTGACCAGGGCGTCCGGAAAAACATCTTTGTCCGTGGGGATATCGATCAGGAGGGGCTGGTCCGGTCTCAAGGCCCGGTCCATCAGAGCCGGCGTTATATCGGCGGTGGTGCGGATGCGGACGACTTCCATGCCGAAAGCCCGGGCCACCGCCGTGTAATCCTGCGGCGGCAGGTCGGTGCTGACCGTTTTGTTGAGCATAACTTCCCCGGAGCGGATCATATTCCAGGCGGAATCGTTGTTGACGATGATGGTCAGGGGCAGGCCGTATTTTTGCATCAGTTCCAGTTCCTGGATATTGTACAGCAGGGAGCCGTCGCCGGAAAACAGAACCACCGGCTTTTCCGGGGCGGCGGCTTTGAAGCCGAGGGCCATGGGGATGCCCACCCCCAGGGTGGCCATGCCGGTGGGAAAGAACACCCGCCCGGGGCCGGGCAGCTTCATGGTCATGCCCGCCCACAGGGGGGTGTTGCCGCCGTCCACCACCGCGATCAGATCCGCTTTTTCCACATGTTCCCTGACCGCCAGCAGGGCCGCGGCGGGGTGCAGCCGGCCGGGGGTGTTTTTGTGGGCGCGGGCTTCTTTGATCAGACGCTGTTCGTGCCGGCGGCTGCGGCGTTGCAGGCCGGCCAGCCAGTTCGACCAGTCGGGGTGTTCGGAAACGGTGTCCAGGCGCTCCATGATCTGAATGATCGCCTGCCGGGCATCGGCCACAATGGCGATATCCGCCGGCGGGTTTAAGGCGATATATTGGGGGTCAATATTGATCTGGATAAAGCGGATGCGGTCCGACCACAGGGGGGGCAGGCCGAATCCGTCCAGCCCGCTGAAGCAGACGCCGATGGCCAGGACCACGTCTGCGTTTTTGATGGCGTGGTGAAAGGCTTCCCCGCTTAAATAGCTGGATGGCCCCATCCGCATGGGGTTGTCCGGTGCAACCAGATCCAGAGCTCCCATACTGGAAAGCAGGGGGATGCCCGCTTTTTTCGCCAGATTGTTCACCAGTTCCGCGGCCCCGGACTGGATTACGCCGCCGCCGGCGAAAATAAAGGGGCGGCGGGCGGAAAGCAGAAGGGTTACCGCCTTTTGAATAAGCGCGGGGTCCGCCACGGGCGGCGCCTGCC
>CAZWCS010000092.1:5838-17030 GCA_964632805.1 uncultured Desulfobacterales bacterium
GCCTGCCGCCGGGAATGAAAAATTGTTTCTCCCGGGGCGGCATCTGCGGTTGGCATGGATTCCTGCGTAGCATCAAGAAGCCGGGCGGGAATCTGAATATGGACCGGGCCGCCCTTGGCGTTGCGGGATTCCCGGGTGGCCCGGGCGATGATCCCGTCCATTTCAGAAAGTTTCCGGACGGTGGCCTGATACACCGTGACCGGGGCAAACACCTCTTCCATGGGCACCTGCCGGCGATCAAATACCGGCGACAGGGATGGTTCCTCGTCTCGGTTGATACCGATGGAGAGAACCGGGGATTTGTCGCCCCAGGCGGTGGTAATTCCCATGATCTGGTTGGCGCAATGTCCTCCGCCGGCGGTGATGGAGGCCACGGGGCTCCCGGTATAGCGGGCGCAGGCATCGGCCATGGGAACGCAGCAGATTTCGCTGACCGGGTTGATCAGGCGCAGGCCCCCGGCGTTTTTGATGGCCGTGGCAATTGGCGCGGTTTCCGCATGGTCCTCCATGAAAACGAAAGAAACCCCGGCCGCTTTCAGGGAGGCCGCCAGCAGGTCGGCGCCGCTGACCCGGTTTTCATGAAGGTTGAAATTCGTGGGATGGTTTTCCATAAGCGTTTTTTACCCGGTTTTACTCCGGCGGCTCAGGGCGGCGGTTTTTTCAAATTGATTGCTGGCAAAACGCAGAATCCAGTTGTACAGAAACGGGGCATATCTTTTCAGGAAATAGATCAGCTTGATGTCCGGCGAGGTCAAGACCAGAAATTTTTCGGCTTCCACCCCCCGGACGATTTTTTCGGCCACCGCTTCCGGGGAAAGGGCATGCTTTTCAAACCGGCGGACAAATTTCTGGACTTCCGGAGAAGCTTTTTCCATGCCCACAATTTCGGTGGTATCCACCATTTCCGTGTTGACCGCTCCGGGGCAGATGACCGTTACCCCGAGGTTGTGATGGCGCAGGTCGTGACGCAGGACTTCCGACAGGCCCACCAGGCCGAATTTGCTGGCGGAATAGGCCCCGTGCCAGGGAAATCCCGCCAGCCCGGCAATGGAAGCCACGTTGACCACATGACCGCGGTTGGCCCGGATCATCTCCGGCAGAAAACACTCCATGCCGTGCAACGGCCCCCAGAGGTTGATGTTGATCACTTTTTGCCAGTGCTCATGGGACATGTCTTCCAGGCGGGCAAACAGGGCGACGCCGGCGATGTTCATGAGGATGTCCAGGGGGCCGGCCTGCTGATGGATATCGGCGGCCAATTGCTGCACTGCCGCCCAATCGGTGATATCCAGAACCCGGCTGAAGGGCGCGGCCAAGCCCTCCTCTTCGATTCTGTCGCCGGTTTCCGCCAGCCCGGCCCTATTGATATCGGTTAAAAACAGGCGGCATCCCCGCTCCGCCAGCAGCATGGCGGTGGCCCGGCCGATACCGCTGGCCGCGCCGGTGATCAGGACTTTGGTGTCTTTGGTGATTTTCATAATGGCAACGCTAGCTGAAGTTGAAATATTTTTTATACAGCTCCTTTTTATAGAAAAAGCCGCCCAGACGGTGATACAGCTCCGGGGCCAGCCGTTTTAAGCGCCACATGGTTTTGCCGTCGATCTGGCAGATGGCGTACAGTTTTTTCTTGTCCACGCAACGATAGGCGTGTTCCGCCACCTTGTCGGCGGTGGCCAGGGATTTGTCAAAGAAGGTGTTGGCCATCTCTTCCTGCCGCTGGCGGGGCGACTGGAACTGGTCCATGAGGTTGGTTTTGAAAAAGGTCGGGGCCACCACCGTTACCCCGATATTTTTGGGGGCCAGCTCCAGGCGCAGGGTTTCCGACAGGGCGATCACCCCGGCCTTGGGAACATTGTAGCAGCTCATCTCCGGCAGGCAGGCAATGCCGGCGCAGGAAGCCATGTTGACGATATGTCCCCCGCCCGGCTGACCGGCCATCAATGGGATAAAAGTGCGGCAGCCGTAGATGACACTCATCAGGTCCAGTTCCACGATCCAGCGCCAGACTTCCAGGGTGATTTCGTCCATATAACCGCCGGCGGCCACCCCGGCGTTGTTCACTGCAATGTCGATGCCGCTCCAGCGGTTTTGAAAATGGGCCGCCATTTCCCGGATCTGCTCCGGCCGGGTGACGTCACACAGGGATTTTTCTCCTTTGCCGCCGCTGTCGTTCACCAGGGCCACCGTTTCGTCGGCCCGCTCCTCGTTGATATCCACCACCCCCACCCGCCAGTTGCGCCGGGCAAACGACAGGGACAGGGCCCGGCCGAAACCGCTGCCCGCGCCGGTGATGACCACCCGTTTTTCCGGAAATCGTTTCATCGTTTTTATAAAATCCTGTCCAGATAGGTGATTTTTTTCAAGGGGGTCATGCCCAGCAGGGACTGCAACTGCTTGGCATCCCGGAAGCGCTTTTCCTGCCCGAAGTCTTTCATATACCCCACGCCGCCCAGCACCTGGATCCCGTCCGTGGTCAGGTCACCGGCCATGGCCTGAATCTGCAGGGCCGCCGCCCGGCTGCATTCCGCCCAGCCTTTTTCCTGATTGTCCACCGCCTGGCAGGCCCGGGCCACGGTCATTTCGGCGTTTCTGGTTTTGACGGCCATGTCCGCCAGCATCATCCGGATTTCCGACCAGTTGATGATCTCCCGCCCGCCCTGAAAGCGTTGCCGACTGTAGTCCAGGGCTTCCTTCAGGGAGCCCTTCATGATGCCGGTGGACATGGCGGCGGCGGCCACCAGCAACCGGTCGGCCATGGCCTCGAAATACGCCGGCCCCCGGGTTTCTTCGCCGATCAATCGCCCCGGCACTTCTTTCAGGGTCAGGTCCACCGCCGGGCAGGCGTGCAGCCCCAGGCTGTGGACGGGATCGCTGATGGTGATGCCCGGCTGGGAAAGATCCACCAGAAAAAAGGCGTAATTTTTTTGACTGTTGACAGCGGCCGGCAGCAGGGCCTGTCCGGCCAGTCCGCCCAGCACCACATATTCCAGGTCCCCGGAAAGACGGTAACCGCCCTCTTTTTTCCGGGCGGCCAGCAGGTGGCGGTCTTCTCCGGGATTATTGAAGACCGGCAGGGCAATCAGACAGCGCGGGATATCTTCGGCCGGTTCCAGAAGGGGCTGCAGCGTCTCGCCGGCTCCGGCCGCCAGCATGATTTCCTGGGCGGCGGTATTGGTGAAGATGATTCCGGCCAGGCTGCTGTCCTCCTGGCAGAGGGCGTCCAGCAGGATACACAGGGCGCTGACGCCCTGGCCGATGCCGCCCAGGGATTCCGGCAGAAGGGTATGAAAAAAATCCACCTCGAACGCTTTTTGCAGCACCGGTTCGAAAAACGGTCCGAAAGGAAATTTGTCGTTTTCTTCCCTGTCCGGGGCCAGTTGTTTGCGGGCGAACTCCGTGGCGCTTTTCTGCAGCAGCCGGAGGCCCTTGTCATTGGCAGCGATCATTTTTCCTCCCTCCTTGATTTTGCAATTTATGGCCGGGGATGCGCCGGTTCCGCCGGAGGTTATTCGTCAAACACCGTTACCTGCGAATAATCCCGTCCGATGAGGCACTTGAACAGGTTCAAGCGGTTCAGCTGATTGGTGCCCTCATAAATCTGGAGCAGCTTGGCGTCCCGCAGAAATTTTTCCGCCCGCCGGTCATGGCGCAGGCCGGTCTGGCCCATTAACTCCAGCGCCAGGTGGCAGTTCCGGATGCCGGCGTCCGACGCGGCAAACTTGGACAGCGAGGCCATGCCGGAACAGCGGTGGATCTCCGCGTCCGTCTGGCCGTCGGCCATAAGTTTGCGAAAAAGCCGGGTGGCCGCCGCGGTATCCAGCAAAGGCGCGATCATTTTCTCTATTACCACGGCGGGGGCGTATTTCAGGTAATAAAACATGATTTTTTTCTGCAGCAACTTGAAAAAGCCATACAGCCCGTTGGCATAATTGGCTTCCATGTAAGTCAGGCGGGAAGTGACCACGTTTTTGTACATTTCCGCCAGCAGGCACTGGGCCCACTCCTGGTTGATCAAAAGTTTGCCGTTGACCTCGGTTTCGGCGGCAAAGGCCAGGGCCTCTTCAAAGGCGCCCCGGGCCGCCCCGGTGGCAAAGGCCCCCACGCCGGCCCGGGTGGCGGAAACCACAAAGTCGATCACCTGCTGGGTGGCCGCTTTGCGGCCCCGTTTCGGGGGCTTGTCAAGGTCCCAGCCGAAGCAGACATTGTCGTCGGGGACAAAGCAGTCCTTGAAGAGCAACTCGCTGGCCGGGCACCCCTTCTGGCCCAGTTTGTGCTCCATGCGGCCGAAAGAAAACCCTTCCATGCCGGTTTTTATCGCCATCATGATGGTGTTTTCCGAGGGTTTGCGAAGGTCGGTGTAGGCGATCAGCATGTGCCAGGTGGAGATATGCCCGTTGGAGATGAAAATTTTGCTGCCGTTGACCACGTATCCGCCGTCCACCCGCCGGGCCTGGCAGGTAATATTGCCCCGGTCCACCAGGTCCACCTCTTCCACGTCGGTGCCCGCTCCCGGCTCGGTGATGGCCAGGGAGATCAGGCAGGGCACCCCGCTTTTTTCGCCGGCCGCCACTTCCCGGCACAGGCGGCTGATCATGCGAACATTCCAGGTAGCGCAGAGGGTAGCTACACCCAGGTAATGGACGCCGATGAGATTGGCCATGGCCAGGCAGACGGAGCCGATTTCCTCCACGAAGAAACACATGCTGGGCATATTGTATCCCCGGCCGCCGAACAGGCGGGGAATCCACATGGAGTAAAAGCCCCATTCGTTGGCTTTCTGGATAAATTCGTAGGGCAGAAAATCGGGGTTTTCCGTCATGGTCCGGTCCAGCGTCTGGGTATAGGGCCGCACCACTTCGTCGTTGAATTTTCTGGCCAGGGCCACCACCTCCCGGCTTTCGGCCACCAGGCCCCGGGGGATGCGCGAAGCCGCTTCCAGGCCGGAAAACATATCGTCAAAGGCCGGGGCCCGGCCAAGCAGGGATTTTTTTTCCGATCGCAGCATCATGTCTGTCTCCTTCCGGCAGCCGGTGTCAGTGCGCGCTGCGGGATGATAAATCCACCGTATCCGGGGTGACGCCTTCTTCTTCCAGTCGTCCCTTGATAATCCGGTGGGAATTGGTTTTGGGGAAGCTGTCCACAAAGCGGATATAGCGCGGGATGGCGAATTTGGCCAGCTTGTCGGACAAAAAGGTTTTCAGCTCGACCGGCTCCAGAGATTTTCCTTCCACCAGGCGAATGGCGGCCATGATGTCGTCTTCGGCCAGATCCGAAGGCACGGCATAGACGGCCACTTCTTCAATGGCGGGATGGTCCATGATGACCTGCTCCACTTCGTATACCGAGACATTTTCCCCGCCCTTGCGCATGGACTCGGTATTGCGGCCGACAAAGTACAGAAAGTTGTGTTTGTCTTTTTTCACCAGGTCCCCGGTATGCAGCCAGCCGTCTCCGGATTTTTTTTTCGAGGCTGCTTCATTTTTGTAGTACTCCACCCGGCTGCCGCCACTGCGGGCTTCAAACAGCAGTTCCCCCGGCACGCCCACCGGCACCTCCCGGCCGTTTTCATCCACGATCCGGGACTTGACCAGCCGGGGGATTTTTCCCAGGGAACCCACCGGGGCGGTGGCGAAGTTGAAGAGCCCCTTGCCGCCCCCGTCAATGGCACCGTAGCCTTCATACAGTTGAACCCCGAAGCGTTTTTCAAAGGGCTCCCACATATCCGGGGGACACCCGGAGGACATGACAAAGCGCAACCGGTTCTGCGAATCGTCGGGTTTTTCCGGCTGCTTCATCAAAATGGGGATAATGGAGCCGATGGTGTTGAAAACCGTGGCCCGGTGCCGGCGGATGTCCTCCCAGAAGCCGCTGGCGGAAAACCTGCGGGCCAGGGCAATGGTTCCTTTGATGCCCATGGTCATGGTAGTGGTGGCCAGCAGGGCGTTGCCGTGGGCCAGGGCATAGGCGGTGTAATACACGTCATCGGGCCGGAGCATGAGATGGGCGCCCACCACCATTTTCTGCACGGAGGTGTTGTTATAGCGGTAGACCACGCCTTTGGGCGGCCCGGTGGTGCCGGAGGTGTACATGATCATACAGATATCTTCCGGCTTGTAGCCGATGTCGGGGTTTTCTGCCGGCTGTTCCGCGTACGCCCGGCTGAGGCGCTCCATGCCGGCGGGAATTTGAATCCCGTCCGCCTCCGTCTCGATATCATTGACAATGATGGTGGACAGGCGCTCGAATTTTTCCCGGGCCGGACCGAGGGTTTCCAGCAGTTCCGCGTCCGCCACCAGCAGCTCGATGTCGCTGTGGTTGACAATGTAGGCCAGCCCTTCGCCTTTCAACTCCGGATTGATGGGCACGGCATACATGCCGATTTTCTGACAGCCGAAAAAGACATCCAGAAAGCGGGGGGAATTTTTGAGCAGCAGGCCCACACCCCGGCCCTGTCCGCCGCCCTGTGCAAGGAGGTAATTGGCCAGCCGGTTGGCATTTTCATCCATTTGCCGGTAGGTAAAAGCTTCGTCCCGGTAGAGAAGCGCCCTTTTTTCCGGTACTTGCGCGGCATTGCGTTCCAGGAGATCGGCCCAGGAAAGGTCGGCTGGAATTTTGCCCAGCAGGCTGCCCAGAGTGAAGAAAAAATTTCCCCGTTTGATTTCTCCGGCAAAAAAGCGGCTCAGGCCCGCCAGGGTCTGCCCCAGCAGTTTGAGCTGGTTGAAGCGCATTTTCAGCAGGTGGGCGCGGCCGTAGTCGGGATGAAGCATTTTCGGGTCGGGCCTGGGCAAATCGGATCCGGGGGCGGGATCGGCCTCCTGATAGCAGCGGGGCGGGACCATGTCCGGGGTTTGTGTCAGTCGCCGGTAGAAACAGCCGGGATTGAACCAGCGTTCGATGGTGATGGCGCCTTCGGGGCAGGCGGCCAGGCAGCAGCCGCAGGCAATGCAGTTGGTAATGCCGGGGGCCACGGAACTCAGCCAGGGCAGGCCGTTTTTCCATTTCATGGGACCGGTGTCGCTTTTGATGGAGCGGGCCGGGCAGATAAAGGTGCAGATGCCGCATCGTTTGCAAAGGTCGGGATCAAACCCCAGCAATCCGGTGGTCATCTCCTGCGGATTAATATAGTCGGGAATTTTTGTCCAGGGTTTTACGGTGGATTCGGTCATTTATTCCCCCTGTTTTTCGATTCTGGGCGGTGTGTTCACGTCTCCCACAAACCAGGAGACCAGCTGCTGTTCCCGGGGAACCGGTCCGTCCGCCCGGACTTTGGGCCAGCCCAGAGCCAGGCAGTCATTGAGCCGGTAAGGATAGCGCACACCGAAAAATTTTCGCCAGCGCGGGTAGTACATCAGCAGTTTTATCATACCCAGCCAGCAGGTGCCGGCTCCCATACTGTGGGCCGCCAGGACCATGTTCTGGCCGCAGATGCCGATATCCGTGGCGGGATTGGATACCCCGCGGCGATCCTCCAGCAGCAGAAGCAGCGTGGGCGCGTGATGAAAAACCGGGCATTCCTCCCGGGCAATGGACTGCATCAGCCCCATGGGCACGGGATGGAGTTCGTTGTATCGTCGGCGGATGATCAGTTTCGCCCAGGGTTTCAACAGCCGCCGCCGCAGCGGAGTGCGGGTGTAATCCAGAAACCACATCAGCAGTTTGGTGATTTTGACCGCGTCCTTTTCCATGGCCGCCAGAATTTCCGGGCTTTTGACCACCATGAACTTCCACGGCTGAGAATTTCCGGCGGACGGGGCAAAACGTCCGGCCTCCAGTATCCGGCGGATCATGAAATCCGGCAGCGGTTCCTTTTTAAAGGCACGAATGCTGCGCCGGTTCATAATGACTTTTTCCACCGGCGTCCAGCTTTCCAGGTCCGGCGGCGCCGGTTTTTTCTTTTGGGGCTGGTTGTTTTCAGACATGATTTTTTATTTCCCGGGATTTTGTGGTTATGGTTTGTTTGCCGGGGCCTCCAGGATGTGAATGCACATGGCGGCTTCCTCGCTGCCCAGGGCGCCGCCGCCGTTTTCCGCCATGGCCAGGCGGGGAGAGCTGATCTGCCGCTGGCCGGTCTCGCCCCGGAGTTGACAGGTGAGTTCATAAATCTGGGCCAGCCCGGAGGCCCCGATGGGATGGCCCCGGGAGATCAGGCCGCCGCTGGTATTGATGGGGATGCGCCCGTTCAGGGCGGTGGCGCCTTCGGCGGCCAGCAGGCCGCCCTCTCCCCGGGGACAGAAACCCAGATTTTCCGCCTGGACCAGTTCCCCGAAGGCGGTGGCGTCATGCACTTCCGCCAGATTGATGTCTTCCGGGCCCACCCCGGCCGATTCGTAAGCCTGTTTGGCCAGGCGCGCGCCAATGTCCGGCTGGTCTGAATCAAAGGGTCGCTGCTGGCCGGATCCGAGGATGGAAGCCCGGATGCGGACCGCCCGTCCGCTGAGGCCGAGCTTGCGAACCATCTCTTCTGAACACAGAATGGCCGAGGCGGCGCCGTCCCCGATGGGGGCGCACATGGCCCGGGTCAGGGGAAAACTGACGATGCGGTCGGCCAGGACCTTTTCCACCGGCACCGCAAACCGGTACTGGGCCGTCGGGTTGAGGGTGCTGTTGAAATGGTTCTTGGCGGCGATGATGGCCAGCTGCTCCACGGTGCTGCCGTATTTTTTCATGTGCTGGCGGGCGGCAAAACCGTATACATCCATAAAGGGAGAATGATCGCCGGCAGACAGCTTGTTCAGTTTCCGCACCGCATCGTACCCCAGTCGTTCGCCCAGGTGAATGCCCACCGTCAGGCTGTCTTTGAACTCTTTGGCCCGCTGCTTGACCGGCTTTTTTTTCTTTTTTGCTTTTTGGTTATCCGCGGCGGGCTGATAACGCGCTTTAAAATCTTCCAGGGTCTGTTTTTCTTCCTCGGTCAGGGAATAGATCGACAATTCTTCCGAGATGGCCACGCAGTTTTCAATGTCAATGCCGCCCAGAAAGCCGGCAAAGATGGCCATTTTGTTGGTGCTGTAGAGTTTTTCCGCGCCCAGGGCCATGGTGGTGTCATACAGGCCGCTGGCCACGCCCAGCCAGGCGTGGTGAAAGGCGGTGGAGCCGCCGGCGCAGGCGTTTTCCACGTTGGTGATGGGGATGGTGTCAATACCGATAGGCCGCAGGGCCACCTGCCCGCGGATGCAGTCCTGTCCGTGGCCGTATCCCCATCCGGAATTGGAGAACCACAGCGCCTGGAGGTCGGTTTTTTCCAGCCCGGCATCTTCCAGACAGGGAAAGACGGTCCAGGCGGCGAGATCTTTGATGCTCTTGTCCAGGTACTTGTCGAATTTGATCATATGCGTGCCGATGACGTAGACATCTCTCATGGAAAACTCCCCTTATCCGTTTGCAGTGTATCAGATCAGACCCGAAAGGCAATTGGTTTGTGCCGGAACTGCCCTGATTAGAAAAATATCCCGGTAAAATCAGGCTGTCAAGAAAAATTCTACGATCGCAAAAAAATATTTTTCGAAAGAGGGAAAAGAGGGGGCGGGGGAGGAAAGGGCAATAAAAAAGGCGGGAAGGAATCCTTCCCGCCTTTATCAGGTTTGCTGGTTTTGTGTTTCGGGGATTAGTCGCCGGTAGCGGCTTTGTGGGCCTTGATTTCCACTTTTTCCGTCAGGCCGCCGTAGTATTCCCGGAGGATGTCCAGTACTTCTTCCCGGCCGAAATGATCGGGAAGTTCGGTGCCTTCGGAAAGACCTTTGCGGAGCATGGTCCCGGACAGCAGGACCCGGTCTTCCTTGGAGTGGGGGCAGGTCTTGAGGGAGGCCATGCCGTCACATTTGTGGCAGTAGAAGGTCCAGTCGATTTTCAGGGGCTCACAGATCAGGGCTTTGCCCGGTCCTTCCGGGTACGGGATTTTGTCAAAGATGGTCTGGGCTTCGAACATGCCGTAGAAGTCCCCCACGCCGGCATGATCCCGGCCGATGATCATTTTGGAGCAGCCGTAGTTCTGGCGGAAGGTGGCGTGCAACAGGGCTTCCCGGGGACCGGCGTACCGCATATCCAGAGGATATCCGCCCTGTACGACAAAATCTTCCACAAAGTAGTTTTTCACCAGCACGTCAATGCATTTGACCCGGACTTCGGCGGGAATGTCGCCGGGTTTGAGGTTGCCGACCAGGGAGTGAATGTACACCCCGTCGCAGACATCCACCGCGATTTTGCACAGATGCTCGTGGGAGCGGTGCATGGGATTGCGGAGCTGCAGGGCGGCCACGTCTTTCCAGCCTTTGTCTTCGAAGATTTTCCGGGCTTCGGCGGGACGATGGTAAATGTTGGCGTATTTGGTGGGGTAATCGCTTTCGGAGAGGACTTTCACCGGACCGGCCAGGTTGACCTCTTTCTGGTTCATGACCATCTGGACGCCGGGGTGGTCGTCTTCGGCGATTTTCCAGAATTCTTCCGGGGTGGGCGTGCCTTCGCCCATGAAGACTTTTTCGCACTCGTACTCTTTATTTTCCTTGGTCATTTCGTACTTTTCGGTGACCTTCATGGTGGCCATGATTTCATTTTTTTCCGAATCCACCAGGGCAATTTCCTCGCCTTCGCTGATTGCGTCGGCATCCTCTTTGGAGGTGTCCAGGCAGACCGGGACCGGCCAGAAGGTGCCGTCGGCCAGGGTATAGTTGTCACAGACACTCTGCCAGTCGGCCTTGGTCATGAATCCGGTCAGCGGGCTGAAACCGCCGTTACCGATCATGATCAGGTCGCCTTTGGCGCGGTTGCTGAGGGGAATCTGTTTCAGGCCCTCGGCTTTTTTCTTTTCCGCTTCCAGCTCACTGCCTTCCAGAAGGCAGATGGTTAATCCTTTTCCGCCATGCGGGGGAACCAAGTTACTCATGGTTACAATCTCCTTTCCCATTTTCAGTTTCGGTTTATCAAAAACGACATATCACCATATCTGTCGGTGGTATCAATCCGCTTGATAAAAAAAGATAAAATATATAATCGGGATTATATTTTGTCAATATAAATCTTGTCGCCGGTATCTGCCTGGGTTATCCTGACTTTTTTTGCCGCCGGGCAATCCGGCAGACCGGGAGAACGGCTGCGCTGATATCGAAAAATAAGGGATTTGAGACCGAAAAATGATCGAAAACTATCTGGACGAAAAAGAAAAGCGTCGTCAGCAGGGCATCCCGGCGGAGCCCCTT
>CAZWCS010000093.1:0-11095 GCA_964632805.1 uncultured Desulfobacterales bacterium
AAATAACCTAAATGCAGTTCTGCCAAAGGTTTACAACGAAAATAAGGTGGTTTTTACTGGAACTTCAGTCTAAAGCGGCCGGTTCATAAGAGCTTCGGCAACGGCTTGTGCCACTTTCTGATTACCGGTTGCAGTGCAATGGCAGTGATCCCAGAAGTCGCTGTTCATGAAGGGACCAGTCCTGATGAAGCTGACATCTTCTTCATTCGCTATACGTTCCAGTTCTTGCTCGAGTCTTGCGATCAGATTTTTGAAGCGTGGTCCAAAAGTCCTGTCATCGCCAAAATGGCTGAAATCCGGTGAAGTAGGCAGGTCAACCAGAACAACGGGTATGCCCCGTCCTTTACATATTAGAATCATTGATCTTATGTTCTCAGCGTAAACGAAAAACTTATCCTCATTGGCGGAGTAGTCCATGTCCTGAAACTGCTTTTCTGTGAGATGTCCCGAGAAATCCGGAAAAGGAACAACAACTTCATTGCGTAACGCTATCAGTCCGGTAATCTTTAACAAATGGCTGTACCGGGCGAGCGTCCAAAATGCGGGCGGTCGCAGGCGATGGTACGGATTCGGAAATGCATGCGTATAATCGTACCCCATGCCCGGAATGCAGTAGGGCAGATAGTCGTTGTAAGAACTCTTCACCACGAGAAGGTCAGGATCAAAGTGGATCAAGCGGAACGTCAGATACGCCAGATTAAACGCGGAATTCTGTGAGCCGACACCGGCATTGATGACCTTGACCTTTTCGTAGTCGGTTTGCCCGGCAACGTGTCTGGCCAGGAAAGCTTCCAGGTAGTGTGGAAAGGTCTCGTCCGGTTCGACGCCGGTTCCTTCGACGGTGCTGTCCCCTAAACATACTATGCGGAATTCGCCACGTGGCTTGGGCAGGAGAAAATCCTTGCCCTTGGTCCCCTTGGGATTGAGTTTGCCCGCATACTTCGGATGATGAGGGTTAAGGTCGTGGTGCCAAAAAGTGTTGGGAAGTTTCCGGGCCTGGGCCTTTCCCACGCCACACAGTGACGACACGCTCCGCTTCGAACCTTCTGGTACCGCAATCCGCCAAATCATAAAAGAACCGAGTTCCAGAATAAACAAAGACAGAGCAAGGGTCAAAAAGACGAAAACCCTTCGTTTCCACTTCTCTGATCTGCGCCTGGTTTTCTTTGGTATTACGTTCATCATCGGAATTTTAATCCTCTTTTATTGCCAATGGTTGCCAATTTCGGTTAGATATGCGGAATTAATCGGCAAAATTTTTATAGATGTTCTTTATTCGGAGGTTGACTTTGGCAACCCCCAACAAAGTGCCCACTGCATAGCCGATATTTGCCGTCAAAATTGCAATAAACGTTAAGAAGGTGTCCCCTTTTCTGTCAGAGCACTTCACCGCTTCCACAAAAACCACAGACAGCGACAAACAAAAAATAGCTCCCCAAAAGCCCAACACCACCGGATTAAAAATACCGATGATCAACCCGGTAGTCATGAAAAGAGAAAACACGGCCGGAAGCAGAAGAAAAAAGTCAAATTTATTGCCCTGGGCCCGGATAATTTGAGGAATATAGAAACCATAGGTTAAGCGCTGCAGGAAAAACTGTTTAAAAAGTGGCCGGTTATAATGGTAGACAAGGACAGTATTATCAAAAAAAATATTTTTACGGCGCTGCCGGATCCGGCTGCACAGTTCCCGGTCCTCACCCGTCTCCAATTTTTCATTAAACCCGCCTGCTTTACTGACAACATCACCTTTAACAATTAAATTACAGGAATGAAGATTCGGGCAAAACCGGTTTTCCGAAATCTGCCTGCTGAAGGCCACGTATCCGGAGACAAGGTAGGATTTCAGTGCATTCCCCACCACCCGCTGCTTCAACGGCTCATGAGCCGGTCCCAAATGGGGTCCTCCCACAGCGCCTATCTCATTTGAAAGGGCAAAGGCGCGAATACCCTTTTTAAGCCATGCGGGATGCGGATAGGCATCGGAATCGATAAACGCAAAATAGTCCGAATCTCGAAAACGTCGCATTCCCAGATTTCTTTTGCCGGCAATGGTCGCCTCACCGGTTTCGATGACAGTGACACGCGGATCCTGAAGTTCAAAAGGCAGGCGCACGGCAGCGTCCGGCAATAAAACCAGTCGAAAATCCTCATAATCGAGTTCGAGACACCCTTGGATACATTCCTCCACATATCGATTCATCGATATAAAAGGAACAATAATGGTTACTTTCTCATTTGCCATAAAATATTCCGTAAGGTATAAATGAAAAGAAACGGCATATATCTCAGGCCGGAAATAATATTGGTCGACCAGACGCACTCAAACGTGCAGTGGCACCGGGTATCTTTAATAAACTTCCGCACTTCTTGCGCCTTCCTGGATCGCCATAATGCCATGAAATTCATGTTATAATCCCTGAGATTACCGATTTTTTGCCGGTCCAGCAGCTCACAGGGGAACACATCCCCGTTCGGATATATCACGCCGAATAAAGTGCCGGCCGTACACAGCGAGACGAATTGGGGGGTTACACAGGTTTTATATTGTATGCCGGTAACGATGATGTTTTTGGCGTTCTTAACGGTTTCCTGCAACCGGTGTTTTCTGCCTCCCGGCCTCTCTTTACATTGATCGGCTTGAATCAAGCGAAAAAGTTTCCGGTGGGCGTCCAGCACTTCTTCCTTCTTTTCCAGACCGGAGATAACCCCCTGGCTGCGCATCAATATTGCCGTGCATGATCTGATTCCCCTTTTTTTTAAATACTGGTAAAGATTTTTTACGTTTTTATAATTGTACGGGGTAACGGTTATAACCACGTCGGCCATCAGACGGTCATCTTTATAAGATTCAACGGCCTCATAAACCGCCATTGCATTGCGGAAAAGGCCCTTCACCTGTCTGTTGGCGTCATGCGCTTCTTCGATATCGTCTATTGAGACGGAAATCTTCAATCTGGCTTTCATCGAGGAATTGACGAATTGGTCTAAAAAATTTTTAACGGCATCCACAAACATACCGTTGGTCGTGATCACAAAAGAATCAACAGTTGTATTCGCAGCGTAAAAACGCACAATATCGAAGATATCAGGATGCAAGAAAGGTTCCCCGCCGGTGAGATTAACGTTAAAAAGACTTCTGCCAAAATTTTTTGTCATCCGCGCAATCTCCGGCAAAGTCAATTCGTCCTGCCAGATGCCCGGGGAATCAAAGTCGATGAAACAATGACGGCATCGTGCGTTGCATTTCCCGGTAAGAAAATGAATAAGGCTGATCGGTTCACGTCGAAAAAGAAAGGCATTCCATCCAAATTGGAAAAAATTCATAAACTGTAGTTTCCCGGCCAATTTCAACGGCGCCATTCCATTTTCACCTTGAAAAGTGAAACACGGGCAGGTCGGCGCATTTTCTCGTTTGCTTTAAACGATCATGATATATTATATAATGCCATATTAGAATAAAATCCAAAAATCGTATGGGGGATTTTATAAGAGTTGTCATTTATACGGAACAAGCAAAATAATAAACTTCGCATCCCCCCCAAAAAAACATCCGTGCCCATGACCCCGGAACAATTGACATATCGGAAAAAAAGAATCGACAACTGGGACCGGATTGCCCGAAAGACAAGACAGCGGCGCACCGGCGCCTTTTATCATGCGCTTTTGCGGCGCTATTACCAGTTCATGGTGCCGCCCGGCCAAAAGGTGCTGGAACTGGGTTGCGGGTCGGGCGACCTGCTGGCGGCCCTTTCCCCGGCTTCCGGCGTCGGCCTTGATTTTTCCCGGGAAATGGTGCGGTCCGCCCGCCGGAAATACCCCGACCTCCATTTTATCTGTGCGGATGCGCATGATATACCCCTCAAAAAACAATTCGATGTTGTCATTCTTTCCGACCTGATCAATGATTTATGGGATATTCAGACGGTCCTGGAAAGTCTCCATCCCCTCTGTCATTCCGGCACCCGGATCATTATAAATTTTTTCAACAACATGTGGCGCCTGCCCATACTTATGGCGAAACGTCTGCATCTCACCGTCCCCTTGCTGGAACAAAACTGGCTGGCCCCGGCGGATGTCCGGAACCTGCTGTATTTATCCGACTGGGAGTCGATCAAACTGATTCCGCGCATTCTATTGCCCGTAAACGGGGGAATTGTCTCCACTTTCGCCAACCGCCTGCTGGTAAATATCCGGCCGTTTTCCTGGCTGGCCCTCACCAGTTTTGTGGTTGCCCGCCCGGCGCCCCGTTCCCCAGCCGGGAAGCAATCCGGGATGACACCCACGGTTTCCCTTATTATTCCCGCCCGCAATGAGGCGGGAACCATTGAATCACTGCTGCACCAGGCTTCTTTTTTTGATAACCGCACCGAATTGATTTTTGTGGAAGGCCACTCCCGGGACAACACCTATGATGTCATCGCCCGATCCCTCCGGCGTTTTCCGGACAAACCTTATCAGTTGATAAAACAACCCGGCGCCGGCAAAGGAGACGCTGTCCGAACCGGCTTTCAACATGCCTCCGGAGATATTTTGGTGATACTGGATGCCGATTTAAGCGTACTGCCCGAAGATATCCCGCGTTTTATTGATGCGCTGATATCCCGGAAAGGGGAATTCATAAACGGTGTCCGGCTTGTCTATCCCATGGAAGGCCGGAGTATGAAATTTTTTAACATGGTGGCCAATAAAATCTTCGGCCTTACCTTTTCCTGGCTTCTGGAGCAACCGGTCAAGGACACCCTTTGCGGCACCAAAGCCCTGTGGAAAAAAGACTACACGATGATTGCGCAGGACCGAAAGCATTGGGGCGGCTTTGACCCCTTCGGCGATTTTGATCTTCTGCTGGGGGCAACCCGGTTGAACCTGAAAATTGTGGACCTCCCCGTTCGTTATCACAGCCGAAAATACGGCCGCACGAATATCAACCGCTGGGTCCACGGCTGGACCCTTATTAGAATAACGTTCATTGCGATCATGCGCCTGAAACTGAAATGAACCCTTCCCAACATCCCATAACACTGCGTTTCCGCTGGCTCTTACTTCCGCTGGTGGTGCTTTCTGCCGCCGTGCTCCTTGTCATACTGCTTGCAAATAACGGCGTGTTTATTTTCACGGCGGACGACGCCTACGTTCACTTCAAGATGGCGGAAAATATACGGGCCGGCCATTACGGCGTCAACCGGGGGGAATTTTCCGCCCCCTGCTCCAGCATATTATGGCCGGTTATACTGGCCCCCTTGACCGCCCTGCCCGCCTTTATATGGCTGGTCTTCGGTTTGAATTTCGGGGTCGTCCTGGCCACCGTTCGGATACAGTTTCAGATTCTCGCCCCGCTGTTTGCCCCGCATCCCTCTCAATTATCCCCCATTCCCGGATTGTTTGCCTATTTCCTGCTGATCGCCCCGATTTTTGTTGCCAACCTCATCCCCCTGCTTTTCAGCGGCATGGAGTATGTATGGCAGATTTTTTTCATTCACCTGATTCTGCTGGGACTTTTTACGGAAAACCGGGAAAAACGGGTTCCCGCCTGTTTGATTCTTGCTCTCATTGTATCCCCGCTTATCCGTTACGAATCTCTGGCCCTAGTGGCGCCTGCGCTGGTATATCTTTTCTGGCGGGGACATCGCGCCAGCATGCTCTGGACCACGCTGACGCTGGCATTATTGTTATCGCTGTTTTCCGCTTTTCTGTATTGGCATGACATCGGACTGCTGCCGACTTCGATAACGGCCAAAATGCTTCATCAGGTCGGCGTGGGCGGTCCGCTGAAAACCGTCCTTATGAACCTCCTGAAAAACGCCACCAATCTGTTCAACCTTCCGCTTATCATACTGCTTATCTGCCTGTTGCCGCCGCTGATAATCAAACGTTACCAATCCCGGAGATGGCTGCCCCTGATTCTTCTTGGTGGCGGACTGCTTCACCTGGTCTTCGGTCACATCACCTTTCTCTGCCGGCATGAAGCCTACCTGCTGGCTGCTTTAACGCTGGGGGTTCTTTATCTCTATACCCCGGATCTACTCCGGTTTATGAAAAAAAAATCCGGAAAAACCATCGGGTTTGCCGGCACCGGCCTTCTGTTTTTCCTCCTGGCCCTCCACCCCCTGATTATCCTGATTTTTGTGCCGACCATGTCCAACATGGCTTACCGCCACCCCTATCAGTTACACCGCTTTGTCACTGAATTTTATCCGCATCCGGTGGCGGTCAATGACATGGGCTGGGTCAGTTACAAGAATCACCACTATGTGCTGGATTTATGGGGGGCCATTTCGGAAGAATCCCTGGCATGTGCCCTGCAACCCGACAGCCTTGACTGCATCGCCGCCCTGGCCAGAGAAAAAAACATCCGCCTGGTAATGATTACCAATGCCTGGTTTCATAATCTTCCGGCCTGCTGGATCAAAATCGGTTCCTATAACAGGGGGAAAGACCCCCTTGTTATTCAAAACCTGTTCGGAAAAATGCTGAACGAAATCGATTTTTATGTAACGGACAAGCGGTATATACCCGAAGCGGTTGAGGCCATCCGGAAATTCCGGAAAACGCTGCCGTCCACCGCGTATTTTCGTTTTTCCCCGCACATCATCGATAACCGCCTTTTGCTCGACAAACCGCAGCAGTAGATATCGCCCACTTTACTTGGTGTATTTGACAAGACGCCCCACGGACAAACGGAATAGCGCGAACAACCCCATCTTATTAACCTTGTATAAACCGATAAAATAGGTAAATCCAAAAATCAGGCTGTATATTTTTCCCATTGGCAGTTTAATCAGCAAGGCCATAACACTGTTCGGTATATGCAGCAATAAGCCCAGATACATTATTTTTTGCAGGCGGGCGATTTCCGATTTGCGGGGCGTACGTATGGGTATGGTCATGAAATAGGTGTGGTCAAAGGTATGAAAATCGGAAGAGGCATCAATTGCATCGCTTTCGACCGCCAGATCGAATATGTCCGTTCTGGGGTAGGGATAAAGCAGGGAACACCACAAAAAATCCGGCCGGATTTTTTTATTGAAGTCAAATGTCTCGAACACCATCTCCAGGGTTTCCCCGGGGCACCCGGCCATATTGAAGGTATGAATCTTGATGCCGTATTTCCTGGCCAGGCGGGCTGCCTCAATTATTGCGCGATTCGATACCTTTTTCTGTATGACGTTGGTACGAAAATTTTCATTGCCACACTCTACCCCCATCTTAAATGAATAACAATTCGCCTTTTTCAGCTTGGCCATCAAGGGCTCATTCAAAAGATCCGCCCGGGTTATGATTCCAAACGGGATCCGTATATCTGCTTCATATTGTTCCAGGAAGTCAAAGAGCCACGCTGTGGGAGGAAGCGTGAAGGAATCATCCAGAAAAGGGATAAACGCCGGATTTTCTGAAGCCTTGAATTGTAAAAGCTCCGCAATGACATTTCGGGTTGATCTTCTTCGAACAATCTTTCCTTTATTGTGGTAGAGGCGATTGTAGGCCTTGTTAAAACAGAAGGAACATTGATAGGGGCAGCCCCGGCCGGTCATTACTCCATAGTGGAAGGTTATATTGCCCGGGGCGTGCCCGTAAAGTTTATATTTTTTGTATATGTCCCTGTCCCAAAAGGGCAAGGAATCGAGATTGTGAACCAAAGGACGAAGGTCGTTTTTGAATATCGTGTTATCTTTTTTGACAATGAAATTCTGCACCCCGGTAGTGTCTTCTCCCCTTTCAAGGGCGCCCAGGAAGTCCGGAAGGGCTTCGTCCCCCTCGCCAATGCAGATGGCATCCAGATAATCCTCTGCAATTAACTCGGGATAAAACGTCGGGTGCGGGCCGCCGCAGATCATTGGTTTACTGAAGCGTTCACGGATTCTGGTACCGATTTGACGCATCCATAAAAACTCACCGGTGGTAATGGAAAAAGCAACAACATCCGGGGCGGCGTCAATGGTTTTGCTAACAATATTTGTTTCCAGATCGTCGATCAGCAGGTCACATTGATGGCCCGATCTTTTCAATATGGCCGAAAGCGCCATGATGCCGCCCTTTACGAAGATGTCTTTTTGCAGAAAGAGCACTTTCATGCCAATTTCCCCAAGCGGATGACCCACCGGCCTTTGCTTTGGTCTGTTCTGGGCATATAAATTCGGTTTGGGTTCGACATGGCCGGGTAAAATATATATAATGGGTTTTTGAACAACTGTTTGATTCTATACAATTTACAACGGAAAAAAAAGCGCATGCGCGATACTTTTGCAAAAAAAAAACGACACGCCCTTTTCCTTACTGTAATTTTCATCACCATTACCGGCATTCTGCTTTACATTCATACAATACAATTTCCGTTCCACTTCGACGACAATCACGGTATTGTCAACAACCCTTGGATTTATCTGGAAAAAGTTACCGTAAACAATCTGCACAAGGCCTGTTTTTCCGGCAATTACCCCCACCGGCCGCTGGCCAACCTGAGTTTCGCCCTCAATTATTATGTCCACCAGTTGAATGTCAGCGGCTACCATTGGGTAAATATCGGGTTGCATATCATCAACGGCATCCTTGTCTTTTTCTTGTTCCAGTTTACGCTGCAACACCTGGAAACCGGGCGGCATAAGAAAGCGGTCCCGGCATGGGCGACATCCCGGAACACGCTGGCCGCTCTGGCGGCGTTTCTCTGGCTGGCGCATCCGCTGCATACCCAGTCGGTCACCTATATTCTCCAGCGTATGAATGTCCTGGCCACCACCTTCTATCTGTTGAGCCTCTGGTGCTATATTCAGGCCCGACAGAGACGGCAGAACAATATGGAACCATCGAAAACCGTCTGGCTTTTATACGCCATGACCGCTCTGGCCGCTGTTTGCGCCTGGAGTTCCAAACAGAACACGGCCTGCCTGCCCTTTTTCCTTCTTTTCTACGAATGGTATTTTCTTTCCCGGCCGGAGAACCTGCGCCTTCGCCTGAAAAAAATTGCGATCGCTGCCGTGGTTTTCGGAATATTGGCCCTGGTCTATCTCGGTCCCCGGCCGCTGGAGCAGATCGACACCAAATACGCCGAACAATCCTTTACCATGGCCGAACGTCTTTTAACCCAACCGCGGGTTGTCATTTTTTATGTCAGTCTTATTGCTTATCCCCACCCCTTGCGTCTGAATCTGGATCATGACTTCCGACTGTCCCAAACCCTGCTGACACCGGCCGGCACAACCCTGGCGATCACGGCCGTCGCCTTTTTGGTGATCGGCGCCGTTCTCGGCGCCCGTAAACATCGCCTGCTGTCGTTTGCCATTCTCTGGTTTCTCGGCAACCTGGTGATTGAATCGTCGTTCATCGGGAATGAGCTGATATTTGAACACCGCACCTACCTTCCGTCCATTTTTTTATTTCTGGCCGCCGGCCGCGGTTTGCAGCGGCGGCTTCCCCTTCCCGCCTTTTTTGTCGCCGCAATGATCCTGGCCCTGCTTGCAAGCTCCCTGTGGACCTGTCAGCGCAATTTTATCTGGCGAACACCTTTTTCCCTCTGGCGGGATTGTCTTGATAAATCCCCCAATAAAGCCCGTCCCCACCACAATCTGGCCGCTGCCTACAAAAACCGCAATCAATTGCACCAGGCCCTGGACCATTATCACCAGGCCCTGGACCTGTTTTCACAATCCGCCCGGCCCGACCTGCCCCGCATTGCCCAAACCTGCAATAGCCTGGGAGAAACCTATAACCACCTGAACCATTACCCCCGGGCGCGCCACTTTCTGCAAAAAGCATTGGGAATACTGTACCGCCATACCCCGGCCGCCTATCCGGAAATTGTGGACACTTACAATAACCTTGGGGCCGTTTACAGCAACCAGCAACGCTACCACCAGGCGCTGGAATATTTTGAAAAAGCGCTCCATATCTGTAAGAAAGAACTGGGGCCGGATCATCCGGATACGGCCCTGTGTTACAACAACCTCGGAAATATGTATCAAAAGCTGGGGGTTTATGATAAAGCCACCGCCTGTTTCCGGAAAACCCTGGACATCCTTCAGCATCATCCGGACCCCCGCCTGGAAAACTTGCCAATTACCTGCAACAATCTCGGTGTCGCTTACAGTCTGTCCGGAGAATATGACAAAGCCATTACCGCTTTCCGGCAGGCACTGGAACTGTACCGCCGGAAACTTGAATCCGATCATCCCATGATCGCCATACACTACACCAATCTGGCCCAAGTATATGCGGACAAAGGCGACCATGATCGCGCCCGGCAATATTACCGTCAAGCCTATCATATTTTTTCCCAGCGGCTGGGGGAAAATCATGCCTACACCCGGCAGGCTGAAAAAAATATGAGGGAAAGCCGTAAGGTATCTCCTTTGGGACACTGATGTCTGCTACCGGCCCTTGCAACCGGTCTTATTTGAGCAGTAACCGAAAAAATTTGATAATGAATTCCGGGTGGGACCGCAGCGCCGGGCCGTATTTGCGCATAAACTTCCAGGGACTGGTTACGGCCAGCCGCAGATTGCTGACAAGAAACGCCCGCCGCCACATTTTCTGCAGCTGTCGCGGCGGCACTTCCGACAGTTGCCGGGAAGGGGTAAAATAGGTTTCCGGGCGTTCGTAATCGTAATCCGGCGGCAATCGTCCCTGTTCAATGGCTTTCTGGGCCAGCGGTGTTCCGGGCAAGGGAGAATACATAAACAGATAGTGCCGGTCCAGTTGCAGTTCCCGGATCAGGCGAAAGGTGTTGCGAATGTTCTTTCGGGTTTCTCCGGGAAAACCGCAGATAAAATAGCCGTTGGTGCTGATGCCGTGCGCCTTTACCCGTCTTACGGCTTCCCGGACCATATCCAGGGTAAGGGGTTTATGAATCAAATGCCGCAGCACCTCTTCATCCCCGCTTTCCACCGCCAGGGTCAACTCGTAGCAGCCGCTGCGCTTCATCAGATCCAGCATTTCATCATCCAGATGCCGGGCGGAAATTCCATTGGGCGTATTCCAGTGCAGATTCAGCTTCCGTTCAATCATACCCTGAAACAGCCGCCGGGCATGCGCCCGGTTATGGGTCAGGTTGTCATCTTCAAATTTGACCTCTCGAATCCCGTAATTGTTTTTCAGCGTTTCC
>CAZWCS010000093.1:11105-16907 GCA_964632805.1 uncultured Desulfobacterales bacterium
ATCTCCGCCAGAACATGTTCTGCTGTACGGGTTCGCAAACGTCTTCCCCAGTGAATCCAACTGGAACAAAACGTACACTGAAAGGGGCAGCCCCGGGAAGTGATTACGGATAGATTTCTCCGGCTTTGGGATATACCCTGCATGGGAAGATGAATCCGGAAATATTTTTCCACCGGAAACAGATCCCGGGCCGGCAGCGGCAGGTCATCCAGATTTTCCACCAGCCAGTGTTCCCGGTTGACCTGCACCTCTCCATCGGCGCGGCCGGCCAGCGCCGGGATACCTGTTACCGTCTGCCCACGATTGTGGCGGCGAATCAGTTCCCGCAGCGGCAGTTCCCCTTCTCCTTGAATCACATAATCCAGCCTGGTGGTTTCCAGGGCCTGTTCGCATAAAAAGGAAGGGTGCGTTCCGCCGGTAACACAAATCATCCCGGGGTCCCAGGCCTTGGCCCGGGCGGTAATTTCCCGGACAGACGGAAACTGGGTGGAAAACAGGCAGGATATGCCCAACAGATCCGGCGCTTCCGTTTTTATTCGCTGTTCAATGGCTTCATAGCTGAGACCGATCCGGTGAAAAGTTTTGTCTATCGAGACCCGGTGCTTATGCCCTTCCACCACTGCATCCAGCACCGAGACTTCGACTTCATCCCGCAAAAACGCGGCCAGACTGGCAATCCCCAGGGGGATGGCGGCAATGGCGTTTTCGATGCGGGCATTCACCATGGGCGGAAACACCAGCAATACCTTCCGAACAGGTCTGAGGCCCGCACTGCCGCAACTTCCCACGTTCTACCTCCAAAAAGATTGGGAATACCTTTTCTTGTTTGATTGTTTTCGGCAGTTGACAATCAATCCCAAACAATATACCTCAAAGGTATAATAACATGGACGAGATATCATTCAAAAACCAACGAACAGAGGTACTTTTCCGGATACACCGGAATGATTTAACAAGTTGTCCAATTTTTCCCGGACCATGTACATTAAAAAATCCTCCTGCAACCCAACCCGAAAATTCGAAACCGCAAGCAGGATCTATCCCTTTCCCTCCACAGTACGGTGACCGTAAAGGAATAACATGAATGTTGTACTGGCGCGTCTTTATAATCCCAGCTTAGGCATTATCACACCGCCGCTGGGAATCGGATATCTGCTGCAATCACTTGCAGCGGTAAAAGGAATTCGTCCGATTTTTATTGACGGCCACCTCCTTAAAATGAATGAAAAAAATTTTATATCCGAAATAAAAAAAAAGCCCCCGGCCCTGCTTGGTATCCAGGTATATTCCATAGACTATTCCAAATTTTCCAGACTTCTTCCGTTACTGAAAAAAGAATTGCCCGATACTTTTCTTGTTGCCGGTGGGCCGCATGTCACCGCCTTACCGGAATATACCCTTTCCTGTAATCCGGAACTGGATTTTATCATATGCGGCGAAGGAGAAACAGCCCTGCCAAAGCTGGTACGTGCGCTATTAAACGGCAACCTGGAATCCCGGCTTCCCCACATTCCCAATCTTGCCTATCGCAAAAATGGGACAATCCGGAAGAATAAAACCGAATTGATCGATGTGAATACCTGCGGAAATCCGGCCTGGAACTTGCTGCATCCGCACAAATATCCGGCTGTTCAGCACGGAACCTTTCATAAGAGTACCAGAGTTGTTCCCATCATCACCTCCCGGGGCTGCCCTTATCCCTGTACGTTCTGCGCCGGGTTTTTAACAACGGGAAAAACAATTCGGCTGCGGGACATAAAAAATGTTGTTGATGAGATTGAATACCTCAAAACCCACTACGGATTTGAGGAGTTTATCATCGAAGATGAAAATTTCACCTTTCATAAATACCATGTCATCGGTTTTGCGGACGAAATTCAAAAAAGAGGACTTCAGTGCAGCTTTTCGTTCCCCAATGGAATACGGCTGGACAGGCTGGATGAAGAAATTATCCGAAGTTTATCGGCAATGGGAACGTACATGGTTGTCCTGGGGATCGAATCCGTTTCCCGCAACACCTTGGAACGCATGAAAAAAAGCTGGAGCAAAGAACAGATTGTAAAGCAAATCCAATTATTAAAAAAATATAAAATAATTGTTCAGGCCAATTTTATTCTGGGATTCCGGGATGATACAATAGAAGATATCCAGCAGTCCATTGACTTTGCCATGGAGATCAATATCGATCAGGTCTATTTTGGAAATTATATCCCCCTTCCCGGTACCGAAGATTTTTCAATATTACTGGAAAGAGGCGAAATTTCCCTTGCGGATATACACTGGAAGGACTACAACTCTTTTTACGGACAATACCCTTACCACCCGCAAACGATTACGGCAAAAGAATGCACCGCCTAATCCGGAAGGCAACCCTCCGGTTTTATATGCGCCCCCGAATTCTTATTCATTTTTTAAAACGAATGACTTCTGTAATTTTTTTTAAAAGTATGCTGTTCCGCATCAACAGCCTTCTTAAAACACGCAGGTATAATTGATGAGAAAAACTCATACCGTTTTCATCTTTTGTTTGCCGTTTTTGCTGTTCTACTGGATGCTCCCCTTCGTCTCCGGCCGCATACTGGGCACCGATTATATCAACTATCATATTCACCATCATCTGGACCTGATGTTTTCCATCAAATCCGGTTCCTTTCCCCTGTTTGCCCCGGAGTGTTTTTACGGGCAATCCGCCGCCGCTTATACCCAGGCCCAGACATATCATCCCCTGACCTGGGTCGCCTCCATATTGCCGGGATATTGGAACGGGCTTTCCCTGGAATGGTTCACCCTGCTGCGTCTGGCAACACTGGCCATCTGCCATCTGGCGGTATTCCATTTTCTCCGCCGGTTCCCGATAAACCGCTGGTTGGCCCTGATCCTTTCCACCATTACCGTTTACAATCTCCGAATGCTGTCCCTTTTCTGGCACGGAGCAGCCCTGGAAGCCTACACCGGTTTTCTGTTTCTGTGCACAGCCATCGGCACCTATCTGCTGTCTCCCTCCAGAATTAAAGGACCGTTACTGATTATTTTTGCCGCCTATTGGCTTCTGACCAGCGGTTACCCCCCAATGGTCTATTACGGGCTTATCGGCGTTGCTTTGTTCACTCTGCTTATCCCTTTTTTTGCCGCCACTGTATTGGAAAACCAGAACGTAAGCGGGAAAACCGCCGCCATTTTCTGGGTTAAAACCGGTTTGTTTACCTCAATCGGCCTGTTGCTTTCCGCCGCCTACCTGCTGCCCTTTTTTTTCGATTTTCTGATGACCAATTCCGGCAGAATCGATCAACCGTATCGCTGGTCCGTGGAATTCAATGACACCCTGCGCGGTTTTATGAATAACTTCTTTTCTCCGCTTCGCTCCGGCCTGGGGATGTTCGGCGGCAGTCCCCTCTATCTTCTGGCGCTGGCAACACCGGCGCTAAAGCTGCTCCGCTGTAAAATCCCCGGCAATATCTGGGCAACCATGGGAATCATCTTTGTTCTTTTGCTGTATATGCAGGGAGACAGAACCCCGACTCATTTCCTGGCCTGGAAATACTTTCCCCTGATTTCCACCATTCGTCTGCCGGGCGATGGCGCCATGATTTTACCCCTTTTTCTGATGCTGCTGCTGCTCTGGTTATTCGCCGCCCCCCCCCTTATTTTATCAACACCAAAAAAACAACTGCGCATACCTGCTGTTATTCCCCCCGCTATCATCGCCGTTTCTGCAACGATTGTTTACTGGTGGCTTCCGGAGCAGATCAAGATCAACCCCCATTTTGCCTGCCCCTTTAATCTCCGGGCCATCCCCGGCTGGGCGGAACCGGCATTGATTATCAGCAGCTGCCTGATACTGGGCGCCCTTTTTTTTATTTCCGGCACAAAAAAAAATTTTTCTCGGTCGGCCATATTTATCCTACTAATTCTTACCGTTTTTCAACTCTTGCTGCTTTTCCGCTGGGGCCCCCCTGCGATCGAAACCAAATCCACAACACCGACCTATGAGGAAATTCTGGCGGAAAAGCAGGATTCGCTTACTTTTCAAAAAGTTCTCTACTTAAACGGCGGTATGGGAAGTAAAACCGTTATAAGACAACTGAAAAACTATTTTATAGAGCCCCGACTTGCGAAAATCTACCGGAACATTCTGCCTGTCGCCGACAGAAACGAAGCCTATAAGGTGTTAAACAGTGTTCGACAGCAATCAGAAGCTGTTATTGAACATCCTCCCGCCACGGTTTCTCCGTCTCCGGTTCAAAAAGAATGTCGTTATGTACAGGATTCCGTCAATCTGGTTTACAGCTCCTACAACCGGCTTGTTTTCAGAGTCCGGTCCTGCCGGCCAGCCTTCTTTGTCTGCGCTTACCCCTTTACCGATCACTGGCGGGCCTGGATCGACAACAAACAAACCACCATGTACCGGGCAAACGGCAACGCCCAGGCCGTGCTCATTCCGCAGGGCATCAGCAGTGTGGAGTTCTGTTACTGGAGCTGGGCCGCCTTCTATGGCATGCTGATCAGTTGCCTCACATTGGCAACGGCGGGCGCCTGTTTCGTCTTCCGGGGAGTACCCAAAGCGGGTCGGTATATTGCAATTGCAGCCCCGGTTGTTGCAGCCGGAGCACTGTTTTTTTATTGGCACCAGAGCCTTTATTCCGGTCAGAATCTGCAGACAGATTATACCTGGCAATCTTCTATTGCCGGGCCAGAGAACAATATCGCCTTTGGAAAACCCACCCGGATGAGCAGCCACCAGGAAAACTACCCTCATCGGTACAACAGCCGGCATGCGGTAGATGGCGATAAAACAGACGCATCCTGCTTTTTAACGGACAGAGAAGAAAATCCCTGGTGGATGATTGATCTCAAGGAAAATACCAAAATAAAAAAAATCGCTATTTACAAAGCCTTTACCAAACCGGAATTCAATCATATGCCCTTTACCCTGTCCATTTCACAAGACGGGATAAACTGGCAAGAGACTCGCATTATCGAACCTGCTGATAAAAAAGTTTTACAGATTGAATTGGAACAAAGCCGGTTTGTACGATTTATCAAAATTCAGGCTTCCGGCCCATGTGTGCTTGCTTTCACTGAAGTGGAGATATATCCCCCTGATTCACCGTAACGGTTTTGGCGAGGTAGGCGAAAATATTTCGACTTCATTCAAACATAAGCGACAGTATCCCGAAGCGATAATTTTCAGATACCGCAACCGCTGCGGTGTTTCAAATTTCACATGCAGGGGAACTGCTTTACTGGTCTCATATACGGAAGTGTATTCCCAGTTCCTATTATCCTTGGAAATGCCTATAATCAAAGGAAAATTGTTATATAATACGGGCCTTTTGTTTAAAACCGGCTTGCCGTGAATTTTACCAATAAAAACATTATCATCTGTAACACGAATAGACTTATTAAATTCCTTCCCCCTTAATTGCATATAGATATTAACGGAAGAGACCTCTTTGATCTCCTCCAGATCAACACGCCACCAGGGCATGTACTCATTTTGGGTTAAACAGCAGGAAGTAAAAGAGTTATCCCCATCAACTACCCGTTTGCCATCATGCCATTGACAATATCCATTTCACCGGACGGAACAATCTGGCGAAAAACAAAAGTTGATCAACCACCGCCATAATTCATATCCAATCCTCCGGGAAATGCGTTCTGTCGTTAAATGAAGTGGAAATAAAATAAACGGTTTACATAAATTTATATGTTTCTGAACATCATTTATACATTAAAAATGAAAAATTATACCTGAATTTTGCACGTAACTTCCCGCTAACGGCCTTTCGGCCGAATAAAAAT
>CAZWCS010000094.1:0-16888 GCA_964632805.1 uncultured Desulfobacterales bacterium
TTAATTTTTATTCGGCCGAAAGGCCGTTAGCGGGAAGTTACGTGCAAAATTCAGGATATATTTTTTAAATTAGCGTCTATCCGTTGCTAATGTTTTCCTCTTTCTTTGTTTTTATTATCAGCTGTTTTGAAGGATAAACAGGTAAATTTTTTTGCAGATGATCTGCTCTGTTTCCGGCATGTCACGGACTTTAAAATCAAAGAGAATGCCTTCGACAATGACAGTGGTGTCAACTGCGCCAGTGGCAGCCTTGTCTCTTTTGGCCTTTTCCACCCGTTCGGCATCGATCTTCTGGTCCAGGGATCTGGTGGGGGTATCCTGATCATTATCATTGTTTTCAATATTTTTCAGAAAAACACGTTGATCTTTCAGAGTGGGCTGATACGGGAATTCTGCAAACAACTCACTTAACAGCAATTCCCGCTGTTCGCTGAGAATGTTTTTGCGGACCAGTTCCTGCATCAGGCGTTCAATGGAAAAATTCCTCATTTGTCATATGAGATCAAATCGTTCTTTACCCAAGTTGATTTGTACTTCAGTAATAGGCGCCCCTCTACCTTAGCTTAATAAATTTGTTGATCAAATTTGCTGGCCCCAAAACCGCAGAATCGGCCATTTTATATATACCGAATATGGCCTTACCGGGCAACTTCAACTTGCCGGTCAGGCTGACAAACAGTAGATTGACCGAATCAAGGGAAAGCAGAGAAAGAATCGCCCATAAAGCACAGCCATAAACGAAAGCATAATAAAAGCCGTTTTCATAGGGCTCCCCGCGCCAAGTTTCCAAGGCAGCAACCAGCAACAATACGACAATAATAGCCCAAATCAAAGAAACAACTTTTCCACTGACAATGGCAAGGGCTTTTTTCCGGAGATTCTTATTTTTTAGAAACATCGAAAAGGCCCCATGTTAACAGTTCAGATTATGATTTTTTTATGAACATGTAAAATTTTATTATTTTTGTCCGTATGATTCATACACCTTACCGACTTGTGATCGTTTTGATGATTTGCAGGAGGGACAATTGCCACCGCCGCATTCTTTGCAATATTTGGTGCCGCAATCGTTGCATTTATAGACAGGAAAATGATTACTGGATAACGCTTTTTGGGCTTTTCTACCACAATTGGGACAACTGGAATAGCTGCTCATAGGAAACCTCCTTTGGTAGACATTTTACAATGAAAGAAATCAATAGATTTTACAATCATTTTTTCATTTTACCAGGGTTCCAAATTTATCATTGCCTTGATATGCTTTATCTCCTTTAATTTTGACACCAGTGTTTCCGCCGGCAAGCCGTTCGTTGGGATGGACCTTTCCGCCTCGAATTGCCGACGATCCCTTATGGATTTCTCCATCTACATCGATCCATCCGAAATCAGAACCGTTTGAATCTTTCACCTTCCAATCGTCGTGAATTGTAAATGCGGTTGATTGCGTGGGCCAGTTAAACCCCATGACAGAGGTATCTTTGTCGACCAGTATCTTGCCCGCAAAAGGACAGGGCTTAGTGTTATTTTGGGAAGCAGCTTCGTCTTGAGAAACGGCCTCATCTTGTTCAAAAACAGTGGCCGCGACCTCGTAAACAAAAATAATTGGAGAAAATGCTAAAAATTTGTATGGTTCCTGAAGAGGCGGTAATAAATTTGTTTTTTTATGTAATATAAACATCAACGGATCTGCCGGGAGAATGAACAAAACTATGAGGGTGTCTGTTACCCCTTTTATAGGGAAAATTAGACCGATAATGAGGCACATGGGTAAAAGCATCCCAAAATAAAATATAGGAAACATGATGGGTATGATGGGCAGTAACAATAAATTACTGTTATTAATTATCTGTTGCTCTCCGGAAACGGATTGAAACAAACTCATCAATAAGCCTAGTATCACCCAAGCCACTCCACCGACAATCCCACGAATAATATTTAACTTTAATGTATCACGCCACATCACTTTTCCAGAAACTCCTAAAAGCTTGCTTAACATTGTAATCCTCCCTTTTTTCCTGATTATATTATAAATTGCGGTTCTCTATGAACCTCCAGTTAGCTCAGTTTGTGACCGGATCTGTCACAAGTATGCGTTATGATGGTCTCAAAACCAATGAAGGAGGCCGCCATGACTGATTTTACCATTACCGAAGATTTCCCGAAATCCGAAATCGAGTTTGATGAAAGGTTCTCTAATCCGGACGCCTGTTATCAGTATTTGTTTCAACTCAAGTGGCCCGATGGCTTTGTTTGTAAAAAATGCGGGCACAAACGATACTGGTTGAGTTCAAGAAATCTGTATATTTGCACCCAGTGCGAACACCAGCATTCTCTAACGGCCGGAACGATCATGGATAGCTCAAAAAGTCCGATCACTTACTGGTTCAAAGCCATGTGGTGGTTTACCATCCGCAAATCCGGTGTCAATGCCATGAACTTGAAGGAGCTGCTGGGCTTCGGCAGTTACGGCACTGCCTGGACCTGGCTCCAAAAGCTTCGGCGCTGCACAATTCGCCATGAGCGTGAAAAACTGTCCGGCCGTGTTGAGGTCGATGAGTTCTTCATCGGTGGCTGTCGCTCCGGCAAGCGAGGCCGCGGGGCCGAAGGCAAAACCATCGTATCGGTCGCCGTCGAGCGCTGAGACCTCCACAAGCGAATGGGGCGCATTCGCCTGCATGTTTCCCCGGACTGTTCCGGGTATTCCATGGAAACCTTCATCCTGGACAATATCGAGCCCGGTTCAACTATCGCCACGGATGACTTGCAAAGCTACAACATCATTGATAAAGAACAGTTCCGACGCGAAATAACCAACCAACGCAGGAGCAAGAACTATAATAACAAGCTCTATGGTGCTCACCTGGTGACAACCCTGGTCAAACGGTTGATCAGAGGAACGTATCAGGGTCGATTCGAACCGAAATACCTTCAGAATTACCTGGACGAGTATGTCTTTCGATTCAACCGCCGGAAATCAAAGAGCATCGGCAAAAAGTTCATGCGCATCGTGCAGCAGGCGTTAAAAACACCCAAGATAACTTGGCCAGATATATCCTGGGATCTGGACCCGCTGTCCGAGTATTTTGCGACAACTGGAGCTTCATAGAGAACCGCATTATAAATTGGTGTTCATTATTTATTTGATTAGACAAAAGCCCTTTAAAAATATTCAATGCAAACAGAAAAATTTCTGCCCATTTCTACCCGGCATATTACTTCACCTTGGCCAGCGGTGTTTTGTCGGCCGGCAGGGTGCAGTTGAGCCGGGGTTTTTGTTCGCCGTTGGTCAGGGAGCGAATGTTGTCTGTCAAATAATTGTCGATTTCCTTGATGGTGACCCATTCGTCGTTGTCGGTGTTGGCTTTTCCCCGCAGGCCGCTGACCAGGCAGTGGGTGAACACCCCGCCCTGCCAATCTTTTCCTTCCAGGGAATAGCCGCTGGCGCTGGTGGCCGAAAAAGTGGCCACGCCGGTCTGGCCCACCTTGCTCAGCCCCACGGCCAGGTTGTTGATCTTTTCATTGACTTCATGCACTCCAATGCCTCTTCTGGCATACCGTTGGCCGGAAAGCCCACTCAAACCGCTGTGACAGGCATCCAGATAAAGGATCAGTTTACCGGCCTCAATGTTATGGCTGATAATTTCGGTCAGGTCTTTGTCGGAAAACCCCGTTCCCGGCAAATTGTCGGTCTCCGTATTGTGACAGAGATAGTACAAGGTGCCATCAGAACCGGTCAGGCCGTGGGTGGCCAGATAAAGCTGCACCGTATCATCCTGGCCGGCCCGGCCCAAAAACCGGGTCATTTCCTTGATGATCCGGGCCCGGGTGGCCTGTTCGTCGGTCAAAAGCCGGACCCGGTCGGCGTTCAGCCCGCCGCCGACATCCGATTGAAGAAACCGGTAGAATTTTTCGGCATCACTGGTGGCATAATCCAGGTTATAACCGGCGTTGGCAAAACGACTGATGCCCACCACCAGGGCGTAGATGTCGCCCAGGCGAGCCTTCTTGGTGATGGTCAGGGTCTGCCGGCAGGGTTGGTTGTTGCGGTCTATGCCCTGAATCAAGAGGGTGTTTTCTCCTGGCTGTAGTTGTATTTTACCGTCAAAGACCAGTTTGTTGTCGGCCCGGTGGGCATAGGCGATTTGCTGGGTGGTTGGGGCATTGCTTCTTCCGGAAACCGTTTTCAGAGAACGGCCGTTTAGTTTTACGTCAAAGCGGTCGATGGCGTTGCCCTTGCCGTAAGAAATAATGCTGCCATGCAGGGAAACAACTTTTTCCATGGTTTCGCTGTTATTCTGCGGGGTGTTTATGTAAAGCTCCGGCGCCCCGGCATAGAAGCCGCCGCCGCTGGTGTGGGTGCCGCTGGCCGCCACCGTCTGCTGGATGGCCTGCTGTTTTTTTAGGGCAAATTGCTTTTGGGGATGCCGGCCCTCAAAATCGGCCTGGGCAATGGTAACATCTATGGGCAGCTTCCCGGTATCGGCATCAGCGCGAACAAAAAACTGAAAGTCCGCGTACTGGCTCTGGCCGGGCTGGATGGTGCCGATGGTCTTTTTTAACTGGTAATCGATATCCGGATGGTTGACGACAAAATCCACGGCCACCTCGGTGGCGGGCAGGTCGCCGTTATTGCTGACGCTGACCCGAAAACGGGGCCGGGAGTTCCGGGCAAAGGCGGTCTCGGAAAGCCCGTTCATCAGGGTGACCCGGTAATCCAGGCGGGGTTTTCTGGCCACCACCGGCAGCTTGATTTCTTTGGACAGGCCGGCAAAATCGGACTGGCTGAGCGCAACCGACAGGTTCAGGGCAGCGTTTTGATATGAACGGTGCAGAGAGAGGGGAACAATAACAGGCGAGGCCACTTCTCCCGGGTCCAGGCGGCCGATTTGACGATTAAAACTACCCAGAGATACACTGGACGAATCGGCGTCGACCTCGAGCCGCACCTGGCTGGCCAGGTTGTTGCCCTTGTTTTCCGGGGTGATATGCAATCGGTAGGACCGGCCGTTTTCCAGGTTCGGCACCTGCTCGCCGTTTTCATCAAGCACCTGGTAGGCCATATACAGGTCCGGGGCCTGGGGGTGAAAGGGGACGGTAAAGGTTTTTTCGGTGGTTATACCCCGGGTGTCGGTGGCGGCGATGGTGTATTGAATCTCTCGGCCGTCAAAGGTTCGGGGAATATGAAACGCCAGGGCAGCCTTGCCAGTGGTGTTGGGAGAGATGGCCGCCAGGCGGGTATCGGCCTGTACCAGCTCAAGGCCTTCGGTAATATCGCTGAGTTTTACGGATACCTGCAAGGCTTCTCCCACACCCGTGTTCTGGATAAAAGGCTCCAGGGCGATGGTTTCGTTGTTTTCTGCGGTCATATCCCCGTCGCCCCTGGCCAGGCCGCTGGCGTCATTAACCTTGCAGTCGGCAATCATGAGCTTTGGCCGCTGCATGGCGGCGGTGGATATTTTCAGTTGGACCGGCTGGGCGGAATAGCCGCGTTTTTCCTGGGCTGTGATTAAAAATTTGGCCGTGCCGTCAGCCAGGTCCCGGCCGGCTTTGACCGGAATGGTAATTTTTTGGGAGGCGCCGGGGCCAATATCACCTGCTTCAAGCAAGGCCGGCACCTTTAGATGCTTGTCGCCGGTTTCAATGTTCAGCTTAACGTCAAAGGCCGTGCCCTGGCCGGTATTTTTAATGGTAGTGATGATGCGGGATTCTTCGGCGGCGTCGATGGACTGGTTGGGAAGAAGAGATTCATCATCTAAAAATTTAACAGAAGTCAATAAATATGATGGAGCTGTTTTTACACCCTTTAGGCTTCGCTCCATTTCCACGATTTTTGGATTATTGAAAATTTTTCTTCCAATTATGGGTAACTTTCTATCCAATATTTTCCAATAACATGTATCTATAGCAGCTTTTTTTGAGGCCCATTTATTAGCCATTAATTGATATCTATCCACCTCTTTTTGGGTTGGGGGTGTCGTCCCAAAGTAGAAAGGAAGAGTGGGCATTTCAAGTTCTTCGGCTTGTGCCGTGTCTGTTAATGTGATTCTATTTATCAGTTGTTCATTGTTATTGATATTGTAAAAATCCAAGATAATCGTAAACGTAATAGAAAATTTGTGAGACCACTTAAAATCACTATCAATTTCTGATATATTTAATTTTTCTATACGAGGAATAATTTTTATATCCGCAGAATCTTTATTCTGATTGGTCTTTGCAATTAATGGTTTTATTTCATTTAATAAACCCCTGCTTAGATAGTTCTCAAAATAGGCTATATTCGCATCGCGGGTTACTGATATTGTTTTATTACCCCAATTCATGGTCTCTTTATATATTTTTTCATCACTTTGAGGATGAGGAGTTGCCTGTTGAAGTGTAATTTTTAAATATTTTAAATCATTTGGATTAATTTGATTCAGTATCGGATGGGTTACACACGAAAAGTTAAAAATCAATAATAGAACTATCCATGGCATAAGACAAATACCTTTATTTTTCATTCTTACATCCCCGTTTAAACAAGGTTTGTATATGAGCTCAAATTCATATTTTTTTGACACTGATGCAAATTTCAAGAATTAAATGGCTGCTGAAATTGCATTAACGCCTCCCAGTATTTTTCAGATTTAAATATAACCATTTTTTAAGGAACCAACCGGCCAATACAAATATACAGGCTGTTTTTCTGCGTATTCATCCACCGGGCCACCACCGGCAGGGTGGCAACGCTTCCATTTACGGCTTCCTCCTGAATGGACAGGGCCTGAGACAGACTGGCCCGGGTGGTATTTTTATCGGTAATCGCCAGGGATTCACGGTCTGACAAAATCTCCACGGATGAAACCTGAATCCCGTTTTTTTGGGCCAAAAGCTGGCGGGTGGCTTTTAAACGGGCGATGCGCTCCGCTTGGGCGGGAGAACCGGAAATATTGGCGGCGGCAACCGAGAGAATGGCTTTTTGCTTTCCTTTCAGCTGATCATTGATGGTAAACAAGCGCACACCGCCGTTGTTCCGTAAAACCGACGCGGCCTGGAGCAGGGCCACAAAGGGCGTCTCACCGGCAATATCAGGGGCTGCCTTGCCTTTGGTTTTTACGGGAGAGGCAGCGGCACTGCCGCTTTTTGGGGCGGATTGATTTGCCTGTCCGGCGTGCTGCCCTTTTTCAACCGTGCCAACGGCCACTTGCAGGGAGGTTTGATTGTTGTTCCACCAGGATCCGACCACGGGCAGGTGTTTGATGCGGGCGCTGGCGCTTTCTTCGGTTGCCTGAAAAAAAGTGCTCAAACTCATGGCCCGGGAAGGGCTGCTGCCAGACCCGCTTGTCTCCGCTGCTCCGCGGAAAGTTGTCACCTTTACTCCATGGGTGCGCTTGACAAGATTTGCCCGGGCCTGAATAGCGCCTATCCGGACCAGCGCCTGCCTGCTGCGAGAGGTGATTTTATCAGGAGCTACCTGGGCCACGCCGATGAGGGCCCACCGGTTTTGACCAACGGCAATAATGCGGGCATGATTGCCAAGGGCCAGGTCCGGATGGCGCAAAAGGATCTGCTGGAAGGGCTCTTCCACAGCGGCCTCGGCCAGACCGGGCGATGCGGCGACTGGCAGCGGCAAAGAAGCGGAGATAAAAAAGAACAAGAGCAGAACAGCCGCCAACAGCTCGGCTCTATACGGTAATTGTAGCGGCTTGGAGATCAGCCGCAAGTAGGAATTGATTTTATTGTCAGTTTGGTGTGAGTCCAATTTTACAATTTCTGGTTAGTAAAGGCTTGAGTGGTTTTCTGTACCCATTGGTTGTTGCTCTGGACAACTGCCGGATGGTTCAAATACCAGGCGGCGCTCTTTTTTTGTCCCAGCTTATGGCAACAGAGCCCCAGGTTGGTCAGGGCCAGATCATAATCGGGTTGTAACCGGACTGCCTGCCATAAAAAGGGCAATGCTGCCAGCGGGTGCCCCAGGTGACGCAGGCAGGCCCCGGCCAGATTATGGGTGCTGGCGGAAGCAGGCTGGCGGTTTATGGCCTGCAAGAGCAATTCCAGCACCTGTCGGACAGCCGCATCACTATCAGCTTTTTGAAATCGATTCAATGCCTTCTGGTATAGCGCGTCCGGCTTTTGGTCCGAGCCGGAGATGGCGCAGCCGGCACTGTTGTATACCAGCCCGGCGATTTCCGGTATTTCCGAAAGCTTTAACAGGTTGGCCAAAGAGGCCGGATAGCCCGGCACAGACGTTTTTTCCGATTTATTCAGCAGATATTGATAGATCTGGGCTTCATCGCTGTTTAAGCGATCAAGGCACCGCACGTTCAGTTTCAGGGCGGCTGAAAAGCAGGAACCGTCTTGCATCGCCTGGCAGGCGGCAGCCTGGGCCAGTTGCGGCTGGTTCTTTTTTTCCAGCAGATATTGGCCCAGCAGCAGATAGGCGGGCGAATAAGAAGGCACCCGGGACAACACGCTGTCAATCGTTGTGATGGGATTTGCCTGCCCATCTTTTTCATACTGCTGGCGGGCCTGTTGAACACGTTGGGCCGCCCAGTTCAGGTGGTATTGATGAAGCAAGGGGGATACGGAAGATTTCCAGGCATTGTTATTTTTAAAGCAGGCGGCCAGGGCCGGAGCCCCTTGCTGCTGAAAAAAAACCCCGGCCCGGGATTGCGCCCTGAAGCCCAGATCCGAATAGCGGGGGGCGTATCGCAGGCAAAAGGTAAGACCGTTCAGTGAAACCGGGGATTGATCCAGATAGTGGGCAATCAGACTGAAAACATCAGCAAAAGGGCATTCCAGGTGGGAAAGTGCCCGGCGCGGGGCGGCCACGGTAGAAAAGACCGCCTCTTCTTGTTCCCATTGCCGGATAAATTGCACATTTTTGATATGTGCCGAGGATAGTTGCGGTAAGAGAATCTCAGGCAAGGCGGCCTGATACTTTTGGGGCCAGGTTTTTATCAGATGCTGGCAGGGGCCGCCCAGCCGCAGCCATTGCAGGGCCCGCAAACGCGCCTTTTTCCGGGCCAATTCATAGGCCTTGTCTTGGCGAATATTGGTAACAGTCGCCTGGCCTGTGGCATAAACCCAATCTCCGTTCATCTGGACGCCGGCAGATCGTTGCAGACGGTCGGGAACGCTTCGCCATTGCTGGGCGGCTGCGTTCGTCGTCAGTAACGATCCGACCAATAGGATTAGAATCAAAGATCCAGTCAGGCGGTGTTGTTGATAATTCATTGTTTTCGTCCCAAAAGCGAAAGTGAGGGGGGCAACAACACCCCCACCTTACCTATGGTTGACTTCCCTGTTTTTACCAGGCATCCGTGTCCGCGCCTTCTCCGGAGGAGATGGTTCCTTTTTTGGCCGGTGTCTGCTTTCGGCCGGCCGGCTGACGAGCTTTGGGCGCCGAGGGAGAATCCAGGGTTTTCTGCTCGATCATGCGCTTGACATCATGGGCCATGGCCTGGGACTGCGGAGACCAGGCCAGCACTTTGATGACCATGGGCCGCTCGGTAAAGGGGTGTTTCAGCTCCTTGTAATAAACACTGTAAACCCCGGTAATTTTTTGCTCTTTGGCCTTGGCCTGGATCTTCTGGTTAAAACGGCTGATAGCATGATATTCGCTTTTTCCTTCGCCGCCTTCGTAGTCGCTGGCATACAGGGCCAGGGTTTCCTGTAATTCCTCATCGGCGGTAAAAGCTACCCGCTCGCCCATAAAATTGCGGATGGCGGCCATGGCCCGCAGACGGGCTTTGTTATCCGCCCGTTCATAGGCTTTGTCCGCCCGGCCGCCGATAACTTCCACGCCGGACTGCCCAAAAGCCAGCAGTACGTGTTCTCCGCGCTGATTTATGTAGACCCGCACTCCGGTCAGGCAGGCCAACTCCTGGTCTGAGTCCGGAAGCTGCTGAAGGATTTTTTCCTTGGCGCGTTTTTTGGGCAGCGGCCGGGGGGCGGTGCCGCTTTCCATCATTTTTACCATGCGTTCCAGGTTCTTGGACCAGAGGGTGATCACGGCAATCTGGTAATTGTCTTGAAAAGACCCTTCAAAAGCCTGGATAATCTGCGTGCCCTGGACTTCCGAAAAGGCTGAAGCGGCCGCTTTCACCGAAGTCTTATCTATTGTTCGCAGATTTTGCATCAGGTCTTGGCGGGCGGCTTTTTGCGCCGTTTGTTTTTCTTTCTGCTCGTCCACCTCAGCCCCGGTTTCCTTCAGGGCCTCATCCAATTTGGCCTCGGCCAATTGGGTGGCTTTGTCAAAAAGCCGGGAAATCCGGTCGGCCACGCCGGTTTTCTGGGCGTTTTCCTGCAATCCATCGCTGGCTTCGTAGATTTCTTTCAAAGCCGCTCGCTCGGCCGGATTGATCTCCCGCTCGGTACTGCCTCTTTCCGTGGCAAGGTCCACCCCGAGATAAATGGCGGTTTTGGCCTTGGCATCCAGTTCGGCCCGCTGAAAAGCCAGATACCGGCTGTCAATATAGTCCTTGTGTTCGGGAGTGGCGTTCACCGAGGCCGTGCCGACGCTTATATAGAGCAGTTTGCCTTGATAAATGTTGCGGCCTTCTTCCAGGCCCTTCTCCATGAGCCAGTTATAGGCGGCATCCTTGGGCCTTTCACCAGTAGATAAAATCTGCCCCGGATTTTTCTGCTGTTCGGCGACGGTTTTAACGCCCGGGCTGGTGGCCAGTACCTGCCATTGCTCGGCCTCCTGAGATAACGCGGCTTTTTCCGTCTGGCCGGGTTCCTGGGCCAAAGTCGCCAGGGGGAGAAATGTCCCGAGGCATAACAATAGACTGGCCATTGCCAACCATTTTGTCGCTTGGATTGTTGACCATCGTGATGCCATGATGCCTCCTTGTGTAATTTGCAATTAATGATTCCGGGTTTTTTAATTTTCATTCATTGTCTGGCCCGTCAACCAGGTGGTAATACGTAAGATCAACCGGGTGTCATCGCTTTCCGGGCCGGCAATAATGGTCTCTCCCTGGTCTACCGTTTCAATGAGTGTTTTTTTTATCTGGTTTTCTTTTTTGTGTATCGCCACTGTAAAGCGAGCTTTATTCGGGGCGACATTTTTCAGCCAAACATCGAGGTGATAATGGTTGCTCATTTTTAATTGTTTGTGAAGTCCCGTGGTTAACAAAAAATATTCTTCTTTTTTCAGATAAATCTGGGACGCCTGCAGCGTCTGGTGAAGCTGCGGACCAATTTTTTCCAGGGCCGGATCGATATAATCGGTTTTGTTGTCTGCTGCGATTGTCTGCACACGAAAACGTACGGCATCTTTTCGCAAATTGAGAGCGCTTTTATTGACATCAGTTTTCTGAAAAGGGGCTAAATATTGATAAAATGTATATTTTTTTATGGAATCAGTTACCGTTAACCGGTTAAGCAGAATTTTGGCCACCGGCTCCAGGTTACCGGCAGTTTGCAAATTTTCAAGGGTCGCCGTAAGCTGTTCATCCGGTAGCGGGATTTCTTTTTGTCGGCAATAAATCATCATATGTTTAACTATTTTTTCGGCGAAAGGCGGGTTAGCCTTAATCCCAGCATAGTTCAAAGCAATTGTCAAGTTGTCTAAATAGACATCAGAAGGTGTTATTTTCTTCAAATGTTTTAAACCTGACCAGGCCTTTTCAAAATGACTATTTTGTAAAAGGGCCAGGGTGTAAAAATGAAGGGGATAGCCTGCCAGTTGGCCGGGGTCGATTTTTTGCAGAATATGCTGCTGATAAATTTTTTCCGCGGTTTGGTCCCGCCAATCATAGGTGTCATCATAAGTGAGCATAAAATAAGCCAGGGCCAGGGCCGGGCGGGAAGAAACCGGCGCTTTTTCCTGTTCCACAATTTTATGCAAGGCTTTTTCCCGCTGCCAGACCCGGTCAAAAGCATTATTGATTTGCGTGGGTTGCTTGATTGCGGTCAGTTCCTGCAACAGCAGCACTTCCAGACGCTCAGCTGGGGACAATTTCTTGGTTTGGATTTTTTTAATTGCCTGCCCGGCTTGGCGGTCATTAATCCTGAAAGAGAAACTTTCGGAGACGGTCTGAGGCAGGCTTATTCCAGCCGGATCTGGGCCGGGTTTAATGGTTTGCCTCCCGGCGCAGGCGGATAACAAAAAAATCGTCATGAGTAAAAAGAAATTTGAATAACAAAGAATTCGTTTCATAAAAAACCTCATTTGTCGGATTTACTTGTTAGTGTTTAGGTTGGCGCACCACAAAGCGAAAAACCGGTAAGCTTTTGTAATTGTTGGCATATCCGCGCTTTATCTGTTTCCTCGCCATGGACGGCCACAATCTGATATTGGAAACGCAAATGATCTGACATTTGTTTTTCAGTGCGGAACATATCCAGTTGCAGCCTTTTTAAGTGTGGATTGACAAAGCCCAGAAAATCTCTGGCATCCAGATAATTATCAAAGCGGGTAACGACCAGCTTTTCCGTCTTTCCCCGGGGAGTTGGGGTTTGTCCGGAAGCCCGGGCCAGGATGCTGGTTAAGTGGGTATGTATGTAGCGCACATATTCATTACAATCTTCCCGGACAGTTCCTTTTTGGGCGTTGACCCCGCCCGGCCCACAGTAATAGGCGGCCAGCGTTAGATAGGGATCAGTAAAGCGACGATACAGATCGGCCAAATAATGAACCCCTACTTCAATATTAGTAGCCGGATCCCGGAGCGCCTGTTGGGATATGCCATATTCGCTTTGGGCGGTAGCCGGCATGACCTGCATGATGCCCAGGGCGCCCTTGCTGCTTTTGGCATTCGGGTTGAAAAAAGATTCGCCCCGGGCGACGGCCAGTACAAAAGGCAGGGGCAGGTCATGGCGATCAGCGCTTTTTTGCATAAGTTTTTGGTAAGGATAGCCGCTAATCGTTATTTCTTCAGAAAATATCCGTTCCAAATCGGCCTGAATATCGGTATCCGGCAATATCGCTGCATATGAAGGAATAGAAGATAGCATTAGAAATATCCATACAACTGAAAGCCGGTGAGAGAGGACCGAGTCCCGGATATCTTTTGATAATTTACTGCGATTAAAATTTGGTTTTGGCATCTTCCTTTTCCTGCTTTTGGGTGGTAAAAATCAATGTTCCTTGGCTCGTGACCGTTAATATCCCGTTTTGTCCCTGCCGGCGAAGATTTCGCATTTTTTTCACCAGCCGGTTTTCCAGTTTTTTGTCCAAAAAGGCGACCTGAACGCTTTTTTGGGGAAAGGTTCGGATAGCGGGATAAGCTCCAGCCATTTGTTCCAGGAAAAATCGCTGGGCCTGACCCCTGCGAATTTCCCACATCTGCCGGGGGATATTCCGGGCACTTTGAAAGTGAACTGTATCGCCGGCGACAGATCCCTGGAAAATCAGATCAAAGCCGGTGGCCTGAGCCCGGCCATAGACATCCAGTTGTTGGTCGCGCATCAATTGCTGAATGGCTTCCAGGCTCTGGAATTCCAATCGGATGCCCTTTCTTGTCGGAGCTTGGCCGCTGGGATCTGTTTCTTTGGGAATCTTCTGCTGCTCTTTGGCCTTATGGGTAGTCGGTTCAGGCGAAGATTTTACCTGTGACGGGGCTCTGGGCTGGTTTTTTGCCGCCATGTCAGCAGAAAGGTTCTGCGGTGATATTTCAGGAGACGATTCTCTGTGTGCTTCAGCAGGTGTTTTTTGCCGCGATTTTCCTTGCCCTGCTTTGGGGTTGCTTTCGGCAAGCTTGGTGTTTTTAACGTCGACAGCTTTTTCAGCTTTTTGTGGATTGGTCTGAACGGCGCCGGCCGCAGCAGTGGTTTCTGTTTGAAACGGAATACTTTTAACCACTGAGAATATAATCCAGAACACAATTCCGATCACTGCCAGAAAGCGCATAATATCGGTTTCCAGAACCTGATCGCCGTCACTGGTTTCACTGTTTAACAAGCCGAGTTTATCCATGAGCCCCACTTTCCTTTAAAACCAAGCGGTCCCAACGGTCGCCCAGCAGAATAATTTTTAGCAGTCGCAACACATAACCGCAAATTCCGCCAAAAACCGTGGTGCTGAGGGCCAGTAGCAATCCGCCGTTAACCAGGCGATCCAGCAAACCGTAGGCGCCGGCCTCGGCCAGCTTCCCGCCCCCGCTTTCAATACCGCTTAGCGCCTGCATCAAGGCGGTCTCCATGCCGATGGCCGTCCATATTACCCCCACCCCGAAAAAAGAGGATATGGTAGTATTTAACAGACGGTCGTAAAAACTGAGCCTGGAAAGCGCCGTATCCGTTTGACGCAGCAGAAAACGCATGCGGGCGATCAGCCAGGTGTACAAAATAAACAAGGCCCCGAAGGCCACCAGTGAAAGTCGTAAATGCCGGTAAATAAAAGCGGCCGGGTCAAGCAACCAGGGGGCCGAAGCGGAGATGGTAATCCAGCCGGCAAATATGCCCCCGCCAATAAGAAGAGCGGTCCATAACAGGGACAGGATAACGATGAAAGGCACGGTTTTCATGAGGGATCCTCGCTGGTTGTCCGGCTGCTATCAGCCTTCTGAAGTGGTCGTTGCCGGAGGGAGGCCAAACGGTTTCGGGCGGTCTTGATGGCATCCGGCATCAGGGGAATTCCCCGGACGGCAAACCCCGCCTTTTTCAGGCCCAGTTCCTGCTCAAAGGCCTGCTTCAGTTCTTGGAACCGGTTGGCCGGCCATTGTTGCTGGAAGACCAGAAAGTTTTTCCAGAACGCTTGTTGCAAAAGCCGGTCAATTTGATTGCTGTCTAAATCAAATTCAGTTTTTAAAAATCGGGCAAACCGGCTTTCCGCCTGGCCGGTACTGTCCTGGGTCAAAAAATAGAGGTAGGACACCGCCCGCTGATACACCTCGTCCGGAAGGGGGGGGAGAAAAGGTGCCTTCGTCGGTCTATCTTCTGAACGGCGAGCTGGCTGATTCTTTTTTTGATCACCGGTAGGTTTGGTGCGCTTGGGATCCAATTCAGCCTTTGTCTGGGGCACTGAGGAATGTTCGGTTCTTGCCAGATCGGGGGTCATCTGTTCCGGCCTGATTTCCGCGGGTTTTTTGTCTGAAAGCGCGTTGTTTACAGCAGATGCCTTGTTATGCCGGACTGGCTGGCAAGAGATCGAAGCCTGCTGATCAAAACGCAGGATACCGGTGACCAATAATGCAACGCACATACCGGCCGCAACGGCCAAGGAAGTTATCAAATAAATTCCCATACGCATGTCCAACTCCCGTCACTCCTTTTGCCCCAAGGGGTTGCAGGACGCCCACATGGTGTTGTAAACATACATGGCATTGACAAAATGCTGATCCGGGCTGCCCTGCTCGGTAGCGGCGAACCCGTCGACTTTCAGACGATATTCCTTTTCAATGTGCTTTTTTATCTCCGGCAGCTTATGGCAATAACTGGCAATGTTGCCGGTGTCCGGAAGGCTGGCAAAATGACTGGAAAAATAATAATTCCAAGTTGTAACGACCAGATTGGCCGGCACCCGGCCCGATTTTTTCAGCGGCCGCACAAACTGATTCCAGATTATATCCGCATTTTGGGGTGAGTTGCTGCTTTTGCATTGCTTGACAATTGTCGCAAAAACCGCCTCAAAAAATTTCTGCTCGTAAGGATTATTGTTGATGACTTGAAGTGCCTGCCGACAAGCTTTTTCCGGCCGAAAGGAGTCAATCTGCGAAATCCGGGTCAAGAGACTATTTTTTGATTGTTTTGTCATGGCATTTTGACTGTTATGAGATAGGCAGCCGGTCATCAACAGGACGGCAAAGACCATCATCGCCAGTAGAAATATTTTTTTTGATTTCATGTTTGGTTCCTTTCTTTTTTTTCTATCCCAATTGTTTTTTGTGGTGCTTGATACTGGAACGCTGTTTTATCGCCGCTTAAAACCGCCGCCGCCCTTTTGCGGCTTTTGCTTTTTTGCCGCATCCGTTTTTTGATTTTTATGGCGATAGTAGCTTAACACCTTTTGATTGGGTTGGGCCGACAGCCGTGCGCCTGTGTACTGGATACCCAGCACTTTGGGCATGGCGGCGACAGCCTTGGTGGTGCTGAAAATGATCTGTCCGTAATCGCGTTGCGCCTCTAAAGCAAACTTGGCCCTTTCAAACCGGCCCGCCAGGTAGCGGGCTTTTTTTACTTTGCGGGCCATGGTGATCTGGGTGTTGCCGGCCCGAACCGCTTCCGGCATTTCGTTCCCAAAATCCGGGACCAGTTTTTCCAGGGCGGCGAACAACTCCTTGGTCTGGTCCGGGAACTGGCCGGTTTCCAAAGCAAAGGGGCTGCCCTGGCCGCCGGCACCCATATTCTGGATAGCAGGCGTTTCCGGTTGCACCCCCTTTTGGGTGCTTTCATAAAGTTCCGCCGGGGTCTGCCCCCGGGTTCTGGTTTGAAGAATACGCTGAGCGGAGCGAGCCCCCTGTTCATAGCGGGCGGCCACGTCCGGCAGATACTCCGACAGTTTCCCGTAAAGGGCAATTCCGGTCTCCCGCATCTGCTCCGCCATTTTCCGGCAGGCATGGCTGGGTTGGTCCGGATTGAACTGTTTTTGGCCGCAGGATTTGGTCCAGGTGTTGTACTGTTTGTCAAATTTTTCCATCAAAGAAGATATCTCCCGGGCCTTGCTGGAATTGGCCAGTTGACCGAGCTCCGAGCGGGTATTGGTAATTACCCGTTGAATGGCTACCCCTTCAGCCAGCGCCGGAAAAGGGGAGGCCCAAAACAGCAACCAAGCAAAGCCGGCTACTACCAGATACCGTTTCATAAAACACCTCCAATTTTGATTTTACTTGTCCATGTTAATCTTTTATCAGGTTTTATGGCGATAGACTGGCAACTTGAATTTTTCTTCAAAAATTCGTTTCAGTAGTGTCCGGTTTATTTTTTAAAAAACTGCATAACCAATTATAATATTTAA
>CAZWCS010000095.1:0-16809 GCA_964632805.1 uncultured Desulfobacterales bacterium
ATAGCCTTCGAAAGCCTTGTCCATAAGGCCGCCGAAAATTGGCCGAGAATTGCTGAGATTGATCTCAGCCTCTACACAATTTTACAGATTTTAAGTATAACTCTTTTTGAGAAAAAGCCCATTTTACAGGTGTTCACAACGACTGAATACCAAAAACCAATTGCTACTGGACCTATCCAGCTAAATTTATTCAAAAATTAACCGGACACTACTGATTTTTATTATCAAACCGTTTGGCATAAAATTATCAAACCGTGTGACTTTTTACACTTAAAATCCAAAATCGATTTCTGGGGACGCGCCCGATATTCATGCTGCCTGATCGGCGTAATAGGGTGAAGGCAGGGTCGGGTAAACCCGGAAAACGTGGCGATAAACATCGTCAGCCTTTACCTGCACATCATCTTCGGTGTAAAGGCTTTCCGGCAGGCCGGTGGCATCGCTGTAAAGAAAATCAAAAATCGTCTGTTTAACGGCGTCGCGGGTGGCTTCCCGGCCTTTCCAGTTCTCTATTTTCAATTTCTCGGACTTGAGTGTTTCCAGCAATTCAACCGCAATGGCCTTTATCCGCTTGATCTCCTTGGGCGATAGTTTCTCTTTTTTTAATAAATCAAAAACAGCCAACGCTTCTTCGTCAAGCCCTTCACGCGCGGCCCGGCTTTCTTCTTCGTCCATAGACTGCATGTGACGAAGCAGGTCATCGAAGGTTTTTTCTATGGTCACCCGGTCTTTTTCCCGGTTGTACTCGGCCACAATCTTCTCATACCGCTGCTGTAAATCAGTTCGCAGGGGGTTCTGTTGAAGCATCCTTTGCAGCCGCTGCTCAATAAATGTTTTTAGACACTGCACCGTCGTCCGTTTGGCCCGGCTGCGCTCAAACTCCTGCCGCAGGCGATCAAAGTCGATCATGCTGATGTCATAGGGCCTGGTCTCCTCACGGACTTCATCGGGATTGGTTTCAATCGCCTCATCCACTATCTGGTGCAGTTGCCGGATAATATCGCTGATGTCGGCTTTTTCTCGATCGTTTTGAAGGCTTTTATAAATGATGTTAATGGCATCATAATCATCCCGGTGCGAATTTACGCCCTTGACATTGATGCAGGCTTTGAACTTTTTGAAAACCGCCCGGCACATGATTTCAAAGCGTTTTCGGGTTTCATCGGTTTCGTTGGCGGCCTCCTTGGCCCTGAGAATGGCGGCATTGCGTTCAAACCCGGTCTGCGTGATGATCTCCGCCAAGGAGGCCCCACTTTCGGCCAGAAACGAACGCACCAGCGCCACCGACTCCTGTAGATCGGCCAGCAATTCCTCTTCGGGCCGGGCCGGTTCGGTTTGGCCGCCATCTCCGTCTCCTCCTTTGGCAACCGTTCCGGCAAAAGTCGCCAGCGCTTTGCGCAAATTTTTCAGGATGCCGCAGTAGTCTACAATCATCCCGTTGTTTTTCCCTTCATGCACCCGGTTCGCCCGGGCGATGGCCTGCATCAGGGTGTGGGCCTTCAGCGGCTTATCCAGATACAACGTGGCCAGACTGGGCACATCAAAACCCGTCAGCCACATGGCGCAGACAATGGCAATCCGGAAAGGGTGCTGCCCTTCCTTGAACGCATCGTCGATGGCCATCCGTTGCATATTGTGAAACCGGGGTTGTTGCCGCATGAATTCCGGCAGGTCCAACCCTTCCTTGATCAGGCGACGGTGCGGCCTGATATCCAGTCCCCAGCGGGTGAATTTCTCCACCTCGCCCTGCTCTTCGCTTACCACCACCGCCATGCGGGTCTGGCGCATCCATTCGATCTGGCGGCGGCGGTACTGTTCGCTTTGCTTATCTCTGACAGCGGCCAGGGCCGTTTCCAGCTCTGTTATTCGTTTTTGCCAGTAGGTGTCAATCCGGTTATACATTTTCACGCAGGTAATCTTGTCGATGCATACCAGCATGGCCTTACCGATTTCCCAGGCCTTGGAATAGTGGATTACAAAATCGCGGGCCACCTGGTCCAACCGCTCATCGGCCGTGATGATGTGATAGTCGCGCTGCAGTTCCTGTTCCAGGCGCTGCGATACATCGATGTCTTCAATCTCCAGCTCCTCCAGTTTCGCCGCCACTCGTTCGTTCAGATCGCTGACCGCCACCCCGAGCTTATCGCCGCGAGCATCGTAATATAAAGGCACAGTGGCCTCATCCGCAACAGCCCGCTGGAAATCATAAGTGGAAACGTATTCGCCAAACACCCGGCGGGTAATCTCATCGTCCGTAAACAGCGGCGTGCCCGTAAACCCGATATAGCTGGCGTTGGGCAGGGCGTTGCGCATGTTCAGGGCCAGCATTCCGTACTGGGTCCGATGGGCTTCATCTGTAATAACAATCACATCGTCGCGTTGGGTGTATCCCTCCCCCGGGGCAACGCTCTGGTGAAATTTTTGCACCAGGGAGAAAATGTGCGACTTGTGTTGGGCCAGTAACCGGCTCAGGTGGTCTCCGCTGGCCGCCCGGCAGGGATCGCGGTCGTGGTCCACCACCCCGCAGCCGGCAAAGGTTTTGTAAATCTGCGTGTCCAGGTCGTCCCGGTCGGTGAGCACCAGAAAGGTAAAATTTCCCCCCAGCTTTCTGTGAACCTTCCGGGTAAACATAACCATGGAATAACTTTTGCCGGCCCCCTGGGTATGCCAGAACACCCCCAGTTTGCCATGGCGGCGCCGGCGCTGCCGAACCGCTTCCACAGCCCGGTTGACCCCCAGAAACTGGTGGTTACGGGCCATGATCTTGCTCGGCTGGCCCGCCGAATCATCGAAAAGAATGAAATTTTCCACCAGGTCCAGAAAATTCGACTTGTCACATACACCCTTGAGTAGCGTTTGCATGTCCACCACGCCCCGCTCATCTTCATCCAAACGTTTCCACTCCTGAAAATATTCAAAGCGGCTGGCCATCGTGCCGAGCCTGGCGTCCAGACCGTTGGCCAGAATAACCACGGCATTGTGATGAAACAGAAGGGGAACGGTGTCTCTGTAGTCGGAAAAGTTCTGCTCATAGGCCGCCCGGATATCTTTGGTGATATTTTTGAGCTCCATAAACAGCAGCGGCAAGCCGTTGACAAACCCCACCATATCCGCCCGCCGCCGGTATAAATCCCCCCGCACCCAAAGCTCCCGGACGCAGAGAAAATCGTTGTTGACCGGCTTGTTAAAATCAAACACCTTTACCTGTTCCCGCACCCGGACGCCCTCGTCATTGCGGAAGGAGACCGGTACCCCGTCACGAAGCAGGGCATATTTCTCCCGGTTGGTGGCCAAAAGGGACTGCGTCGCCGGCGTTGCCACAATCTGCCGCACCGCGTCATCATAGGCCGTGTCCGGCAGGCCCGGATTCAGCTCCTCCAGCTTGGCCCGCAAGGGCCGGGTCAGTACCACTTCCCGGTCCGACGACCGGCCCAGCAGGCTGTCCGGCCCAAAATCTTCATGGTTATAGGCATACACCGCTTCCCAGCCGAGCTGCTGCTCCAGGTATTCGGCCGTGGTCTGCTGCACCAGGGTGTCTTCGGTGTACGGGGCCGGGGTCATGGCGTCTCTTCCTCCAAACGTTGCAATAAAGGGCGGCCTTGCCTGGTAAGCCGATATTTCTGTTTGCTGCTGCGCGGTTTTTCCGGAATCGTCATCTCCACCAATCCGGCATCCAACAAAGGCGTCAGCACATGGTCCCGAAACTTGGTCCTGTTGGTACGACCCAGAACCGACATGAGATCAACCAGGGAACGCTCGGCCCGGCATTTGCGCATGATTTGGACTTGGTCCCGGCTTGGCCCCCATCGCCTGTCTTATATGCATCATCCTATTCCGGTCCTATTGAACAGATATCAACTTTTCCAAAAAATTTGGCTTGATTTGTTAAATAGGCAATGGCTTGATTTTTATATATTTTTATATTTTTACAAATCTTTTTCAAGAAAATTTCTGGAAAATTTATAGAAAATCCATAAGAATTTATCCTCATTTTTTAAATAGAAAATCAGGAAAGGGCGTATCTTCGCCAACGGTTTTTCCCCTTTTGACGAGCCCGCCCTTCTTCCACAAGCTTTTTGATTTGTTTGCGTATTTGATGCGCCGGGATTTCTTCTCCAATACGCTGATGGACCTCTCCAAAAGCTGACCAGGGATGTCGCTGCAAGTCCTCCTCTATCAGCGCCATAAGTCGGGGCGGTTCAATTCTCGTCAAGCTGGTCTGGCTTGGAAAATCCATTTTTTTCAAAATACCTGGATCAACAAAATATCTTGTACCTTTGGTCCGGCCGGTTTGTTTAACGACTTTCCATTTCAAAAGCCGTCTTATCCATTGCGAAACGACCCCTGTGTCTCTCAAGTCAAGCGCCCGTGCCAAATCCTGAGCGGTCATGGCTTCATGTTGTGCCAGCAGCCCCAGGGCTATTTTTTCCCTTTGCTGCAAAAAGTATCGTTGATCTGCTTTTTCCAGAAAATCAATTAGTTCCGGCTTCACAATACGTTTTTCGATTACGACCTGAACGGAATCCGGCCCCTCCCTGAGTTGCGGCAATTGGCGTCCCTGAGAAAGCAGTATCTCGTAAAGCAGATCATATCCGCTACCCTCTCGCTCCATTAGCCCCAGATCATGAAAAACCCGGGCCATCTCATTGTTCCGTCGCACAGATTGGTGCAGGATATTCTGCGGGGTAACTCCCAGGGGCAACAGTCCGGGATTAACGATCTCTAAGCGATCAGGATGCAGATTAAGATAAATATCACCACGTTGGGTGTAAGGCCGGTGTACTAAAGCGTTGACAAGCAACTCCCGGACAACCCGCGGATCATAAACAGGAACCTGTTGGCGAAACAACCCCTCGGAAAACTCATAGGTTTCACGAAAATCCGGAATATCTGTCCACGCCGTATCAATCAATTGCATCGGTGAAAGCGTATGGTCGTCCCAGACGATTTTATTGACCTTGCGACCACCTGTGTCATATTTGAGGAACTGAATTGTCGGTGCAGTACCCAGGCGGGCACGATCTTCGCGACGACCGACACACATGATCCCCAAATTGGTCAGCTGATCGTCAATACTCAAATAATAATGATCCAATAATTCTGAATCGCTCTTCTCTTTTACGGAAGTCTTAACTCTGTCTGAATTCCGTATGCCTGTGGTAAAAGCGGCAAGCAGGGTCGGATCGGTATTTTCGGCCGGAACGGCCAATGTCGTTAATGTTTCCCAGGGCTGGGCGTTTCGTTCATTCAAAAGGCGCTGAATCTCCTCGCCTACCAGCGGTTTGCAGGCATCACCCACGCGCAGGTAATATCGCCCCATTGTAGTGGACGCTGGCGATACAGAGCGGGAGATCGAAACCGCCAGATAATCCCCACCCGTTATTTCTGATTGATGCGGCTGAACGGTAATTGCTACATTCACCGTCAGCTCGCTGATTCGACGCCGAATCCTATCCAGCAAGCCTGCCGGAATGCGCTGATTCGCAGGCGGCTCCTGCTCCCCATCCTCAATCCCGATAAGGACCACGCCGCCTTGAGCATTGGCAAAGCAAACGCAATCCTTGGCCAGTTCATCCCAGTCCGGATTGTTCCGTGTAAACAACCGTAACGACTTAAAATCCGTATTTTGATTTTCACTGTTCATGCAGATATTGCTTCTGTAGCCTTTTCTACCGATCTATCCTTAATGATGGTGTCATGAATCAAACCTTTGCTTAATATAGTCCTGTATCTGGCTGGCGGTCAATTCACTGGTCGAAGGCCCCGTCCTCACATAAAAATGCTCCACATTGCCATCTTTCACAAATATGGGCGCCGCAGACTTGTTACAACGCACTACCATGATCCGGCCATTTTTATAGTCCTCAAAATGAATATGCATAGAAGTCAGGGCCTGTGGATTGATACGGGTCTTAATCAGGTTAACCAGATGCAGCGCCATTTTATCTTCATTCTTAAAATTATCTGCTTCAATGCCAACGGGTATGCCGTCGTCAGATATGCCAATGATAAGAGTGCCACCATTAACGTTCAGAAAGCCCGCCAAGGTACGCACAATCGCCGCTTCCATGCGCTTGTCCACCTGTTTTGTATGCATGTTGGTACGCAGGGTCGTTTTGAACTCCACTGCCTCGGATTCTCCCTGTTCAATCAGGTAGGACAGATCAAGGGGCGCTTCTTCCCCTTTGATCTCATCTTCGGTCACCAGTTTTTGATACCCCTCCCGGATAATATCGGCGATTTTTTCCCGTCGTGTTTCCAAAAAGACGTCATACGGCATCTGTTCCCAGTTTTCCGGCAGCGCATGGGCGCGATACATTTCCTTCAACTCTGAGGTACTGAAACGCTCCTTCATTTTCGGCATATAGTCCGCCGGCCCCTGGTCGGATATTTTGATGTTGTCAATCCACTCCACATAGGCGAAGTTGGCGATCTGATTGGTGGTGCGAATGTCCGTAATGCCAAGCTGTTTGTCCAGGTACTTCTTGGGGAAAAGATGATGGCGCTCCACAGCCGCCTTGGTGGCATGAATAGACGGGTCCAATAGGTCGGCCATCTTGGCCTTTGAAAACAAGGCCCGCGCGTCCAGCAGCACCAGCGCCGCATTGTAGGCAAACAGTGACGGGCTGCGCGGTGAAGATGTGGCCAAGTCATTGGGCAGTGTCACACCCCAGAAGTCATTGGTCAGGGTAATATCGCAAATCTGCTGAAGCCGTCTGATAAATTGCTTCGAGTCTTTAACATCCCTTAATCGAGCCAGATCAGATTCCATGGCCGATTCCGGTGAACCGGTAAATCTCCCCGTCACGGCGGACATAAAAAACCACTGCGCAATAATTTTGCGTAGCGCAAACTCCGCCACGCCGATTTCGGTGCGGCCGATCAGATAAAGTATATAGGAAAACAAAAGATTGTTTTCAGAGCTGATCATCTTACCGCTGCGAAAACCGGCCAGCCGCAGACAGCCTAAAAAATCATGCCAGTATTGAATATTTAAAACCCGCGCCTGGGTATCTTTAAGTTTTTTAAACTGCTCCACCCGGCGCTCTTCACTGAATTTTTCGGTTTCAAGATCTTTGCCCCGTAAGATGGAATAAACATATCGCAATCGCGCCCGTTTAAATGCCAGCCCCACTGATACGCGCAGCAACTGATCCGGGTCCGGCTTGATAAAATAGTTAAACGGCGATGCTTTTTTGTCAGAGGGTTGGCGGGCCTCATAACAAAAACGTTCCAGCTCTGATCGTCCTTCATCCCAAAATACCGACATCAGGGTCAAAATAAAGTCAGCCTGGTTCAGGGGGGTGCCCTTGCTGTTAATACGCACAAATACATCGGAAACATCTTCTTCGGAGATGTCCGCTGCCAGCTCCAGGGCTGTAAACGGGAAGGTAGTCAAACCCTGGAGCTTCAGAATCGCGTCTTCAGCCTTGGATTTCTCCTGCTCGGTAAGTTCGCGAGAAGCGCCAACGCCTTCCAGGTATTCTTTAATTACCTTGGTGATTTTGATACCTTTGCTCCATATTTGTGAAATATCCGGAATGTATGTTTTGTCACGACGGATGGCCGCGTCCGCCACTTCAAATCTTTCTTCCAGCGGGTTAAAGGCAATGCAGATTTTTTCACTATCATAATTTTCCCGCACCACGGGAACGCCTTTGACAACAGCATAAAGCGAGGTCAGCCGCTGCTGACCGTCCACAATCACCAACCGGGGCGGCTTTTGTTTTTTATCAACGCCAATGGCCCGGTCATCAGCTAAACCGTTCTGCCACAAAAGCAGATATCCCACCGGATACCCCCGATACATGGAGTCAAACAGATCCCGGATCTTGGCGTTCTTCCACACAAACGGCCGCTGAATGTCCGGCAGGGCAATTTCGCCCAGCTCGATATACTTCACCAGCCCATTTAAGTCGTAATCGACTTTTGTAAATACTGTATCACTCATATTTTAATTTCTCCAGCTGGCACTAAAGTTGTCAAATAAGCTCATGTCGTTGGTAACCCCAATTTATCAAAGAAAGCTCTATTGCGTTCTTTGGCAGCATTGACTAACCGATCAAAGGCTATAACCTCTACATATGCCTTGAATTCTTTCTTGTAAAAAAAATAGCCAAGGCCATCATCCGTCCGAATTCCATCGTGCATACGACATCGTTGTATAATAGTCGAAGTAAGATCACAAAGGACATAACAAAACCCTGGTATTTGATCTGAACCGGGAATGGGACGGCCTGTTGAAGTCATTACTTTGCCTTGCCGGATACGATCAAGATACCCTAACGCCTGTTCAATCGGGTCCTTCTCTTCTCCTTCGCCTGCGTCATTGCGCATTGGTCGTTTTATCTCAACGACCACTATTGATGCAGGCGGGAGGCGATCCCCCTCTGATACTATCATAGGGTTATCAAAAACGTTCAGAGCCGCTATGTCTGGTTCCTTTCCTCCGGAAGCCCCTGTGATCGGCATGGCATTAAGAGATTTATCTGAAGCCAGATAATCATGGAATGCTAATCGCTCATCAATCAACCATAGATTACAGCTATCAAACGGTATTTCCTTAGAATCATTGCGCATCGGCATTATAAGGTTATGGATTAAATCCTCACGGGAGTAAGCTCCATCGTCATTCCGCTGAATTGCCATCCCGAGGAGATCGATTATAACCTTCCGGTGAGCGACATAATTTGCAAGATCTGACTGCTTGATAATCTTGACTGTTTTAAGATATTTATCGAGCCGGGCGTGATAATCCGGGAAACTTTCATCCGGTTGAGGGACCATCAGATTATGCCCATCAGCAAGCATTTTCCCTTCTATCTCTGCCAAGTGTTTATGAAGAAAAAGGTCAATATCTTTGTCCGACATTTCCGGATCAACAGCCAATTGTTCTTCTGGTATTTGGGCAAGAATAGGACGATACCGTGGCGCTTTTTGAGCTACGAAATCAGTAACGCGCGCTGCTCCGAGCCTCTTTTTTTCATCAAGGTAGTCGGCAAGAAAATCGGCTGCTCTCGATATTACAGCATCACGGATCTCTTTTTGAGAAAGATCTTCAGTTGTAAACAATTCCATCGGCTCCTCTTCGATATCAAAACTCGTCCGTTCCGCTCTAACGCGTTCGTCAAGTAAAGAGGAACTCACATAACAGGTATATACAAAAGAGTTTCCATTCTCATCATTGAGGCTGCCAAAAAGCCCTGGTATTTTGTTTTTGATACTTTCTTCCTTAACAAACCGGTTGGCAGCACAAAATGCGATTGAATGATTTCGGTGAGACGATGCCAATAATTTAATGTGGCTCAACTCAAAATCAACTTTCTTGATTGTAATAGTCTCAATGATCGCCGCCGCTATCATCTGTTCTTCGTAGACCTCATCAAGAGTAACCTGCTCATCGCCATCGATAATCTCTATATGTGGCGCGCCCCCTGGGCGCACAAAGTACCATAGACAATGTTCCAATAAAGCATTCCCTATAATTTTGGCTGTTTTGGGGGATGCTTCACGATATTTATTCTTGAACCCTTCCAAATGAACGGAAGTAGTTAGGGCTTCTCCATCCGCATCTTCGATAGGATATTCGGAAACACCATCACTTGGATCAAATACAAACTTGCGGCATTTCAAGCCGCCATCAATATTTTTAAAAACACTTTGCACTCTTGCCCGACGAAATGCTTTAAGCCATAGCAATCGTCCTACGCCACGCCCCCCGCGAGCCGCCTTATAATCGCTGTCGAGAGTACGGAAAGAGGCCATATTATCATCGTTAAAACCGATTCCGTTGTCGATAATCCTAAATCCCACTATGTCGCTTTTTGGTTCCGGGCCAGGCTTTTTTTGTCCAGAGTCAAATAATTCAAGTTGATTGTCTCGAAGGATATCGACGGTAATACGGCCTTGCTCCATTGTTTGGTCAGCATCCTCAATAGCGTGGATGGCATTAGCGACTGCTTCAAATACTGGAAACAGGCCACTGCTATAAGGCAAAGATGTATTACGCAGCCGACCATGTAAATTCGTGACAATACTCATACGGTTATCTCTCCGTTCATAAGGCGCGGTAAAAGAATATCACGGGCTTTGGCAAGCCTGTCGTTCTGGGTGATAAGAGCTTTAATTTGTTCAAATAATTTCATAGTAATATCATCAAACATATCAAGAAGGTGTTTGGGAGGAAGAGGCACACTAAACTCATCAAAACAAGAGACCTGTACGCGTTGCCTACCTGAGGAGCCAACCATACTTTTTATAGCATTCTCCCTGAATAAATATGAACGGCTGAGACAATATGTAAAAGAGTAGCTTACCTTTTTACCTCTCAATATAATAAACTCGGTTGACCCACAGGCGACTTCACCCTCATCCAAAAAATATGCAAGACCAGTTTTACCATTCTCAAGGCATGGAGTAATCCTTGCAAGCAATACGTCGTTTTTCTTGAATTTAACAGATGTATGCTTTGTGCGACGTTCAAAATCACTGGTATTGGCCGTAATGCCTGACTCTGAAAGTGAAGACATCGGCACATAATAGATTTCTTTATTTTTTACAGTGGGCGTCTTAGGATTTACCTTGATGACATCTGGCAGTTGGGTGTTCGGCCATCCCTCCGGCACACCATCTTTGATTTTGGTGTGTTCGTGGCCGGGGAAGCGGAGGTGGACGAACCATTCCTTGTAGAGCAGCCGGGCCGCCTGTTCCAGCAGGGCAATCCGGCGGCGGTTGTTTTCAATCAGGTCGTCGTAGGCGGAGAGGATGGAGGCTATGCGGCTTTGTTGCGCTGGTAAGGGACAGGGAATATCCACAGATTCAATTTGTGTACCGCTCATATTTGGTTGGGCGGCACCACCCCCTAACCCATAAAATATAGTCCGGTAGTGATCTGTACTAATAACCGACCATAAAAAATCAGGATTAATGCACGTGGGGTATAGTTTGGCAACTCGTTGGTTAAGTAACAGCACTTGATCTTCTGCACACCTAATCCTTCCAACTTTACCAGCAGTCGCTCCCGTCATAGCAATAAGAATATCACCATTTTTTAACAAATATTTCTTATGTCTATTTTCAAACAAATCTTCCGGAAGACTTTGTGCCGAACCTATATCTACTGCACGATTATCTGTAATATTACCAATTTTAATGACTGGTATGCCCATCTCTCCTAAGTCTTTGCTCTTAAAAGCAAAGCCAGGAACAACATCACAGACATCGCCAATCTTTGTAATTGGCCAAGTCATATCCCCAGCTCCCCGAAGTTCTTCTTTATCTGTGCCGCCAGTTGCACTGCCTCATCGTTCAGGTCTTCCAGTTCCACATGAATTTCTCGTCGTTTCATCCCTTCAGATCCTTTTCCTTCATCCCCTTTTTGGTCAGCTGATATTTCTGGAGCCGGCTGGTGGGTTTTTCCGGAATGGTATAGGCGATCAGCGACTGTTGCAGCAGTTGCCTGATGGTACGCTTGAAGGCGCCGGTTTTTGTGTCAAGTCCCAGTCTGTCCGCGATTTCCGCAGCCGACAAGGGGGCCTCGGCCAGCGCGTTTAAAATAGCAATCGACTGGGCCCCTGACTGGGCCCCTTGACTGTCCGTGGCAATCGGCAGCTGCTTTTTCAAAGGAAAAACAAAACGCAGGCGCAGGCCAAGTTCGTCAATAACGGGCTCAGGAAAGCCCTGATTCGCGGTTTCCCGAAATATGCGGGGAACCCCGGACCCCCACTGTTCAATCAGGTTCAGTTCCCGGAACACTCTGGCGATCACCGGGTTGCGGATTTTTGATACTCCCCATAAACTCATATCCCCAACTCCTCAAAATTCTTTTTTATCGTCGCTGCCAGCTTCACCGCCTCGGCGTTAAGATCGTCCAATTCCACATGGATGTCCCGCAGGGCCTCTTCAAAATCAAAGTCTTCGTCTTCTTCCTCAGGCGCCACGCCCACATAACGGCCGGGGGTAAGGGACCAGTCATTGGCCTCAATCTCGGAACGGTCCACCAGCTTGACCAGGCCTTCCACATCGCAGAGTTTGGCCTGGGGAAAGCGTTCGGTGAGCCAGTGGGCCTGCTTCCAGAAATAGCGCACCTGCTTGAGCTGTTCTGAGGTTAGTTGGCGGGGCTGGTCGGCGGCCTTGCGGAGCCGGGTGATGTCGGGGCGCGGCCAGAGGTCGCTGTCCCGGGCGCTGTGATCGTTCTCGCAGGTTTCGATGAGGCGGGTGGCCAGCTTGAAAAGCAGATCAACCTGCTTGTTCAGGTTGCGGCTGGTTTCTGCCAGCGGGGCCAGGCGGTCCACCGCCTTTTTCAGGGCGCCGTTGGTGGTTTTCTGCTTTTGCCAGGCCTTTTGCTGTTCGGACAGGGATTGTTGAAAGGCCTGGATATCCGTGGCAAACGCCGCTACGGCCTCGTCCAGCTCCTTGCGGGTTTCGCCAGAGGCGCTCTTGGCCGGTAAAGTTTTGACAAAGGGCTGCATGACTTGGTGTAAGTCGGTCAAAGCGGCCTGAAAAGCGGGCAGGGGCGCCATGGAATCGTCTTTGTCATCAGGTGGGGTAAAACAATATTCGGCTTCCTCCAGCAGACGCCGGCAATAGCCGGCTACCAGTTCCAGGTAGAAGTCGGTTTGACCGCGGTACAACCGAACAATGGCCAGCAGATTCTGTTCCTGTTCCGGCGAAAAATCGTAAATCTTGCGGGTAACTTTGCGGTAGATGCTGCGGGCGTCGATCATGAGCACCTTGTCACGGTGTGACCGGGGCTTGTCTCGGTTGAGAAACCACAGTTCACAGGGTACCGAGCGGGTGTAAAAAAAGTTGGCGCGGATGGCGATCATGATATCCACGTCCCCGGTTTCCACCAGCTTCCGGCGGACTTTGGCTTCGTCCCGGCCGGCACTGGAAGCCTGGGAAGACATGACGAAACCGGCCCGGCCCTTCTCGCTCAGATAGCTGTAAAAGTAGCTGATCCAAATATAGTTGCCGTTGGAGACCTTGTCTTTTTTGTTGACGCCCGGCAGGCCGAAGGGGAGGCGGGGGTCTGTTTTAATCTTGTCGGCGTCGATTTCGTCCACGTTGAAGGGGGGATTGGCCATGACATAATCGGCCTGGCCCAGCAATTCGTGGGGGTCGTCGTAATAGGTAATGGCTTTTTGAATGTCGCCTTCCAGGCCGTGCACCGCCAGATTCATCTTGGCCAGGCGGATGGTGGTGGGATTTTTTTCAATCCCCTTGAAGGTGAGGCGCTCGGTGGGGTTGTCCCCATGGGCTTCCACAGTGCGGGCGCTTTGAACGAACATGCCGCCGCTGCCGCAGGCCGGGTCCAGCAGGATGCCGCCCACGGGGTCGATGATCCGGGCAATCATGGAAACCAGCGATATGGGCGTGTAAAACTCTCCGCCGTCATGGGCTTTCTGGTCGGCAAACTGGGTCAGAAAATATTCATAAATGCGGCCGAAGACATCACCGGAGACTTTTTTCAGTTCGTCCGGGTTCAGGGTGCGCAGAAGCCGGCCCAGGACCTCGTTTTCGATTTCCTGATATTCGCTTTTGGGCAGGACGCCGCGCAGGCTTTCGTAGTCGGCTTCGATGGACGCCATGGCCTCGATAATGGCTTTGGCGCGGTCCGCCCCGCCGGGCAGATTGACCAGATAATCAAACTGGGCCCGGGGTCGCAGGAAAATAGCGCTTTTCTGGGAAAAATCTTCCTTGGTCAAGTCCCGCTTTTTCCCGCCGCGTGTGGGCAGGCTTGCTTCAATATCGTCTTTGACGGCCAGAAACCGGCTGTAGGCGTGCCGCAAAAAAATCAGCCCCATAACCGGCAGAAAGTATTCGTTGCTGGCATAGTTTGAGTTGGCCCGCAGGGTGTCGGCCGCGCTCCAGAGCCGTTTTTCTATCGCTTCAATATGTTCCAGTTGCGCCACTGCTTACTTCCTTTCCATATTATCGCTTTTTATAATCATAAAAGTTGGAAGGCTTAAATGTTTGACAAACATGTTTGTTAATTTGAAAACCATATACGGCCACTTGATTTTTTCGCCCATCTTTTGGAAACGGCCCTATCTTGGTCACATTAATAGCCACAGGCAATTCTAAATTTTGAAATTTTGCCACAGTTCTCATCATTAATTTAGCTCGGTGGGTTGAGTTGGTTTTTAACGAAATCGCCCGTTTGAATTGTTTCTCCTCAACCGGGAATAGATACTTGCTTTGTGGGTCATTTTCATCAGGGATCAGGGCCTTTTTCTTAAAGAATAATGAATCCAGCTTTCCGAGCAAACCGCCGAATATAAACAATGCAGTTGTGTCCTGTTTCGACACTAACATATTTAAGCGAATAAAATCCTGGAGAATTGATTCGGTAAGCGTATTTGACTTATTGCACCACTTTGTTTCAACCGCAAAATCAATGGTTTTATTTTCTCCCAATACGACATAGTCAATACGCTTTTTATCCCCCGGAACGGATTTACTTTCATTCAGAGCAGGATGAGGAAATTCGGAACGGACTTTGTCCGGCACTCTTGCTTGAAGAAATTGGCCTACAGGATACGTCAAATAACTTTCTCCAAACAGGCCAACCCGCTTACAAAGTTGTTCGTATTGTAACCAGGAAGCGACAGCCTCGACAATACGAGAAGAATCTATAGGCCTAAGACTCATATAATTCGTCATAACTATTGTTATCGGTTGTTATCTGCTGTTGTCCCCGCTGAACATTGGTTAAATTATCTATTCCGTATTTGTCGATCAGCTTACCTTCAAGGTCGTAGGCCTCTTCTTCCGTCATGCCCGAGTCCACTATATTTAGTTCAGGCTTTTGACCTTTTTGTAAAATTTTTCTTATTTTATCCGCTTTTTCTGATGGGTCACCCTTTATCGCTTTTTTGAGATGGGAATACACTCTGTTTCCCCACCCTTTACCCACATAAAACACTTCACCACTGTCCGGATCAATCAACTCGTACACATAAAATTTCAGCGCCTTTATCTCAGCCGGGGTAAACCGGGTTTTGCCTTTATAAGTAAGATCAACATATTCCGCTTCAGGGACGGCCTCGTATTTATGGTACTTATTGATGGCTTCGTTGATCATGAAGTCGGCTTCCGGATAAATCGTTTCTATATGGCGAATAAACTCATTGTATAACCCTTCTTCCCTTAAACGAAGTATCGCAAACCCCCTTCTTGATGTCGATATGTCAAAAGACTTGGTTTTCAATTCATCCAGCAAATCAAGCTCACCCTGTTTTTCAAGATATTGCCACAGGTCCATTAAGGGGAACTTTTTCTTTTTTTTAGTGTCTTTCAAAGCTCCTCATCGATTATCTCTTCTTCCAGCCCGTCGCTACCCTCTAATGGTAATATATGCGGTTCTTTCCTGAGGCTGGAAGAAAAAGAGCCTTTAGACTCGGCCTTCTTTTTATTTTTCAACAAGCTACTGAATATGCCATACATCAAAAGCAACCACAGTATGCCAATTATGATTTCCACCCTTCTACTTGCCTCGCACCCAAGCGGCCACCATTTTACGTTGTTTGCCTGTTTCCGGAGAGGCCTGGTGGGCATCCGCCACGTCTTTTCTAAGCTTCTTCACAAGCTGCAAAACGTCCTCTCCGGTCGCCATCCCATGACGGGCCAGGTAACACCCGACCACCGTGCCGGTCCTCCCCTGACCGCCCCAGCAATGAATATAGGTCGGTATTGCCGCGCCGATTTTTTTGTCGATGTGGTCCAGAATAGCCGCCATTTCATCTTCGGAAGGCGTACTCAGGTCCCTTATTGGAAAGCGGGCAAACGTCACTGCTTTCCCTGCCGCAACCGCCAGAGACTGCATAACGGATTCATACGGTGTAAAGGCATTTCCGGAATGGTCCTTTTCGTCTTCTTCCATCAGGCTGACCATATGCCGGATACCGTGATCAATCAGCCCTTGCAGTTTGCCTCGGGCCTCATCTTTCTTCAGCCCGCCGGGGTAACACCCGGCCATGAGTTTGCCGGGAACAACCCAGTAGCTACGATCAAAAGGCACGGTATGTTTTTCAACAACTTCTTTTTCAGGCCGAAACCACTGACCCGTACCCGGGTACTTATTCCACCATGCATCACCATCTTGAAAACCGGTATATAAATCGTCCGCAAGCTCCGTGATGACTTCTTTTAGTTCCAGTTGATCCAGATACCGTTTTGGAATGGCAGACACGCTCGGCAAGGCCCCCATGATATTGCCGGTAATCGCGCCGGTGCTGTCGGAATCGCCGCTGTGATTAACCGCCAAGACCCCTTTCATAAAGTCATCGCCGCCCACCAGCGCGCAGTAAATCCCTATGGCAAGAGATTCTTCGGCAATCCACCCTTGCCCCAGGGTTTCCACGGTTTCAAAAGGAGGTTGTTTATGACGCCACCGGGTAACGGACCGCAGCATGCCTTCAGCTGTGAACAAAGTCATCTGGGTATCGTCCGTGATAGCGCCTGTTTTGCCGAAGGCCGGTGAATAATCCGTTATGCCTGACGGGCCGAACTGACGAAGGATTGCGTCCAGCGACATGAACTCCACAGGCGCGCCAAGGGCATCACCTACCGCACCACCCAGCAGGCAACCCTTATAATGGTCAATCGTTTTTCGGTTCTTCATGTTGTTTGACGCCAATATGGTTATCAATATTTGCAGTCAGGCAAGTAATCGGTATTATCTAAATGTGCGAATTGACGAATTTTCTACAGTAGCAAAGAAATGAGCGGGAGGCAAGTGTTGGGAGATGGATGGGTGTACGACATTTTTATGAGTATTATGTCAGGCGCAAGCCCTGCTTTCCCAAA
>CAZWCS010000096.1:0-16787 GCA_964632805.1 uncultured Desulfobacterales bacterium
CCCCTGACCCGGAAACATGACTATGAAATGATATCCTGTAACGATTCCTTTTCGCCGGCGGATACCTGGGCGGTGGAGGCCTGCCGGAATCTTCCCTCCGGCGGGAATCCCCGCACCCGGCAACTGGCGGCGCAACTGGCCGCCGACTCCGGAAATGTCGGGCTGTTTGTGAAGCGAGCGCTCGATTATCTGAAAACCAACCCTTTTGCATATACCCGCAAGCCCCCGCTGCTGGGAAACGATCCCGTGGACGAATTTCTTTTTTCTTCCCGGCGGGGATTTTGCGAACATTACGCCTCGGCTTTCGCCTATCTGATGCGCTCGGGCGGGGTGTCGGCGCGGCTCGTCGGCGGTTATCTCGGCGGGGAGGTCAATCCCTACGCCGATTATTTAATGGTACGGCAGTCCGATGCCCATGTCTGGGTGGAAGTCTGGTTTCCGGAACAGGGCTGGCAGCGGGTCGACCCGACCCTGGCGGTTGCCCCGGAACGACTGGATGCCGGCGCCGAAGGGGACTTGGCGGACGGGGAGCAGACCCGGAATTTCTTCCACCGGTATCTGGGACGGTGGAAGTTTTGGACCAAACGGTTGGGCCTGGGCTGGGACGCCCTCAGCACCCGCTGGGAAGCCTGGTTCTCCCGCTATTCCCGGCATGAACAGCGACAGTTGCTGGAAAAACTCGGTCTTTACTGGCATTCCTGGAAAGAGGGTTTGCTCATCAGCCTGTTGACGCTGGGGATTCTGGCCGGGATTATCGGCTTATACGGGGTGTGGCAATTCTTTTCAGGCCGCCCATCCAGCGATCCGGTGGGGAAAAATTACGAGATATTCTGCCGCAAACTTGCCAAAGCGGGAATTTTCCGCCCGCCCGCCATGGGACCCCGGGATTACGCCGCTTTTGCCGCCCGTCGCCGGCCGGAACTGTCTGCCGAGATTCGGGCAATCACCGATCTTTATATCCGGCTGCGCTACCGGGAGGAGGCGGACCAGGCGCTGAAAAAAATGTTCCGCCGGCGGGTGCGGGCGTTTGCGCCGTTTGCCGGCGGTCGGCCGGAAGAAAGCGCTTGAAAAGGGGACCGGCCTCAGGCAATTTTTTCGAAGCGGCTTGTCAGGCCCTTCAGTTTTTCGGCCAGTTCCTGCAACGCTTTTGCCCTGTCGTTCACCTGGGCGCTTAAATCCCTGATTTCTCCGGAAGAGCTGTTGACTTCCCCGACTTCCCGGGCCACCCGTCCGGAAGCCGAGGAGGTCTGGCTGATGTTCGCGCTCACCTCTTGAACGCTCTGGGAGACATGGGCGATGCTCTTGGCGATGTCCGCCGTGGTGGCGGATTGTTCATCCACCGAGGAAGCCACGGAATTGACAAATTCATTGACCTTGTTAATGATGTTGGAGATTTCGGCAATTTCGGTGATGGTGCCGCTCGTCTGTTCCTGAATCGCCTGGATTTTCTGGGAAATTTCCTGGGTTGCCGCGGCGGTCTGGTTGGCCAGTTCCTTCACCTCCGTGGCCACGATGGCAAACCCCTTGCCCACTTCTCCGGCCCGGGCGGCTTCAATGGTGGCATTGAGGGCCAGCAGGTTGGTCTGCGAGGAAATGGAGGTGATCGTCTCAATGACATTGCCGACTTCCTCCGCCGCTTTTCCCAGATCATTGACTTTGCCCGACACCACCCGGGCCTGGCTGACCGCGGCGTCGGTGATTTCCCTGGTCTGGTTGGCGTTTCTGGCCACCTCTTCAATGGTCTGATTCATTTCTTCCGCGCCGGAAGCCACGGTATCCACGTTGTTGCCGACCTGTTTCATGGTTTCGGTGACCAGATTCATATTGGCACTCATTTCTTCCGTAGCCGAAGCCATGGTGTTGGTTTTGTCCGCTGTGCTCCGGGAACTGTTGTTCATAATGGCGGCGATATGGTTGAGATCTTCAGAGGAGGAAGCCAGGGTATCAATGCCTTTATACAGATCACCGATCAGTTCGGTGAGGCTTTGGACCATGGTTTTCATGGATTCCACGGTTTTGCCGATGGTATCGTCCGATTCGTAGGTAAAGGTATAATCAAAGTTGCCATGGGCGACCTCCCGCGCCATGCGCGACATTTTCTGCATGGGTGCCATAATCTGCCGGCTGATGAGCGAGACAATGAGAATCCCCAGCAAAAATGCGGATACGGCGCTGAGCCCGGAGCTGAAAAGTATCTGTTTATTCATGCCGGCGGTCAAATCCCGGCGGCTGACCGAAGAAACAAAATGCATGTTCCAGGGCTGGAAATGGGTAACCGCGGCGTACCGTTCTTTCCCGTCCGCGCGATAGGCCACCACTTCCTTTTCCGCGTTCCGGAATTTGTCTCCATAAGAAAGCGCTTGCAGCTTCGTATCCCGGAGCCGGGGATGGAAAAGCAGGTCCCCGTCAGGCGCGATAAGAAAGGTGTAGCCCTTGCCGCTGAGATTAATATCTTTGATGATGGCCACAATTTCCGGAGTAAATATTTTTTTTCTCACATAAATCGCGCCCACCAGCTTTTCTTCCAGCCCCTCTTTGAACGGTTGATAGACACAAGCATACCACTGCTGGTTCAGCTTTTTGATTTCCCGACAGGACCGGTCCTGTTGCAACGCTTTATATACCGGGCTTTCGGCTGTAAGAAATCTGCCCGTCTCCCTTTTCCCGTCGGTTTTCAGGTTGGAAGAAACCTGGACCAGCCGGTCTCCCGGCGCAAACTGAAAAATCGCCGCCGTGGTCCCCGTGGTTTCTTGCAGCCGGTCCAGCAGTTGGTGGTTCAGGGTGATAAAGTCCGGGCCGGCAACCAGTCTGGGAATGGTGATCTCTTCTGTCACCGCTCCGTTTTCGTCCCGAAGCGGAAGTGTCCCGGTGGTGTAGGTCATGAACACCTTGCCCTGGTTGCGGATCCAGGACGTAATCAGGGAAATATCCGAATGTAACGATTCCAGCACAATATTGTTCTGCAGGCGGGCGGTTTTCAAAGCGGTTTCCGAGGCCACCGCCAGGGATTCTTTGCTTTGCTGCAAATAACTGGATCTGGCCAGATACCAGTGGATGCCGCCCATCAGAATGACGGTGACGGCAATGGTTCCCAGAAAACTGTAGTACAGTTTTTTCTGGAAACTGAGGTTTCTGAAGCGCGGCACTTGGAGCAGGTCCATCGCCTTTGCCTCCGTTTATCCGGAAGTTTCCGGTTTCCGTAAATGAAAATAAAGAAAAACAACGCGCTGGAGGTGGGTGGCATGGGAAGAACCGTTTATCGTATCCGGTTCCTCGCCCTCTGTTGAGACATACAACAATTGCGGATTTTACAGGTGTATCGCTTGCGGATCAGGGGGTACAACAGGTTGACCGCCGGCAGCTCCTTGGCTTCTCCTTTGTTTGTTTTCTGTTACAATTATACGGGAAAATCCGTCTGTTGTCAAGACGACCAATTTTTCGATTTTTCGCCTGTTCCACCCTGGCGGGTACCAGGGGAAAAGACCGGGCAGAAGCCGGTTTATGACCCGGACGGGGAAGCGGCCCCATCTTTTGGTTTGCGGGGCTTGCCCCCGGATTTTTCCCGGGCGCCGCTTTTTCCCCGGCCGGATTTGGCGCCCGGGCCCGGTTTTTTTCCGGGCTGTTTTTTCTTTTTCCGGGGCGCAGGCGGCGGGGGCAGTTCCAGCCAGTCGCTGTCCGGCTCGGTGCAGGGCAGTTTGCGTTCGATAAAGGTTTCGATGTCCGGGATATAAAAGGAATCCTTTTCGTCGGCAAAGCTGATGGAGGTGCCTACCGCCCCGGCCCGGCCGGTGCGGCCGATGCGGTGGACGTAGTCTTCCGGATCGTGGGGCAGGTTATAGTTGATGACATGATCCATGGCTTCGATGTGAATGCCCCGGGCCATCACATCCGTGGCCACCAGGATCCGGATTTTTCCGGACTTGAAATCCGCCAGCCGGCGGGCCCGTTTCTGCTGGGGCACATCCCCGGTGAGAATTTCGCACCGCAGACGGTACTGCTTCAGTTTTTCCGCCAGCCGGCCCACCGCGTCTTTGCGGTTGCAGAAGACCAGGACCCGCTTCAGGTCCTGCTGAACAATAATATTGTAGAGCAGGGCGAATTTGGTCCGCATGGTGACGATATAGACGATCTGGTCCACGGAATCCACCGTGACCTGCTCCGGCTCGATGGCCACCCGGGCCGGGTCTTTGGTCCAGTTGGCGGCCAGGCGGGTGATGGCCTCGGTCAGGGTGGCGCTGAAGAGCATGGTCTGGCGCTGGTCTTTTTGGGGGGTGGCGTAAATGATTTTGCGCACGTCGGGAATAAAGCCCATGTCCAGCATCCGGTCCGCCTCGTCAATCACCAGGATTTCCAGGTTTTTCAGCATCAGTTGCCGGCGCCGGGAAAAATCCAGCAGCCGCCCCGGCGTGGCCACGATGATGTCGGCGGGCCGGCCGGTGAGTTCTTTCTGTTGCTGCTTGAAATCCATGCCGCCAAACACGGCGATAATGTTGACCCCGCAGTGTTTTCCCAGTTGCCGGGCTTCCTCGCTGATCTGCATGACCAGTTCCCGGGTGGGGGCCAGAATCAGCACCCGGGGGGTACCGGATTTGCGCTTGCCGTGGAGGGGATTTTTTATCAGATACGTCAGAATGGAGATCAGAAAAGCGGCGGTTTTGCCGGTTCCGGTCTGGGCCCGGCCGAAGGCGTCCCGCCCCGCCAGAATGCTGGGCAGGATTTCCGCCTGAATGGGCGTGCAATAGGAAAAGCCCAGATCGGAGATGGCGTGCATGACTTCTTCCGGGAGATCAAAGTCGTGAAAGCGGATTTTTTCCGGATCTTCGGCTACAACAAATCGGGACCGGTCCCACGGCTCCTGGCTGCCGGTTGTTTCCGCCGGTTTCCCGGCGGGTTCTTCTTTCTTTCCCGAATTGTCGCCGGTGTCGGTTTTCGCTGGTGTGTGTTCGTTCATCGCAGGTTGAATCTGATCCTTATTTCCTGTTTTTATTTTGTCCGTTTTTTTTACAATATTTCAGCATATCATAAAAAACGGCTGCAAGCGTTATTTATTTGGCAGCGGAAAAATCCGGGATGGCCGGGCGGGGGGATTCAAAACAACTTTCCGCAAATTCGTGACCAGACGAAAATGACCGCCGGTTTTCCGGCCGATTGTCTGTTTCTGGAAATGCAGGCGTATGGAAGAATTCATCCGTTTGGGGACCAAGGAGATTGTTCGCGCGGGATTTTACCGATACCCTTCCACAATTTGGATCTCTTTTTCGGTCAGGTCGTACAGCTTGTACACCAGTTGGTCGATCCGGTGGTCGGTGGTTTCGATCTGCCGCTGCAAGACCGCCTTTTCCTGGTCGGTGTTGGCCCGGACAAGTTTTTGATTCAGCGCCAGCATCTGCTCCACCAGGGTGACCAGGCGGTCGTGGTCGGCTTGGTCAGCCGGGTTGGAAAAATCAATGGTGCGGATGGAGATTTTGGATATATACATTGGTTTGTATTCGAAGTAACCACCCTGCTTTGTTGATGCAATGGAATGTATAAAAAAATCAAGTAGCTTTGAGTTGAGTAATCCCAGCATATATTTATCTGAAGTGGGAATAATGGTGGTTTTGTCGTTGGAGTAAAAACTTTCGGTATCAAATGCATAAGAAGCAGAGCGAACAATGGCTGGTACAATTATTTTGGGCTTTTCAAATTCGGCGTAATACTCGCAGGCCCGCAATTCCCACCAGTACTCTCCTTTATCATATCGTTTTTCCGCCTTTTCTTTAAACGGTTCCAGATGGGCGGCAATGGCGGGATATTCCTGTTTCAGCCATTCCCAGGGACTGCCGTGGGGGCATCGGGCGCTGGTAAATCCCCGGGGAAAAAGAATCAGATGGTTTTGCGGAAACAGCGGTTGATACCGTTTGATGTCCCGGCCGGCCAGAAAGGGCTTGATAATTTCAGTACTTCTGGCATCTTCTGCGGCTAATCGCTGATAAGTGGCATCATCTATAACAAAGGCCTCGTTTAGTCCCGTTAATACTCCTCTGTAAATTTTTTTTTCGACGTACTCTCCCAGCGGAATGCCGGCTTGGTGAATTTTGTCCAGCAGATCCTGGGTATTTTGATCCACCAGCGACCAGCCGGTATCATTCAGGGCCTTTTGCCGCACTTCATATTGATGCGTTTGAACATGATCTGCCAGGTTGGGAAAATCAAGAGTATGGAGGGTGGCGGCTGCAAAAGTAGCGTTGGGGGTTTTGTTCTGCACGACCAGAATGCAGGGATAAGTTGTGGCCTGGGTAAACACCGGCAAATCGCCGAAATCGACGATCTGAGCGATATGCTGTTGTTTCAGCCACTGCCGCAGCGCTTTGCCGTAATTGGCCCGAAGCCATTTATTGGCGACGATATAGGAGAACCGGCCGCCTTCTTTTAACAGCGATATGCCTCTTTCAATAAAGTAGACATACAAATCGGCCACACCGTTGTATACGGCGTACTGTTTTTTAAAGTATTCCTTGGAATCGCCCAGCCCCTCCTGCCGCACATACGGCGGATTGCCGATCACCGCATCAAAGCCGCCGTCGGTCATGATCTGCGCAAATTCGGTCTGCCAGTCAAAGGCGTTGACCCGGAAGAGTTCTTCTTCCTCCAGCAGGTGCATCTGCTGCTGTTGGTAAAAATCCGGGCCGATCAGGGAGTTGCCGCATTTGATGTTGTCGGCCAGGTCCGGCAGGACCCGCTCCTGAAAGAGCATCAACTGTTTGCCCAGGCTCTGCTCGTCTTCGCCTTCCAGCACTTTCAGCAGCAAAGAGAGTTTGGTCACCTCCACCGCCTGGGGGTCGATATCCACCCCGTAAATATTGTTGATCAGAATCCGCTTGCGCTCCTCGGTGGTCAGACGCCATTCGCCGCCCCGGGCCTGGTACAGGGCCGGGGTTTTGCCCCTGGCCCATTTTTCCGGGTTGTCGGCCAAGTACCGGTCCCGGTGCCAGTCCAGCAGGTACTGGTAGGCGCCGATCAGAAAGGAGCCCGAGCCGCAGGCCGGGTCCAGGATTTTCAGCTTGCACACCCCGCCGCGCGGCCCCGGCTTTTTGCCGGACACCAGTCTGCCCACGGTCTGGCGCACAATGTAATCCACGATATAGGTAGGGGTATAGTAGACCCCGCCGGCCTTGCGCACTTCCGGCTTTTCCTCGATTCTGGCCTGATGGCCGGAGGTCAGGCGGATGACTTTGCCCAGGAAGCGTTCGTACACCTGCCCCAGGATATCGGTGGACAAGACGCTGAATTCATAGGGGCTGTCCGGATAGTAGAGGTTTTTGAAGATTTCTTTGAGCACTTTGTCGTCAATGGTCAGGGCCGGGGTGAAGCGGTCGCAGTTTTCCCGGCCCTTTTCCGGCTTGAAGTGAAACAGTCCGGAGTTGTATTTTTCGTCCGCCTGGCGGAAAAGCTGGAACAGGCGGGGATAGCAGTTTTCTCCGCTGCGCAGGGCCAGGAGGCGGCCGTATTCTTCCATGCCGCGGTCTTCGCAGATGCGCAGAAAAACAATGCGGTCGATGGTGCGCTGGACCGCAAAGTTGAGCTCCCGCTGGGAGAGGTCGGGGTTGCGCAACGACAGGTTGCGGGCCAGCAGCTCCCGCCAGCGCTCAATTTCCTGCAGAAAGGCGGTGTCCACCGGGGTGGTGCCCTTTCTGGCTTTATTGGAGACCACATAGCGGTCAAAGGAGCCTTTCAGGACCGCCTCCCGGGAGAAAATGCCGGCGATCTCTTCCCAGCGGTGGATATAATCGGTACAGGTGAGATAGAGAATGCGGGAATGGGCGACCTTGTCGGTTTTTGCCGGCTTGACCCGGCAGTCGTAGACGGCAAACTCTTCAAAGTCGGTGAGAATGCTCAGGGGCAGCTTGGCGCTCCAGCCATAGCGGCGCAACTGGTAGGCGGGGTGGGTGTCTTCTTTGATGTTCACCGCGGGCTTTTTGGCTTCCAGAAAGAATTTGCGGGCGCCGCCGATGCGGAAGCAGTAGTCCGGGGCCTTGGTCAGGCCGCCCACCTTGATGGCGTCTTCGTGGATAACGTCTTTGTACGCCTCGGCATACCCTTTTTGGTTGGTAACATCCCAGCCCAGTTCTTCAAAAAAGGGGTCGATGAACTCCCGGCGCACCTGGGTTTCGTTGTAGGCCCCTTTTTTGTAGGCCTCGCGGTTCTGCCCGAAGGTTTCCACCAGTTGCCGGATGCGGTCCGGTGCGGTCATTTTTTCACCCGTCTGCGGCTCTTACGGTTTTGATCATTGTCTGCAACCCCTGTCCGGTATCGGCCCCACTATACAAAACCGGCGCAAATATCGCAATGATTTCCGGAGATGATGTTGCGGGGTGATTTTTTCGGGAATGATCTTCGGAGAGCGTTCCGCTTGCCGCCGGGGGGCGCCAAGGAGCCGGTTTTGGGGATTATCATTTGCGTTTTTGCATATTTATCTGATAACGTTTCAACTGAAGCCAGTATTCCCATCAGGTATCCGGAAGACTTGGCCAAACTTCAGCAAATGTATCCGGGTGAGGTGGTTTCAGGGATTCTTGGGGAGGGCAGAGAGGTCATAAATACAATTTTTTCATTGGGGTTTGCGCATGTGGGCGACCTTGAAAGCAATTTTCGGGGTATTTGTGGTCTGCGCCGTGTTTCAGACCATTGAGTGGAACCTGAGCAGTATCGTGATCAGCATCATTGCCTTCGCCTGGGGCCTGTCGCTGATGGAAGAATTTATGGTCAAGGCGAAGATTTTTCTGACTTGTTTTGTTCGGGGATTTTCCGAAGAATGGGAAAAGCATAAAGCCGGGCAGGAAAGGGAGGCGCCGCCGGAACCGCCGGACCAGGAAAAGAACGCATAAAGACCGGAGAAGAGGCTGGTATGAATAATAATCTGTTTGCTCTTTCCGGGCAGGTGGCCATCGTCACCGGCGGGGGACGGGGGCTGGGCCGGGCCATGGCTCTGGGGCTGGCCGAAGCCGGGGCTACGGTGGTGGTTGGCGGCCGCACGCCGGAGACGCTGGCCGAAACCGTGGCCGAAATTGCGCGTCAGGGCGGCAGGGCCGATTTTCAGCAGATGGACGTGCAGGACGAAGAAGCCGGGGCCGCCCTGCTGAAGAAAACCCTGGATACTTTTGGCCGGCTGGATATCCTGATTAACAATGCCGGGGTGGCGCCCACCCAGCCGGCCGCCGACATCAGCACCCGGGAATGGGACAGGGTCCTGGACATTAATCTGGGCAGCCAGTTCCGCCTGTGCCGGCAGGCGGCGGAGGTCATGCGTTCGGCGGGAAGCGGCAGTATTATTAATATCGCTTCGGTTCTGGGCGCCATGGCCGGCAGGGGAGTGGCCCATTACTGCGCTTCCAAGGGCGGCCTTATCCAGATGACCCGGGCCCTGGCCCTGGAGTGGGCCCCGGACAATATCCGGGTAAACTGCCTTGCCCCGGGCTTTTTTCAGACCGATATGACCCGGGCCCAGCAGGAAGATCCCGCTACCCGCAAATTTCTGTTGCGAAAAATTCCTTTCGGCCGCCTGGGCCGGCCCCAAGAGGTGGTGGGCGCGGCGGTGTTTCTGGCTTCGCCGGCCGCCGCCTATGTTACGGGGTCCACGGTTTATGTGGACGGGGGGTATTCCATCTGGTAGAATCCGTTTTTACGAAGGGGGAAATCATGGGCATACATTCACCGAATATCATGGCCAACAGCTTTATCAGCTGCGCCACCTATAATCCCGAAGGCGAGGTGATTGTCTGCGGCGACCGCCGGGTGACCTGGGCCGCGCACAAGCGCCGCATTTTTCAGATGGCCCATGCCCTGATCGACCTGGGGGTGGGCAAAAACGACAAGGTCGCCTTCATGTTTCACAATACCCCGGAATTCATCGAGACCAACTGGGCGGTGCAGGTGGCCGGGGCCGTTCCCGTGCCGGTGAATTACCGCTTTGTGCCCCAGGAGATCGCCTTTCAGGTGAACCACTCCGACGCCGGGGTTTTTCTCTATGACGCCCGCTGGGCCGAGGCGGTGGAAGCGGCGGTTCCCAAACTGTCCGGCATCTCCCATTTTGTCTGCAAAGGCGGCAGTGGCCTGGAGAACGTATTGGATTATGAAGAACTGGTGGCTTCCGGTGCTGATGAAGACCCGGCCGTGCCCACCGACTGGGAAGACGTTATGGTCATGGTGTATACCGGCGGCACTACCGGCTTTCCCAAGGGGGTCATGCTGACCTACCGGGCCCACCGGGAGCTGTTTGCCCTGATGTTCACCAATGTGGTCATCCGGTCGCTCACCGCGGACATGCCGGCAGAGCAGCACCGGCGCATGATGGAAACCCTGCCGGTGCCGGGCAAGCGGGTGCTGGGATCACTGCTGCGCACCCGGCCGGTGAAGAAGCTGCTGGCCCGGCCAAAGACGCGGGAGCGGTTGCACAATGTGTTTGACGAAATTTTCTCCCGCCCGGAAAAGGCCCGGAAACGGTATCATCATACCATCAAATCCATGCTGCCTTCCATGCCCTTTTTTCATGACGCGGGCTATTCCAATCTTTCCATCTGCGGTTTTTCCGGTAATATCTGCTATGTCCTGCCGGAGACTCCCCGCCTGGAGCCGGAGCGGATTTTTGCCCTGATTGCGCAGGAACAGGTGCAGAATATGTCCAATGTGCCCACCGGCTGGAAAAAGCTGGTCTCCTCCCCGGCCCGGGACAAGTACGATCTCAATTCGGTGCGCATGGCCATGACCGGGGGCGGGGCGTGCAGCAGAAGCCTGAAAACGGAGATTCTGCGGCTTTTCCCGGGGGCCATGATTCTGGACGCCTTCGGCCAGACCGAGATGACGCCGGTGACCTCTTTTAAGCTGGATTTTGATCCCGACCGGATTGTGGACCGCTCGGTCGGCCAGTCCATTGTGGAGGCCCGGGTGGTGGGCCCGGACGGCCGGGACCTGCCCGCGGGGGAGACCGGGGAAATTCTCTACCGCTCCGGCACGGTCATGAAAGGCTACTACAAGGACGAGGAGAAAACCCGGGAGACCCTGGCTGACGGCTGGTTCCGCAGCGGCGACCTGGGCTGCCTGGATGAAAACGGCGAAATCCGGGTAGTGGACCGCTTAAAAGAGTGTATCAACACGGGCGGGGAAAAAGTCTTTCCCCTGGAGGTGGAGGAGGTCCTTCAGGAGCATCCGGCGGTGGCCGAAGCCTGCGTCATCGGGGTGCCGGACGAGGAGTGGGGCCATACGGTGCGGGCGGTGATCCAGTGCAAGGATGGTCAGGAAGCTACTTCCCAGGAGATTATCGATTTCTGCCGTGACCGGCTGGCGGGGTATAAGATCCCCCGCTCCGTGGTGTTTGCCGGGGAGCTGCCCTTTTCTCCGGCGGGCAAACTGCTGCGCCAGAAGATCCGGGACGAATATACGAAGGAGCCGGCGGAAACTTGACGATTTTTCCTGATGAGACTGATCACGGTTTTATGGGGAGAGCGAAGGATTTATTTTATTTACTTCGGCAGTATGTTTTCAGGCAGCCATTTTAATTACCTGAAATTCATTTTTTTCTTTTTTGGCTTTGGCCACGATTTGTTCCAGTTGTTCGGCAATCTCATCCTCAATCCAAGATTCCCCGCATTGATCACAGATAAGAGCGGCTACATTCCTGACAACTACTACTCCAAAGGAATAATCCACCGTAAAGGTGGTGGTCCCTTTTTGAAAAAAGCCGCCGCAAATCGGGCATGGTTGTCGGGTTGTCATCGTTCCCCCTGTTTTCTGGTTTTTAAGTCGTCTTCAAAATGTGTCGTATCCGGCACATAGGCGGTGATCACATATGCCAGACGGTCTTCCCCATCGATGGACAAAACTACGTGCATTGGTTTTTTTTGCGCATATCCCAGAATCAGACATCCGGGATAGGGTGTGGATTCAGCATAAACTTCAATAATTTCTCCCTGTTCAACCACCTTCCGAATGTCACTCCGGCTGATGTTTCTTTCAATCATTCTTTCCAATGCGTGTTGTCGCCACCGGATTCGATTGCTTTGAATGCATTCTTTTATTTGGCTGAGCATCAGCTGTCTTCCGGAAAAATCTGTTGGTGTTCTTTTTTGATTGATACTGTATTGTATTTTCAGCTTTTTTGCAAGGAAGAAATAGCGGTTATCGTTGTGTATGCAACAATCGGGCTGTAGTCTTACGCCCGCTTCCGCCATTGACGTATCGCCACATACACCGTAAACAGCAGCGGAATCAGGGCGGTGCCGCCGGCGGCGAAAAAGGCCCCGCGCACGGCCGATTCTTTGACAAACAAAGCGAAAAAGGGCGGTGACACGGTCTGGCCCAGGTAGATCAGCAGGGTGAACACCGACAGCACCCCGGCCCGCAATTCGCTGGAGACCAGCCCCGCGGCCGCGGCATTCAGCGCGGGCATGAGTACCCCGAAACCCAGCCCCCACAGGGCCATTCCGCCCAGTACCAGGGGGTAGCTGCCGGCCGTGCCCACCAGCAGATGACTGCCCCCGCAGCAGACAAACCCCCACAGCACCCGGAGGCGTTCGGAAAAGCGGGCGCTGATGGGGCCCGCCTGGGTGGCCATCAGGGCCGATACGCCCGCGGCCACGGATATGGCCAGCCCGGAATGGAAGGTGCTCAATCCGAACTGCTGCACCACCAGGATGGGCATGTACACAATAATGCCGTAAAGCAGAACAAAGCCCATGAAGTTGGAGAAAAACAGCCAGATCGCCCGGGTGTTGGCAATGGCCCGCAGGGCTTTCAGCATGTAGCCCCGGGTACGGGTGCCGCCGGCCGGTTCCCGGAACCGGAAGGCCACCAGAACCGCCAGGACCATGGCCGCGGAGTGAATATAAAAGGGCAGAAACCAGACCAGGGTGGCCAGGGCCCCGGACACCAAAGGTATGGTGGCATTGGTCAGGGCCTGCACCGTAACCCGCCAGCCCATGGCCCGGCTTCGCTCCGGTTCGGTGTACATATCGCCGATGGCCGCCACCACCGTGTTCAGCATGCCGCCTACACCGATGCCCTGCAGGGCGCGCCAGACCAGGACCAGCCAGAAGGAGCGGGTAAAAGTGATCAGCAGCCCGCCCAGGCCGAACAGCAGCACACTGGGCACGATCACGGTTTTGCGTCCATAGCGGTCGGCCACCGGCCCCAGCAGGGGCGTGGCCAGCAGGGCGGCAAAGGTGTAGGCGCTTAAGGCCAGCCCGATATTGCGGCTGGTGGCTCCACGCAGGTCCATCATGGCCGGCAAAATGGGCCCCACCAGGCTGCCGCCGGTCACGGCAAACATGACCACCACCAGCAGAAGTATTAAATTCGCGTCTTTTTTCATCTGACTGCGGTCGCTTTCCGTTTTGCAAATTGTTCGGCGGATTTTTCCCCTTCGGCAAAGAGCGAAAAAGTCGGTCAAAGCCTGCAACCTATCATATTTTGCTGAAGATTGCGAACCGGTTTTGGCGGGAAAAAGAGGGAAAAAGGGATTTCATGGGAAACGGTGCGTGGCGCAAGCCATTCACAGATTATGCATCCCTTTGTAGTTCGTCGTTCGCAGGCTGGATAAGCGTCAGCGCATCCGGCAAAAGATATTAAAAGCCGCATTATGCCGCATGTAACAGGAACTCAACTTTCACGGCTTCGTAGGGAAAGACGATACGCCCGTTTTCTGTGCGGTCAAGTATTCCAGCGTTTAGTAAGGCAGTAACATCATATGCTGATTCAGAATAAAGGATACGTGTGCAAATGAGCTTAACCGTTTTCATGTTGGAAATAATAACAACATTTATGTCTGTTGTCAATGGCTCCAATAATAAAATATAACCAGCGACAGGGCTTCTGTTCAACCCGGTTACTCCCTATGCCGCCTGGCATAATCCGCGGCTTCTCTGGACTTGGCGGCTTCGCGCAGCGCTTTGCAGCAGTGACGGCTGTCGGTATGTTCACCGATTTGCTCCCATATCCTTCTCTTTTTATAACGGAGAGAGGTTTATCGGCGCGTCCGCGATCGCTGGGGCTACAGTTGAAATTTTTCGATCAGGGCGGTCAGATGGTCGGCCATGCGGGTGAGTTCGGCGGCACTTTCTTTGATTTCCCGGCTGTTGCCGCTCATTTTCCGGCTTGATTCGCTCAGGACGCTTACATCCCGGGAGACCGAGCCGGTTACCCGCGAGCATTCGGCCACATGCTGACTGGTTTCGGAAATCCCCTGGGACACTTCCGTTATATTGCCGGTGATTTCTCTGGTGGCGGCGGACTGTTCTTCCACGGCCGAGGCGATGGTGGAAACGATTTCGTCGATTTTGTGGATGGTTTCCACGATCTGCCGGATTTCGATGACGACTTCCCCGGTGACCGTCTGGTTTTCTTCAATCTGCTGATTGATCTGCGAAGTGGCTGCCGCGGTACGGCGAGCCAGGTTTTTGATGTCCGCGGCCACCATGGCGAACCCCTGCCCCGCTTGACCGGCCCGGGCCGCTTCAATGGTGGCGTTGAGGGCCAGGAGATTGGTTTTTTTGGAAATGGCCGTAATGGTTTCGGTTACCAGCTCGATTTTTTCCGCAGCGCCTCTCAGCTGGTTCACCTGCCGGGAAACCTTTTCCGACTGGGAAACGGCTTCGGCCGTAGTCCGGCGGGCACTGGCCGTACCGCCGATAATGGTGTCAATGCTGGCGGTCATGGTTTCCGTCAAAGGGACAATCCGGCCGGTATTTTGATTGGCCTGTTCAATGGTGCCGGAAATGGTATTCATGCGGGCGCTCATCTCTTCCGAAGCCGCGGCCACCCCGTCGGCTTTCATCGCTATGTTATCGGTCTCCGTGTTCATTTTCCCGGACAGGGCGGAGAGACTCCCGGCCGAAGCATTCAGCAAGGCGGCCTTGTCTCTGATCTCATGGACCAGGGCTTTAAATTTTTCCAGGAAATTTTGAAAGCGGGTCTGCATCACCGCGCCGATTTTTTCTTCATGATATTTTTCAAGGTTGTCGGCTTCATCGCCGGTTTTCTGGGAAATGCTTTCCAGCATCAGGGAGATATGGGTGTTGTTGATCAGCAGCTCTTTTCTCATGTTGGTCAGTTTATCGGCCATGCCCACCGAAGACAGCAGGGCGATAAAAAGGGCGATGCCGATATGGATGGACCAGATGGTGAAGAAATTGGGCGGCAGCAATCCCATATAGTAGGAAATTCCCAGGGCGGCTCCGATGGCCAGGGGGCTGAAGTTGATCCAGGTGAACCGGACGGCCCGGGTGGTCTTTCCCTGAAGCACGCAGAGCAGGCCCACCCCGCCCACGGCCAGTACGGCATAGATTACCAGGGCACCGGTTATGCAGATGGCTGCATGGCCGATCCCCAGCGGCACGAGAATGATCGGCCACAGCAGATTGGGCAATATCACCGAATACATCCACAACTGGTCATATTTCTTGTCCAGGAGTTGCGGCAGACTGATGAAGTCCCGGATGTATATGATCATGGAGCCGATCATCAGGCATAAAAAGAACAGGGGCGCAATACCGGCCCACGCCACCGCCTCCGGCCACAGAATCTGAAAACCGAAACCGTCGATGGTAAACTGCAGCAGGGCAAACAGAAGGATGAATAGCACCAGGTACAGCCGGGTGATGATCCGCACCAGGCTGTAAAAGATCAGATTGTACAGGATCATGATGAGCAGCGCGCCGTAGAGAAACCAGTAAAGCGGATACACGCGGCTGAATTTGTTCCGGTAGGTGTCGGGACTTTGCAGGAGGGGATCAAAAATCAGGGGGTAGTCCGCCGTGATCCGGAGATAGTAGGTCGTTTTCCCCGGGGGCGGGGTAAGGGGAAAAACAAAATTTTTGTCCGGCAGGGGCCGTTCGGCAAAGGGGTAACGGATACCGGCTTTCCGGCTGTGATAGGTGCCGTCTGGCTGCGGAATAAACATGTCGATTTGGTTCAGATGGGGAAAGTTCAGCTCCAGATACCAGTTCTGTGACCGCGGTTGCCCATTGTCGAGGGTGAAGCGGAACCAGTAGGCCGAACGGGTAAAACCGAAATTCAGGGCTCTGCCGGAGGAGGGGTGCCAGGAAGGGCCTTTTTTTTGCACGATATCGGTAAGGGCTAACTTGCGGCCGGCGTCTTCCAGGTATTCCACATGGGTGCCCAGGTAAAGGGCCTTCCGGGTATCATCGAGGATGACCGGGGCGGATTGTGCCGCGGCCGGGGGGGAAAGAGCGGCCACCGCGATTGCCCACAGCAGCAGCCGTAATAACGTTTTTCTGTGCCCGGAAGCCGGGCTGTTTCCCGGGTTTCCGGGTTTCCGGATCACCATCAATGGCCCCCGCCTTTTCCAGATCGTTTTTTTTGGAGATTGAGATTGTTGTATAACAGTTTCAAGGGGTTGGCAATGTTTTTTTGCCGCCGGGCGTAGCCTTCCGAAAACGGTGTAGTCGGGGCATGAGAGGGGGATGATCCGGTTGTGCGGTTTCAAGGCCGGCGAATTGATCCTGACGCAGTCTTCCGAGACGAAGCGCATTCAGGCTGTGTATTCAAGACAGCAGGGGATGTTGCTGCAGGGGCGACAAAGCATGCAGGGCAAGGGCGAACATGGTCGCCCCGGGAAGCAGGCGGGCGGCAACGGTTTTCTCAAGTTTCCTGCCTCACGCAAGGCAGAGGTATATACCTGCAAGCTTACCGTCTGCGCTGCCTGGCGTAAGTTGCGGCTTTTCTTGCTTTAGCGGCTTCGTGCAGCGCTTTGCGGCAGTATTGGCTGCCGGTATGTTCACCGATTTTTTCCCATA
>CAZWCS010000097.1:0-16727 GCA_964632805.1 uncultured Desulfobacterales bacterium
CAGGTCGTAGGCGCCGGCCTGGCCGCTCATCTTGGCGGCATACATGAAACCGGCGTCTGCAATCAGCACCGGACGCTCGGCCATGGCTTCCACGACAAACAGCACCCGGTTGTGCCAGTCCACATCCGGCTGGATATAATGGAAAGTCAAACCGGTATACGTCTCTTGGGGAAGGGTTTTCTCCAGATGGGCGTACAGCTTGCGACTGCCGGCACCGGTGCCGATATCCCCGATCAGAAAGGCCATCGGCGGCGGGGCGTCCAGAAATTCGCACACCCGACAGGCCGTGGCCAACAGAGCGGGCGTACCCCGATTGATCGCCACCCACCGACCCGCCACCTGCAGTTGCCGCCCCGCCAGGCGGGCCGGGCCACAGGAAAGCGGAAAATCCGGGTCCGGAACCGTGCCCACTACGGCGAACATTGGCGCCTCGTTTCCTCGTAAGCCAGTTGCAGGGCATAACCACACAGGGTATGGCCCAGACTGCGGGGAGACGGAGCATCCGCCAGCGTCTTGCCCACCATTTCCGCAGCCAGATAGGGAACATCCGGACAGCCCCCCCCCGAAATATTGACCACCGTCCCGGAGGCTTTCTCCACCGTGATCTTCATGTTGGCCGCCCGGACCATCAGGAATCGACCGTAATCCGTAGTGAAAAATATACTCACCGGCTCCAGCAGCGGCCCGGAAACCGGCACCACCTGCAAGGGAAAAATTCCCTCCGCTTCCAGGGCCCGGAGAATTTCCAACTCCTCGATCAACGGAAATTCAATAACCAGATCACAGCCGGTACGGATTTCCGGAGGCGGCCCCATGACCCGGATCGGCCAGTTCCCTTTCTTCAGGGCGGTTTCACTTTGGATCACTTCACTGGTGTTTTCAAACACCAGTATTCCCCGGTCCCCGCAAAACCGGGCCGGCGTTTTCCGCCTCGGCATCAACCGCGATAACAGGCCCACGCGCTATCCCTTGTGTATCTCCAGACGATAGGTCTCGCCGTCTTCAGTAATATTTTGCACCTGCCAGCCCTGCTTTTCCACGGCCCGGCTGACATTTTCTTTGGAAGCTTCCGTATCCACCAGCACCACCATTTCCGTGGCCGCGGTTTTCTTCAATTCATCCAGGGTCATTAATACCGGCTGCGGACATGACAGCCCCCGGGCATCAATGGTTGTCTCCATATTTTTTCCTCCTTAAGACTTTTGTTTCATCGTCAAGCCGATAACCGCGCACACGATCAGGCCGATCACCACCGCGGCTACGCCGTGGGGCCCCAGCCCCTTGGGGGAACTGGCCAGCCCGAAGTTATGGGAAAAGGCCGCTCCGGCCACCATGCCGATGACAAAAACCGCTGCGTCCCCGTCTCCTTCGCCGGAAAGAAACAGCTGTCGTCCCGGACATCCCCCGGCCAGGGCAAAGGCCAGGCCGGCCAGAACCATGCCCAGGGCATTCCAGAGATGTAGATTATGGGCCACCGGCTGATCGACAAATCCGGGATGGAACTGCCCCACCACCAGATTGGTGAGAAAGGCGGCGATCACCAGGGCCACCACCCCGGAAAACAGGTGGGTCTGCCGAAACAAGATCAGGTCCCGGAAGGCTCCCATGGTGCAGAACCGGCTGCGCTGGGCGATAAACCCGATAATCAGGCCGATAACAAGAGAGATGAAAATGGCGGCGTGCATGGCACCGGGGCCCTTGACACTGTAAAACAGAACACCGTTTTTCGTTTCCCCTTCTACCGGCGGATACCACAGCAGCAGCGCCAGAAATCCCAGGGCGACCAAAGGCAGCACCCACCCGGCCAGAGCGGAAAATTTATGGGTGCGGCCCAGGGTGTAGCCCTGCTTCAGAAAGCGGGTGCCGATCCAGATCCCGACCACCAGACCGATCAGGCCCAGTATGGCGTTGCCGTCCCCGCCGGCCAGCCGCAGCATGGCCCGCCAGGGGCAGCCCAGAAAAACCAGCGCCCCGATCATGGCAAAGGCCCCCAGCACAAACCGCACGATGGGAGCGGAACCGCCCCGGGGCCGGAACTCTTTGAAAGCCAGCGCGGCGATCAGCGAACCGGTTACAAAGCCGATGATTTCCGGCCGCATGTACTGCACTACCCCGGCCCGGTGCAGCCCCAGGGCACCGGTAATGTCCCGGACAAAGCAGGCCACGCAGATTCCCATATTCCCCGGATTTCCCCAATACTGCAGCAGGGCGGCAATGACCCCGATAAAGGCCCCCACCCCGATGATCCCTCCTCGGGTGGCAAACATATTTTTCATGGTTTCCGTCCTTTCTTCGTTTTTTCAACTTTGACGATTTTCATACATACCCAAAAAAAACAACCGGTTCAATAACGCTTTATTGATAACCGTCCGCAAAAAGACAGTCAAATACATAATTTATATATCTTCTATATGTTCCATAGAAAATTTCGATAATTTTTTTATCGCACCTGATCTGTCACTTCATATTTGTGAAAAAACCGGGAACTTTTCCGGCGCCTGCTTGTCTAACCCGTCAACAGACAAAAAACAACCATCCAAACCAAGGAGGCTGACCATGAAACACTACCCACCCATCCGACTGTTTTTGCTCCTGGCGGCTGTGGCCGCTCTGGCCGCATCCCCCGTTTTCGCCCACATCCCGCCGGACGAAGACAAAACCGGCTCCCCCTGTTTTTTTGTTCACAGTAACGACCCGGAAACCGACCGCCTGCCGTTGAAATCCACCCAGGCGGAAGTTTCCATTGCGGGCGTCATCGCCCAGGTCCGGGTCACCCAGGTCTATGAAAACCAGGGCCATAATCCCCTGGAAGCCGTTTATATCTTTCCGGCTTCCACCCGGGCCGCGGTCCACGGCCTGGCCATGACCATCGGCGAACGAACCATCACGGCGGTGGTCAAAAAACGGGCCGAAGCCCGCCAGGATTACGAACAGGCCAGACAGAACGGCCAGAGCGCCACCCTGTTGGAACAGCAGCGGCCCAATGTCTTCCAGATGAATGTGGCCAACATCCTGCCCGGGGACGTGATTCGTGTCACCCTGGACTATACCGAACTGCTGGTCCCGGAAAACGGTATCTATGAATTTGTTTACCCCACCGTGGTGGGCCCCCGCTACACCGGTGACGATGCGGGCAGCGCCGACGACTGGGCGGCCAACCCCTATCTGCAGGAAGGCCGGCTCCCCCCCTATACCTTTGATATCACCACCGACATCCACGCCGGCCTGCCGCTGCAGCAAATATCCTGCCCTTCCCACCAGGTGGACATTCGCTACGCCGGCCAAAAAGAAGCCACGGTCACCCTGGACAAAAACGAAAACCACGGCGGCAACCGGGACTATATTCTGTGCTACCAGTTGTCCGGCGGCCGTATCGAAACCGGCCTGCAACTGTATGAAGGCCAAAGCGAAAACTTCTTTCTGTTGATGATGCAGCCCCCCCAAACCGTGAAGAAAAAGGATATCCCCCCGCGGGACTACCTGTTTATTTTCGACGTTTCCGGCTCCATGCACGGCTTTCCCCTGGATATTTCCAAAGAGCTCTTTCGCAATCTGGTCAAATCCCTGCGGCCCGCCGACCGGTTCAATGTCCTGCTGTTTGCCGGCGGCTCGCAGGTGATGTCGCCCCATTCCGTACCCGCCACCCAGGCCAACCTCACCCGGGCCCTGAATCTGGTGGACAACCAGCGCGGCGGGGGCGGCACCCGGTTGCTGCCCGCCATGCAGCAGGCCCTGGCCATGCCCGGAACGGAAGGATACGCCCGCAGCATGGTGGTGGTGACCGACGGCTACGTCACCGTGGAAAAAGAAGCCTTCGACCTGGTCCGCAACCGCCTGGGGGAGGCCAACCTGTTCGCCTTCGGCATCGGTTCCAGCGTGAACCGCCACCTCATTGAAGGCCTGGCCCGGGCGGGCCAGGGACGGCCCTTTATCATCACCCACCCGGACAAGGCCGCTGAACAGGCGGAAACATTCCGGAAGCTGATCGCCGCCCCGGTGCTGACCAATATTGAAGTAGACTATGGCCGCTTTGCCGTTTACGATGTGGAACCTCCGGCCATCGGGGACGTGATGGGCGAACGGCCGGTGGTGGTCTTCGGCAAGTACCGCGGCCGCCCCGCCGGGACCATCACCGTCAGCGGCGACACCGGCAGCGGCAAATTGGAAAAAACCATCCCGGTCGCCGGGGTCCGCCCGGCGGCCGGCAACCAGGCCCTGCGGTATCTCTGGGCCCGGCACCGCATCGCCACCCTGGCCGACTACAACCGGCTGGCGGCCTCCGATGAACGGGTGCAGGAAGTCACCACCCTGGGCCTGAGCTACAACCTCCTCACCGACTACACTTCCTTTATCGCCGTGGACCAACAGACACGCCTGGAAAACGGCCAACCGGTCACCGTCAAGCAACCCCTGCCCCTGCCTCAGGGGGTATCCAATTATGCCGTGGGCAGCAGCGCGGTTCGGACGGCCAAGTGCTATCAGCAGCCGGCAGCCGGTCCGATCCAGACCCTGGCCGGCCGCCTGGCCGAGGGGTTGCAGAAAACCGAGACGGCAGCGGAAGAGGTTGCCATGGACCGGGAAGAAAAAAACCAACCCGCGCAGAAAATCCACCTGACCATAAAAGAGGTCCGCACTAAAACCAACCTGGCCGAAGCGGCCATTCGACAAACCTTGACCCCCTGTCTGGCCGCGCTCCAGCAATGTATTGCCGGTATTAAAAACAGGCCGCAAGAGCTGACGGTGCGCCTGACTGTCAACGCCAGGGGAAAAATCGTTCAGGTCAGCATTGACCGGCAGGTGAAAAATCGCAAACCGCTCCAAACCTGCCTGCACAAAGCCCTGAAAGCGGTGGTACTGCCCGCAGCGGGCAATGCCTTCTATACGGTGGAGATTATCTTAACCGTCAAACAATCCTAACCCCGTCAACCCGAATCCGGCGCCCCTGTTTCCGGTAATAAGCCGGCGACAGGGGCGTACCGCCAAAAACAATAAAAACAGAGGGGTCAGCTTTGTTGTTCAAATCTTTTATCAGTGGTACGAAGACGGGCGCCGATTATGCGCAGAAAATGCATTAACAGCTTGCAAGAAATTTCCGGAGTGGTATGCAGCATATCATGGAAACACTTGCGGGTAATCACGATCAGTTCGGATTCTTCCGTCACCCGGGCAGTAGCAGAGCGTTTTTCTTCATCCAGCAGCGACAGCTCCCCCAGAAACTCCCCTGCTCCAAGCGTGGCAATGGTTACTTCCCCCTGTTCCGTTTTTTTGGTGATGGCCACTTTGCCCTTTTTGATCACATAAAGCACGTCCCCCTTCATACCTTCAACAAAAAGCGTTCGATTGACCTGATAATGCTTGACAAAGGCCAGCCGCAAAATCTGACCGATCTCGTCTTCGGTGAGTTCAGAAAAAAGGGGGAGTCTTTTGATTTCCTGCAGATCCACTGCTGCCGTCATAACACCTCCTATCCAGCCGGATACACGGAAATTCAGCTTTTCCCGCAGAATTGTCCCCGGCCGGATTGGGCCAGACCCATGTTGCTGCTTTAAACCCCGCGGTCCCGGTTCACGGTGATCCCAGCGCCGTTTTTCCCGGAACTTGCAAAAAACAAGAGATTTCTATCTACCCCATCTCGCAGTCAATGTCAAGATTCCGGCCCGCCATGTTCTTGGATGGCCACAGAAAAGATTCGTCGGCAACGATTTTTTGTGCAAAAATTGACAACCGCTCTCCGTTTCTGATATAAACATCGGTAAATTACGAAATCTTCCGGCACGGGCATCCTCGAAACCCTGATTGATAGTACTTTATGGAAGAAACCCGCAAACGCCATTTTCTTTTTATCCTGGTTGATATGGTCATGCTGACCATTTTAACGGTCAACCTGGTGTGGATTGTTTTTGACGCCCTGTTCGGCATCGCTCTCATCCAGGCCGGCCTGAAAACGGTTTCCGGCCGGTTTGTGGAACTGTACCTGCCGGTACACCGGGATTTTTTCTTTTACGACCTGGCCTTTATCAGTTTTTATATCACGGAACTGGTTATTCAATGGGCCCTGGCTATCAAGCGGCGCACCTATCACCGCTGGTTTTTCTATCCCTTTGTCCACTGGTATGACATCATCGGCTGCATTCCGGTGGACACTTTCCGCTTTGTGCGGATTTTCCGCGTTATTTCCATTTTATACCGGCTGCAGAAACTGGGTTATGTCGATCTTCGGCGCACCTTTGTGTACCGCTGGCTGGCCAAGTATTACAACATTTTCACCGAGGAACTCTCCGACCGGGTGGTGGTGAACATGCTGGAAGAGATGCAGTCGCAGATCCAGCAGGGTTCGCCGGTACTGGACAAAATCGCGGAACAGGTAATCAGGTCCCGCCAGCCGGAAATGATCAAATGGTTCTCCCGCAAAATGCAATATGTGGTGCGGGAAAACTACGGAGAAATCCGGGAAGATCTGCGCGCCTATGTGGACCGGCGCGTCCGGGAGGCGATAGAACGAAACAGGGAACTGACCACCATCAAACGAACCGTGCCGGTGCTGGGCGGCCTGGTCATTAAAAACATGGAACGGATCGTGGCCGACGTGGTCTTCCAGGCCATCAACGGCCTGGCCGAAGATATTTCCCACAACAACCTGGAAGCGCTCTTCGATCAGATCGCCGATATATTGCTGGGCGCCTTGCTGGTCAAGGGGGAAGACCAGCAGTTGAACCAGACCGTCATTGAAGCCATGGTCCAGGCCATCGAAATCGTCAAAGACCAGGTTCGGATTCAGCAGTGGAAACTGCGGGAAAACGCCCTCAAAGAAGCCGGGCTGGAGGAATAAAAACAGTTTGCGGCCACCCGTCTGCCGAACATCACGGTAATGGTGCCTTCAGCAGGTGAATATCATCAATCCAGGCGGTTCCTTTTCCATCAATGACAAGATTCAGCTTCACATTATCGGGATTTTCGCCCGCTTTTAAAAAGAACGGGGTCTCCTGGACAGTCCAAGCCGTTGTTCCGCTTAAAGGAGACTGTAAAGCCCTTGAAAAAAATTCCCCTCTGCCTCGAAACTGGCACCACATCTCCAGATACACCCGCCCCTTTACGCCTTCCGTCCGAATGTTGGCCTGGTAGATCAGCCGCGCATTCTCAATATCCAGGTCGCCTGTTTCCAGCAGGCGTACGGTTGCCGGCTGATCTGTCGTAATACGCAGGGAACCGTTGCCGTCAGCGGTTATCTCTCTGTCCAGTACAATCTCCACCGTCCGGCTGAGAATACCTTCCCGATTGTCCAGGGGATATCTTTTCAATTCAACAACCGCAGGAGGCTGTTTAGAGCAGGCGACCGCAGCAAAAACAAGCGCCAAAAAAATAAACCGAATCGCCATTTTTACGGGGCCGCTTTCCCGGCGTTGAACAGGGACAGGCTCATCCCGCTTCCGGTCATGGCCACCCGGGCGTCCCGAAACATCTTTTCCACCGGATATTCTTTGGTGAGCCCGTTGCCGCCGAACACACCAATGGCGTCGCTGGCTGTTTCAAAGGCGGCGCGGGTGCAAAACCGCCGGGCCGCCGCCAGATGGGTCAGGGGGGCCGCTTCCCCGGTCCGGTTGTACAGATCCACCCGCCGGAGAAACGCCCGGGCGGTTTCCACCCGGGTAAACATGGTAAACAACTGGAGCTTGATATTCTTGTGTTCGAAGAGAGGAACCCCGCCCTGGACCCGCTGCCGGGCGTATCCCAGGGCCGCTTCATAGGCGGCCCGGGCCAGTCCCAGCGCGGCCCCGGACTGAATGAGGCCAAGCCGGTTCAGCAGACTGGAGAAGAGCGGCCCGGCCTTGGCCAGGTCGGACACGACCAGGCAGGATTCCGGGAGGGCAACCCGGTCAAAAGCGATAGTGCCTTGCGGCAAAGCACGCAGACCGATCCGGTCCGGCGGGGTGCCCACAGAGACTCCGGCCAGGTCCAGGGGCACCACCGCCAGGCCGCAACGGACTCCATCTCCGGACGGCTCCGGCATCACCGCCACCGCCGCGTGCGTGGCCAGGGGCGCATTTATCACCGGCCCTTCGGTTTCTCCCTGCAAAAGGTAGTGGTCCGGACGGCGGACCGCCCGCACCCCGGGCGCCGGGAGCGGGGGCCCGCATTCATTCTTGCCGGGCATCAGCCGTTCCAGGCCGCCCCCGGCATCCGGAACCGCCCAGCAGCCGATCATCCCGGCGGACGAATCCCGGCTGTAGTCTTCCGACCACTGCCGCGTCTCCGGGGATGCCGCCCGGGCCGCCAGGGCAAAGGGCAGGTCGGAAGCCGCCATACTCACTGCCAGACCGGGGTCGCCCCGGCCCAGCTCCTCTTCGACAACCGGACCGGTCCGGGGATCCACCTCACCGACCAGGCCGCCCACCTCTTTGGGAAGGTCCCGAATGTGCAATTCCAGTTGACGGTACTTCCGGAAAACCTCCCACAAGGGGGAATCGGCAGCATATACCGCCGCCGGATCGGTCTCGCGATCCAGTTCCCGGCCGGCCGGGATCAGATTGTTTTCGACAAAACGCCGCACCTCCTTGATCATGGCCGTGACCTCCCGGCCGAGGGTCGGATCCAGTTCCAGATATCCCATGGCTACCTCTATTTTTGAAAGGTTGCAATTACACCAGATCTTCAGCGGCCGCCAGGGCCAGAGCCCGGTTGCAACCGTCTTCGATCATGGATGCCCGGGCGTCCCGGACCATTTTTTCGATTGGATATTCCTCCGTCAGCCCCGCTTCCCCGGCAATTTCCAGCGCTGCCGAGGCGACGCGGAAGGCGGCCTCGGTGGCCAGAATCTTGGCGGCCACGCCGTACTTGCCGGTTCCCAGGCGGGCTCTGGCCCGGTCACTCTTCCAGTAAGCGGTAAGCCGACGACGAACGGCCTTCACCTCCCAGGCAACATCCGCCGCCCGGAAAAACAACTGCAGCCAACTGGCCAGCAGGGTATAGGTGATTCCCCGCTTTCCCAACCAGCTGCGCACTGCCCGATTGTTCCGGTCCGGCTGGAGAATGGACTCCCGGAACCGGGCCGCCCGGCGCACATAGGCCCGAACCGCTTCGGTCTCGGCGAACATTTCAAACAGCTTCTGCGCCAGATGGTCTTCCTCTTGCAGTAACGTTTCCATGTTCTCCTGATTCCGGACATACCGCACCGCTTCTTCATAGGCGGCCTGCACCAGGCCGCTGATGATGACCGAAGTTTCTCCGTTAACAATTCCCAGGCTGCCACGGACCAGCGGGCTGTCTCCGCCCGGCAGGGGTCTGGTAAACAGAAAATGACTCCGGGGCAGAACCACCTCGGAAAAAAAGATTTCCCCCTGGTTCAGAGCGCGCTGGCCGATCTTGTCCAGGGGCTTTCCCCGGGAAATGCCGGGCAGATTCAACGGGCAGAAAGCCAGGGCCTGACCGTGCATGCCCAGCGAAGGATCCAGCCCCACATGCAGCATGGCATGGGTGGCAATGGTGCCGTTGCTGACCCAGGCCGACTTCTGACCGTTGAGGACGAACTCCTTACCCTTTTTGACCGCCTGCAAAGTGGGTGCCAGCCGGGGATCGGCTCCGGCGGCGGTGGTGCCCAGGGGCCAGTCCGAGCCGTGGGCCGGTTCGGTAATCCCCCAGCAGCCGATCATTCGGCCGTCCCTGTCTTCGGTATACTCCCGGGCCAGTTTGCGAATGCCGGCATCCGGGAACAGAGGGGCCATGGCAAAGGGCAGGCCGGAAACGATCAGGCTGACCGCCAGCCCGGCGTCGCCATGGCCGAGCTGTTCACTGAGCAGCGTTCCGGTCACCGGCGGTACCCGCTCCCGTATTCCGCCGAAGGCTTCCGGGATCATCAGGCGGTGAAAACCGCGCTCCCGATACTCCCGGACAACCGGCCACAAAACGGAATCATCGGCGATCACCGCTACCGGGTCGGGCATCCGGTCCAGCGCGATCCCGGCCGGGCGCATGACACTTCGGCCGAATTTCCGGGCCTCTTCGGCCAGCTTTCGGGCTTCTTGGGGCAGATCCGGATCCAGTTCCAGAAAATTCACCGTTGCCTCCCTGTTCTGGCGGTTATTTCATGACGTCCCCGCGGTTCAGCGGTAGCGCAGGTAATAGGAATGGATATACCAGACAAACCCGGCCAGGCCGGCGAAAAGATAGTATTTGGCCCGGGGGATATCCAGAACCACCATGCGGGAGTTGAAGGCTTCGCCGCTGATCAGCCGGGCCAGGGGGTCGTATTCGGAATCATTGATGACCACCCGGGCCTCGGTGGCATAGGATTCGTGAATGACCTCTTTGGGCCGGAACAGCCATATCGGCTGCAGCAGCCAGAAAAACTGCAGCGGGCCGCCCACGTTAAAGGTCTTGTGGTCAAATACCGGAGCGGGGCTGGCCTGAGGCGCTTTATTGACGGAATCAAACCGCACCACTTCCACCCCGCGGCGGCGGACAGCGGCTTTAATGTGCCCCTGGTTTTCCACAAAAGTAAAATCCGCCTTTTTTTTGGGATACCCCAGGATTTCCCGGCCATAGATCAGGGCGGTATCGTCATCCACCACCATCCAGGGGCAGTGCAGCCCCTTTCCCAGCGGGGTTTTAACGTGGATCAGCAGGGCCGCCTCGTGATAGGGTACGGTAAAAGAAGTCCTGGTGTAGTCCACAATGAACAGGGTGGCTTTGGCGGCGGCCCCGGTCCACATCCCCAGGGGAAGAATTTTCCGGGTCTCTTTCCTGTCCAGCGGCACATCGGCCAGTACAAACCGGGCGTTATCCCATAAATTGGTTCCCCGGGCCATGGGCCGGGTGACCCGGGCCAGCGATTGCCGGAATGTCGGCAGCGTGTTGTTGCGCATGAGGCCTCCTTATCGTCCTGGTTTTCACTTTCTGGATCAATTCCCTTTATTAATCTGACAATTTTTATTGTCAAAAAAATAGCAAAAAAAATTGTTTTTGACAAGAAAAATTGTCAAAATATTTTTTATGAACAAAAATCATTCTACGCCCACCCGTCAGTACGGCGGAATCAATGCCGCGCAGCGCCGCGCCGAACGGCGGGAAAGGTTCATCGCCGCCGGCCTGGAAGCCTTCGGCGTTCTGGGTTACAACCAGGCCACCATCAAGGGGATCTGCCAACTGGCCGAATTAACCGAACGGTATTTTTACGAGTCCTTTGCCAACAAAGAAGATTTGCTGTGCGTGGTATTCCGGCGGCTGATCGAAGAACTGGAAGAAGGAGCGCGGCGCATCCTGGAAACCCCCGGGCTGAGCCCCGAAGAGGCGGCCAGCCGGACCCTGCAAGGATTTTATCTGCTTTTTCTGCAGGATCCGCGCCGGGCCCGAGTGCAGTTGTTCGAAGTGCTGGGAGTCAGCCCCCGGGTGGACAAAGAATACCGGGATTCCATGAAAACCCTGGCCGCCTGGATTGAAGAAAGCTATATCACGCTTTTCCCGGGCTGTGACCGGAACTGGCTGAAGCAATCCATCATACCCACCGGCATTGCCGGAGCCATGGTGACCATTGCCCATCGCTGGGTCCTGGACGGGTTTCAAACCCCCGTCAACGATATTGTCAACCAGTCCATGGAGATGTTTCAGGCCATCGGCAACTATTACCGGTACAAGCAGAATTTCCCTCTTTCCTGAAACGGCAACACCGGCTTCGGTTGGACAAAAAAACGGAAAGAATGCGCCTTCCTCCGCTTTCCGATTTCGTCAGGCAATCCAGTGTTTTTTGATATTGTGCAGTCTCAGCAGAAACAAGCCGACACAAACTGCGGCCAGTATGGCCGGTCCATTAAGAACGGTGCCAAACAATATGGTGCCGCCGGAGAAATCGACAGCGCTTGGGCCAAGACGTTTACACCCAGGCTGCGGGATTTGAGCAGTTCGATCATAGGCACACGCGTTTCCACAGAAAGCACTTTAAAAATCCGTGCCGCTGTATTTGCCGGGATCATAACGATTCCTTTTATTATAAAAATATGTTATTTGATGGCATTATCCGGATAAAAGACGTTCGGTGTATTTTCCCCAACAAAACCAATGCAGAGAGGTGAAAACATGAAACTGCTGGCGATCAACGGCAGCCCCAGGAAAAAATTGAGCAATACCGATCGGATGCTGAAACCGTTTATTGAAGGGGCGGAAGAAGCAGGTGCAAATGTTGACCTGGTCTATCTCCAGGGAATGAAAATCAAGCCCTGCCTCGGATGTTTCAACTGCTGGCTCAAGACACCCGGAGAATGCGTGCAGAAGGATGACATGGAGGGCATGCTGGACCTTCTCCGCCAGGCGGATGTGACCGTTCTGGCCACGCCTCTCTATGTCTGCGGCATGACGGCCCAGATGAAAATCATGTTGGACCGGTTCATTCCGCTGGCTCTGCCGTTCATTGAAGTCATCAACGGTCAGTGCAGCCATCCGTTCCGTGAGGGAACCAAGAACTCCGCAATGGTCCTTTTGTCCAACTGCGGTTTTCATGAGATGCATCACTTCGATGAGCTGGTAGCGCATATTCAGGCCTTTGTCCGGCTGGGCTGCCGGCAGTATCTGGGCTCGCTTCTCAGACCGCACGGGCCGATGATGGAAATCTTTGATGTCCTCGATCCGGACAAAATGAAGCCTGTCTACGAAGCCTGCCGGGAGGCCGGGCGGTTTGCGGGGCGGAATGAAGTAATTCCGGACGAGGTGTTGCAGCGTGTCTCCCAGGAACTGCTGCCGCGTGATGATTTCATTCAGATGGCGAATGCCTATTTCAAGCAGGAAATCGAAAAGAACACCGGGGCCGGGTGATGGTCTTTGCCCCTCGCTTTGCAGCCCGGCGCGGGAAAACGAGGGGAACAACCCCGGTACCGAGGTATCGTATCGCTTCCAAGCCGCCGATTCGGCCTGACAGCGTTCAGACAATACTCTTACAGCTTACTTGCTGTCCATTGCCCAGACACCGTCCCAGTCCTCCGGCGGTGATTGCGCAAGTTGGGCACACTTTTCGGCGTATCTTTTCGCCGGTGGATCTTCGGAAATATTTAAAAACGCCCGGCGGGCCGCAGTAAATTCCCCCTCATAATAGAGGGTCAGCGCGCGGGCAAAGGCTTCGTACCGCTGTCGATCAGCCGCATAGGCACTGCGGTGCATGGGCTCGTATACCCGGACCGGCCGGGTCCGCCCCACCACCATTATCCGGCCAAGCTCGCGGCAAACAATCCTGTCCGGCAATCGCCGGGCCGTAGCCTCCGAAATCATAATCCAGGTGCCGAACTGCTTGTTGCTTCCCTCCAGACGGGAAGCCAGATTGACCGTGTCGCCAAGCATAGTGTAATCAAACCGGGAGCGAGACCCCATATTCCCCACCACGGCCTCGCCGGTATTCAACCCGATCCGCATAAATAGATCCCTGCCCACCTGTTGACGAAACGTCGGCCGCAACTGCGCCAGCCTTTCCTGACAGGCAAGGGCCGCTTCGACCGCCACCCGCGGATGCTCGGAAACTTCCAGGGGGGCGTTCCAGAAAGCAATAATGGCGTCCCCTTCGTATTTGTCGATCGTGGCCCCGGTCTCAATCAGGATGTCCGTCATTGCCGTCAGGAATTCATTGAGAAGATGGGTGAGCGCTTCCGGCGAAAGACCCTCGCTCAAAGAGGTGAATCCCTCCAAGTCGCTGAAAAATACCGTCAGTTCCCGGCGCTCCCCGCCGAGCTTGAGGTGGTCCGGATCGGAAAGAAGACGTTCAATGACCGCCGGGGCCAGATATTGACGGAACGCCCGCTTTATGAAACGGCGCTCCCTGCCTTCGGTGGCGTAGTTGACGACAGCCGCCATCACCGCGCCGATCAGTCCGGCCGCGCCGGGGACGACCACCGGCAGCCAGAGGCCGGCGCTGTGGGCAAGAAGACCGATACCAAACGGCAGGATAAATACGCCGGCAAAAGCCGCGGAGGTGGCCGCCGTTCTTTTCGCCAGACTGGTCGCAAAGCCGGCGATAAACGCAAACAGGACCACATACAGCAGCTCCCCCGCCGCTGACGTTCGGCGCATAAAATTGCCGGAAAGCAGATTTTCGAGCATGGCCGCGTGAAATTCCACCCCCGGCGCCGTGCTGTCTATCGGCAGAGGATGCAGGTCATAGAGGCCGACGGCCGAAAAGCCCACCATGACATGGCGCCCTTCGAGTAGAGAAGGATCCACCGGCGGCCTGTTGGCCGAATCCCGGGCAAGGCGGATTTCGCTCTGAATAATGGCGGCGGCGCTGAAACGCCGGCGTTCCCCGTCGTCCCTGTCAAAACGGACGATAAGATTTCCGCTGCCGTCAAGCGGCACTTTCCGGCCGTCAAACCGTATACAGCGGTCGGCGGCATTCAGCGAAAGCACGGCCTGTCTTTTGCCGGCGAGATAAGCCGCCAGAGAAAGGCTCGGCACCGGTTTGCCGTCAAATCTTGCCGCCAGCGGTGCCCGGCGGTATACCCCGTCGGCGTCGGGGGTAATATTGACATTTCCCAGGCGCGCGGCCGACCGGGCCAGTTCGGGTATTGGAAAACACGCCCGGGGTAAGGCGGGAAGCAACTCACAATCGGCATTTTCCACCGATACCGTGACCCGCCGAAGGGGGATATCGTCCGGAAAGGATGCAAAACTTCCGGTTTCCTTTCCATAAAAAGCCGCCAGCACAGTACTGCCCTGGTCTTTCACGGCCCCGGCAAACATATGGTCGTCGCTCACGCCGAAGGAACTGTGGTCGCTGTAGATCACATCGAAAGTAAGCGAGGCGGCGCCGGCCCTTCGGGCAAAGTCCGTTACAGCCGCGTAATACTGGCGAGGCCACGGCCAGCCCTGTTCCTGCACCTCCTGCGCCCACCGAAGACTCTTTTCATCGACGAGGATAAGGACCACCCCGTCTTCGGGCGGCTGCTGGGAAGCGTGCATCCGGGCACATATATCGTAACTGACCAGCTCCCATCTGGAAAAGATCCCGGAAAGGCTGAAAAAGACGGCGAGCATGGCCGCCGCCGACCCGATAATCAAAGCCCGAAGCCACACTGGCTTTGGCATGAGGCGGGGCAAATTACAGCGTCCCCAGATATCTTTTAAAACGCGCCGCTCGAACCGCATTTCCCTCGGGGAAGCCGTCGCCGGTTATCCCGGCAACCAGTGAAATTCGTTTTTCCGGAGAGGGATGGGTCCGGGCGAAACCGGGACCATGGGGATTCCAGCGTTTTTCCATCTGCCTGAGAAATGATACCAGGGATCGCGGATCGTAGCCCGCCCGGCGCAGAATCCGGACCGCACCGAGGTCGGCCTCCTTTTCAGAAGACCGCGAATATCCGGTAGTAAACAGGGTCCGGGTAATATCGGCAATCGAATCTTCAAATATCTCGGTCAATTTGCCGATTTCCTGATCACCGGCAAGCATGACGCCGGTGAGCGCCGCGCTGGTGAGCGCCGCGGTAACGCGGGAAGTCCGGATCGACTGCAGACCGTGTTTTTCCTGAATATGCGAAATCTCGTGGGCGAGGATCGCCGCCAGTTCTCCCTCGGTATCCGCCAGCCGCAGCATGCCGGTGGTAAGAAAAACATGACCCCCAGGCGTCGCAAAAGCGTTTATCTCGTCGTCATCAAGAATCTGAAAACAATAGCCGGCGTATATCTCCGGTCTCTCGGAAAACAGCGCAAGCGTCTGTCCCAGTCTGTTCAGGTAGAGATTGGCCGCCGGATCGTCATATGCGGTATATTTTTCCAGAACGGTGGCCGCCACCGAGCGCCCGATGTAGTACTCCTGTTGGGGGGTGAAATCCTTGAAGCTGCGTTCTATCTGCCGGCCGGTTCTGCGGATGCTCTCGGCCTGCCGGGCATTGATCACGCCGGTCTGCTGGCCGATAGTTGCCCCGATTGAAGCCACGGTACTGCAGGCTGCGGCAAAAACAAAAAGCAGGCCCAGCAAAACCACCAACTGCAGCGCCGTTCGGATTTGTCTGCTCATGAATCCCCCCCCGGCATCGTAAGGGACCCGTTTTTGATAAACGTCCGAAGCGTTCGGCTGTCGATACGGCGGGCCTCCATTTGATCCACGTCTTTGAACGACAGTCCCCGTTCACTGCGGTACCTCTCTTCCACCTGCTTGTTAAATCCCCGCCCGGCAAGAGCCACTTCTTCATCATCGGCTTCAATGTGGGCATCCCGGCCACTGTCTCTGAGAACAATATCCTCTTGGCTTATGGCCGAGCGATGCAGCCAGCCGGTGGTACCGGCGCTGCTCACCCGGCAGAAATCCCCCCTGATCGCAAGAATCGTGACCTTGTCTGCATAGGACAGATGCCCGATGATCGAAGACAAGTGCCCCGGCGCATTCCGCAGCCGGGCTGTTTTCACCGAGATATTTACCGTGTCGCCCACCAGCCCCAGTGCCGGCACGGCAAAAAGAAGAAAACCGATAAACAGCCATTTGCGATACACCATCTGAGACCTCCCGGAAGTAAAATGTGATTTCATTATACCCCAAACCGGACGATTTTCAAGTCTGCCGGCAATTTCCGGTGAAAAGATGAGGAACTGTCCAATTGGGATTGAGCAAAAAAAAGATTACATCAGAACTATCACCCCGAAAAGAGAATATAAAGGCACTCCGAACAGAATGGTCAATGGAACCAATGGTTCACATGCATAGACGATGTCGGGCAATAAATGCAGGGACAATACAACCTAAATTGAGCGTTTCAAATTTTTAAAAC
>CAZWCS010000098.1:0-16476 GCA_964632805.1 uncultured Desulfobacterales bacterium
TCCCGGGCTGGCTTTCAGCAGGGCTCGTACCTCATCCGGTGTCAGCGGGCTTTCCATTTCAATGTTTACAGACTCTGAGTGGCTGTAAACAACCGGTACCCGGACGGTGGTGGCCGAAACACCGATGCTGTCATCCTCCATGATTTTGCGGGTTTCCTCAACCATTTTCATTTCCTCTTCCGTATAGCCGTTTTCGAGGAAAGCGCCGATATGGGGAAGACAGTTGAAGGCGATGGGATGCGGGTAGACCTGACAGTCATAGGCGGTTTCGTTCAGGACCGCCCGGCTTTGCTGGAGCAATTCATCTACGGCCGCCTTGCCGGTTCCGGATACAGCCTGGTAAGTGGCCACGACAATCCGTTTGATTCGTGCCCGGCGATGGATAGGAGCCAGCGCCACCACCATCTGAATTGTTGAACAGTTGGGATTGGCGATGATTCCTTTGGCGGTATAACCGGCCACAGCATGGGGATTGACTTCAGGAACGACCAGAGGGACTTTGGGGTCCATGCGCCAGGTCTTGGAATTGTCGATAACCACACAACCGCTTTGGGCGGCAATGGGAGCGAATTTTTTACTGGGGCCGCCACCGGCGGAGAAGAAAGCAATATCCACGCCTTCAAAAGAATTTTCGGTTAATTCCTCCACAGTGATGTTTTCTCCCCGGAAGGGCAGGGTCCGTCCCACAGAACGGGATGAGGCCAGCATTTTTACACTTTTGACAGGGAAGTTTCGTTCTTCCAGGCATTGCAACATCTGGCCGCCCACCAGGCCTGTTGCACCGGCTACGGCGACACGGTAGGTTTTGTCAGTCATGAGTTTCCCCCTTTGTTTCCGGAATCTTTGATATAAGTTGCCACGCAATCGCCGACTTCGCTGGTTGACATTCCCATCCGTTTGGCTTCTACGCTTTCCATGTCATTTTTAATGGTTTTCATTACTGCCTGTTCAATAGTGCCGGCGGCTTCCTGCTGGTTGAGATGTTCCAGCATCAGGCTGCATGCCATGATGGCCGCAAGGGGGTTGATGACGCCCTGCCCGGTGTATTTGGGGGCGGAACCACCGATGGGCTCGAACATGGAAACCCCTTCCGGGTTGATATTGCCGCCTGCCGCTACCCCCATGCCGCCCTGGATCATGGCCCCCAGGTCGGTAATAATATCGCCGAACATATTGTCAGTCACGATCACATCAAACCATTCCGGATTTTTGACCATCCACATGCAGATAGCGTCAACGTGAGCGTAATCGGTTTTAATGTCCGGATATTCCCGGGCAAGCTCCCGGAACGTTCTTTCCCACAGGTCAAAGGCGTAAGTTAACACGTTGGTTTTTCCGCACAGGGTGAGGGTTTTGGATTTATTGCGTTGCCGCGTGTATTCAAAAGCAAAACGCAGGCACCGTTCCACTCCTTTGCGGGTATTAATCGATTCCTGTATGGCGATTTCGTCGGAGGTCCCCTTTTTTAGAAATCCTCCGGCACCGGCGTAAAGTCCTTCCGTATTTTCGCGAATGACTGTAAAGTCAATATCGCTGGACGATTTGTCTTTAAGGGGGGTATAGACGCCTTCATAAAGTTTCACCGGTCGCAAATTAATGTATTGATCACAACTGAACCGCAGTTTCAAAAGCAGTCCTTTTTCCAGAATGCCTGGTTTAACCTCCGGGTGTCCAATTGCGCCCAGAAAAATGGCATCCGCGGTTTTTAGTTTTTCCAGGGTGTTGTCATTCAAAATTTCCCCGGTTTTCTGGTAGTGGGCTCCACCCAGATTGTAGTATGTATACTCAAGCCCGAAATCATGGACTTCCGCAGCCGCATTCAAGGCCTTGATTCCTTCCGCCACGACTTCCGGGCCGGTTCCATCGCCGGGAATGACCGCCAAGTGGTAAGTTTTTGTCATACGTCTGTCCTTGTTGTTTTTATGTTTTGCCTGACCGGTGATCCGGCAACGTTTTTCAGCCAAATGGTTATCAGTCGTCGGGGGTTATCCGAGGGGATAGATGTCTTGCTTATGCTCGTTGCTGTCCTGCATATCGGGCTGTTCCACATCTTCGGCGGTTTCGGTGTCGTGGCCATCATCAATCATGATGTGGCGTAAGAAACGTACCGGTCCGGATGCGATATAGAGCGTTATCATTGAAAACAGCGCTACGGCAGGTTCCTGAACGATAAAAATAAGTAACAAAACGGTTGTTACCAGAATATTAAAGTGTTTGGCCTTGACCAGCACCGGCGGCATTTTTTTAAAGCTGACATACTTTATGGAACTGACCATGAGAAAGGAGAGGGCGTACATTCCAGCCAGGACCAAGTATACCATATACGGCGGCAGAGTGTGGAGGGTGTTGGTTCGGGCGGCCAGCAGGATAACGGTAGTGGTCATGGCGGCTGCAGCCGGTATGGGCAGCCCGGTAAAATAAGCGGTGTCGGCGGAGCCCACGTTGGTGTTAAAACGCGCCAGACGCAACGCGCCACAGGCCAGATATATGAGAGCCGCCAGCCAGCCCAGTTTTCCCAGCGGCTCCAATATCCACAGGTATATCATAACGCCCGGTGCCAGTCCGAAGGAAATAAGATCCGCCAGGGAATCATATTCCACCCCGAATTTACTGGTGGTGTGAGTGGCGCGGGCGATTTTTCCGTCCAGAATATCAAAAATCATACCCGCGATAATCAGCAGGGCGCTTTTTTTAAAGTTCCCTTCTATGGCCGATATAACCGCGAGAAATCCACAAAACAGATTCAGGGAAGTAAATATATTGGGCAATATGTATATGCCCTTTCGCGAGATCTTTTTTTCGGTTTTTTCTTTTTTCATGGTAGATACGCCACTATTGAGTTTCCGGCTCGCACTTTTTCTCCGCAGGAGACGGTCGGTTTTGTTTCCGGTGGCAAATACAGATCCAGCCGGGAACCGAAACATATCATGCCGAATCGTTGACCTTGTTCCACTTTCTGCTTTCGCTGGATATCGCAAATAATGCGCCGGGCGACAAATCCGGCGATTTGAACCACCCCTACGGTTTCCTGATTTTCGGTTTTTATCAAAACGGCGTTGCGTTCATTTTTTTCCGAGGCTTTATCCAGGTTGGCGGCAAGAAATGTTCCCGGATAATAGTCTATTTTTTCAACCGTCCCGGAATACGGAATGCGGTTGACATGGACATTCAGTACCGACATGAATATGCTGATCTGTAAACTGGGCTCCTGCCGCAAGGGATTGTCCGTTACGATCTGAACCGAAACAATTTTTCCGTCCGCCGGGGAAACCACTGCTTTGTTTTCAACCGGAATCATGCGGTCCGGATCTCTGAAGAACCAGCAGACAAAGCCTGTTATTATTAATCCGACCAGAGCCGGTATCCTGCATCCGGTTATCGCCAGAATTGCGGTGACAAACGCCGCCGCGATGATGATTCGATGCCCGGGCGCGGCCACCGGAAAGGCGGTTTTTCCGGGCGGATCCACCCACTTGTACTGTTTCATTGTTTGGCCTGTTACCTGTATATCCTGATATTTATAACAATTCATTTGCTGATTGTCAATAAACTTTGCCGCAGTTTTTTTTATTCTCATTGACATCCCCGGTTGAGGTATTATTGTAATAATGGTATCTACGCTTGGAAGAATTGATGAAAGCCCGGCCTGCGTAGCACGGGGGATACGGCCAAGGTAGGCAGAGAAAGATGAAGGGCAGTATATATGGCAGCCAAAAGAGATTATTATGAGGTCCTGGGCGTTGGCCGGGGCGTATCGGAAACGGAGCTCAAAAAGAAATACCGGAAAATTGCCTTACGGTATCATCCTGACAAAAATCCCGGTGACCGTGAAGCGGAGGAAAAATTTAAAGAAGCTTCTGAAGCCTATGGTGTTCTTTCCGATCCGGAAAAACGGCAAATTTATGACCAGTTCGGGCACGCCGGACTGGAGGGAGGGCTCGGTGGTGGCGGCGCTGGATTTGAAGATATTTTTTCCAGTTTTGGGGATATTTTCGAGGATTTTTTCGGATTTGGCTCCGGAAAACGAAGAGGCGCCAGGGTCAGACGGGGCGATGATCTGCGTTATGACCTGACCATTGATTTCATGGAAGCCGCTTTTGGCAAGGACACGGAGATCGAGCTGGAGAAGCTGGAAAAATGTGCGCTTTGCGGGGGATCCGGTTGCAAAGAAGGTACCCGTCCCGAAACCTGCACCTACTGTGAAGGCACCGGGCAGACCACCCGTTCGCAGGGTTTTTTCATGGTGCGTACAACCTGCCCCCACTGCAAGGGAAAAGGAACCTATATTCCTTCGCCCTGTCCCAAGTGCCGCGGTATGGGCAAAGAAATGATCAAGAAAAAGGTTTCCCTCAAGATTCCGGCCGGCGTGGATACCGGTTCCCGGCTGCGTCTTTCCGGAGAAGGCGAGCCCGGTGCCAATGGTGCTCCCCCGGGTGATCTCTATGTTTTTATTACGGTGAAACCCCATAAATTTTTTCAGCGTAATGGCACGGATGTGGTCTGTGTTATGGAGATATCATTTGTTCAGGCGGCCCTGGGAGATGAAATAACTGTCCCCACTCTGGAGGGGGAAAAGGTTTTGCAAATCCCCAGGGGAACCCAGTATGGAGAGACGTTTCGTCTTCCCGGAGAAGGCATTCCCTCCTTGCGCAACCGCCAACGGGGAGATCAGATTGTTCAGGTGGAGATTAAGACCCCGGTTCATTTGAATAGAAAACAGGAAGAGTTATTACAGGAGTTTGCTGCCCTTCAATCGGACAAATTGTCCAACAAATTGAAAAATTTTTTTAAAAAAGGGGCGGAATACCGGTAATCGGCCTGATTGCGGTTTTTCTTTTTATGTCCGTCGCGGCACGATTGCCGCAAAATTTTTCCCGGAGGCCTTTTGACATGTTTGAACTGAAAGTGACAACCGATTTTGCGGCCGCTCACCAGTTGAAAATGGTGGCGGACAAGTGTGAAAATCTGCACGGACATAACTGGAAGGTAGAAGCCCACGTAGCCGGGGAAGCATTAACTTCCGCCGGTGTACTGATGGATTTTGGCGAACTCAAAGCTCGCCTGCGGGAGATTATGGCAACGCTGGATCATAAATTTTTAAACGAACTGGATTGTTTCGAAGAGGGCAATCCCTCCTCGGAAAATATCGCTGTTTATATCGCTCGTCAACTGGCAGAGGCTTTGCGGGGAGAGCAAGTCCGGGTGTCGCGCGTTTCGGTCTGGGAATCGGATAACTCCTGTGCCACCTATATCCCGGCCTGAGGGAGACAGGCCCTGCGGGTCTGTTTTCCCGGGAGAATCGTTTGAGTGCCCTGCGTATAAAAATCGGTGAATTGTCACTGGCCAATCCGGTTATGTCTGCTTCCGGCACCTTCGGGTACGGGCGTGAGTTTGAACCGTTTGTAGAGCTGGATCGTCTGGGCGCAATCATTGTCAAGGGGCTTTCCCTGGAACCGACCCCCGGCAACCCCCCCCCGCGGACTGTAGAGACTGCCTGCGGTCTTTTGAACGCCATCGGTTTGGAGAATATCGGTGTCGAAGCTTTCATCCGGGAGGCGCTCCCTTTTCTCAGTACCCGTTCGCCACTGGTTCTGGCGAACATTTACGGTCAAAGGACAGCGGATTACGCTCAACTGGCGGAAAGACTGGATGACCTGGAAGCGGTACACGGTCTGGAAGTGAATATCTCCTGCCCCAATGTGAAAACCGGCGGAATTGCTTTCGGTGTTGATCCGGAGGCTGCCGCCGGGGTGGTACGCGCAGTGCGGGCCAATACCGGGAAGCACCTGATGGTGAAACTGTCCCCCAATGTCACGGATATTGCCATGATTGCCCGGCGGGTGGAAGATGCCGGGGCGGATTCGATTTCCCTGATAAATACTTTGACCGGCATGGCGGTGGATGTCGCTTCGCGGCGGCCGAAGCTGGCCAATGTCACCGGCGGTCTGTCCGGTCCGGCGATTAAACCGGTGGCCTTGCGAATGGTATGGGAAACGGCGCGACAGGTCAATATTCCGGTAATCGGTATCGGCGGAATCATGACGGCTGAGGATGCGCTGGAATTTTTGATCGCCGGGGCCGCCGCCGTGCAGGTGGGTACGGCCAATCTGGTGAATCCGGGGGCCTGCCGGGAGATTATAGATGGGCTGGAACAGTTTGTGGCGGACAATCATCTCGATTCCATAACGGATATTATTGGCAGCCTGGCGGTTTAACCGTTTTTACATTCCCCGCTCCGGAAAGTGACAAAGACAGGCAGGGAGGCAGTTTTGCATACGATTGTGGAACAACGGCTGGGACGCCTGCGGCAACAGTTGTCCTATAGTGAGGTGGATACGCTACTGGTTTTTTCCGGGGAGAATCGTCGCTATTTGAGTGGGTTCACCGCCGAAAACGGGGCGGATGGAGAATCGGCGGGGGTCCTGCTTATCACTTCGGACCGGCAGATTCTGGCCACTGATTCCCGGTATGAGATACAGGCCCGGCAGGAAGCGGGAAAATATGAAGTGATTTGTTACCGGTCCGGACTGGCCGAAAGTCTGCCCGAGCTGGTGTCAGAACTGGGAAGCTGCCGCCTGGGGCTGGAAGCCGGACATGTATCTTATGCCGGTTTTAAAAAAATGGCCCAGAAAGTAGAAAACGCAGGGCTGGCTGTGGCCTGGGTGGATGCCGACGATTTGCTGGCGGATCTTCGGTCTTGTAAAGATCAGGGGGAACTGACGATTATAAAGAAAGCGCTTGAACTGGCGGAAACGGTCTTTATCGAGTTTCTGGAGACAGAGGTAAAACCGGGCCTGTCCGAGAAAGAAGCGGCCTGGCGGTTGGAAAAGCAGATGCGTGAGGCCGGTGCCGAGGCCCTGGCTTTTCCGGTTATTGCCGCTTTCGGGGATAACAGCGCCATGCCGCACGCCATACCCGGCGCGCGGCGGTTGGAGGCGGGACAGCCGATCTTGTTTGATTGGGGGGCGCGGGTGGAGGGATATTGTTCGGATATTTCCCGCAGTTTTACGGTGGGGGCTGCGGATGGTTTCTATAGGAGAGTGCACCGGACGGTTTATGAGGCCCAGCAACGGGCAATCGCGGCTATTCGGCCGGGAATTTCCGCCCGGGAAGTGGACGCGGTGGCCCGCGATTATATCGAACAGGCCGGGTTTAAAGGGAAATTCGGGCACGGCCTGGGCCATGGCGTTGGACTGGCAATCCACGAATCGCCGCGGGTGGGTGCTACCAGCGAGGCGGTGCTGGAAGAAGGCATGGTGTTTACGGTGGAGCCGGGTATTTATCTTCCCCAATGGGGGGGCGTCCGGCTGGAAAATATGGTGGTTGTCCGTGCCGAAGGTGCGGAGGTGCTGAACGGGATTGCGGCCGGGTTTCGGGAGAGGACCTGATGGATCCCCTTTACGGGTATGTGGATCAGTATGTAAATTATCTTTTGCTTGAAAAGGGGTTGTCGCGGAACAGCCTGGATGCCTACAGCCGGGATCTGGCCGGTTATCTTGATTTTTTGCTGGGCAACCAGCTGAGCCGGCTGTCGGAGGCGGATACGCCGGTTATTTTGAAATATCTGCTTGAATTACGGGATAAAGGGCTTTCCAAGCGCTCCCGTGCCAGACATCTGGTTGTGTTGCGGGGCTTTTACAATTATCTGGTGGCGGAAAAAATCTTGGCGCATAATCCGGCCAGTGTGATCGATCTTCCCAAAACAGGAATGAAACTGCCGGAGATACTCACCCTGACGGAAGTCAAGTCCCTGCTGGCGGCTCCGGATCGCAAAACTTCCCGGGGGCTGCGGGATACCGCCATGATTGAGCTTCTTTATGCTTCAGGATTGCGGGTCAGTGAACTGGTCTTGATGAAACTCCAGGATGTGAATCTGGAGGTTTCTTTTGTCCGGGTTTTCGGGAAAGGGGCCAAAGAGCGGGTAGTTCCCATCGGCGCTTATGCGCGAAACCAACTGGAAATATATATTCGCAGCGGCCGTCCGCTTCTCTTAAAGGGGGTTCCCAGTTCGTATCTGTTTGTGGCCAGGCGGGGAAATCCCATGACCCGCCAGGGGTTCTGGAAATTGCTGAAAAAGTACGCTTCTGCGGCCGGTCTGCATAAAAATGTTACCCCTCATACCCTGCGGCATTCCTTTGCCAGCCATCTGCTGGAAGGCGGGGCGGATTTGCGGTCCGTCCAGATCATGCTCGGGCATACGGATATTTCCACCACGCAGATTTATACACAGGTCACCTATCGTCATCTGCGCCGGGCCCATGCCGCGTTTCATCCCCGCTAATCAAGAGCATTTGCTTGACAAGGCAGCCTGGAAAGATGAAAATGGCTCCATCAATTGCGCCGGCCATATTCCGGGCAGATTCATCTTGCATGGGGAAAAACAGCAATGGTGCCGAATTTTATAAGAAAAGCAGGAACGATTCCGCCGAAGCGCCTGGCTCTGGCAGTGGTATCGGGCTTGTTATTGACGGCTTCTTTCCCGGTTGTCGGTTGGGAATACCTGGCCTGGATAGCGCTGGTACCGCTGCTTTTTGCCGTGCGAGGATTTTCGCCCGGCCGAAGTTTTGTCCTCGGCCTGGTAACCGGCTGTGTGCATTACTTTTCGCTTATTTACTGGATGCTGCCCACCTTGTCTCGTTACGGCGAGTTGCCCCTGATTGCGGCCGCCTTGCTTTTTGTGGGACTGGTATTGTCCCTGGCCCTTTTTCCGGCCGTTTTCACCCTGCTTTTGTCCGGCTGGCTGGATCGGCCCGGTCCCGGCGTACTGGTGGTGCCCTGGGTCTGGGTGACCCTGGAATACCTTCGTTCCTTTCTGTTTTCCGGTTTGCCCTGGGAACTGCTGGGATATTCACAGTTTGAACATTTACCGCTTATACAGGTAGCGGACATCACGGGTGTTTATGGTATTTCCTTTCTTATTGTCTGGGCCAATGCCACTGTTTTTCTGCTTCTGTGGAATTTCTTTTTACCGGAAAAGGATGATAATCGGCCGGGGAAATGGTCGGCGGGGAGCATGATCCTGGTTGGTCTCCTGCTTCTGGGCTTGACCTGGACATACGGGAAAATGCGTCTGCGGAATATTAATTATTTGCTGTCCCAAGCGCCGACCATGGTCATGTCCATCATACAGGGTAACGTGGACCAGGCCCAGAAATGGGAAATGGCCTATCGCTGGCGCACGGTGGAAAAATATATGGCCCTTGCTGAGCGGGAAAAAGCGGCGGCTCCCCGCCTGGTGATTTTCCCGGAAACCGCCATGCCGTTTTATTTTATACACGACAAGGTATTAACCGATCTGGTGCAGGAAAAAGCCCGGGAGATGAAAAGCTGTTTTCTGGTTGGCGCTCCTTCTCTGGAGCAACGCGGGGAGCGGTTTAGGTTTTATAACAGTGCCTATTTGATTGCGCCGTCGGGAGAAATTGTCGACCGCTATGATAAAGTTCATCTGGTTCCCTTTGGCGAATATATTCCCGGTGGTGACTGGCTGCCGTTTCTGGAAAAAATTGTTTACGGGGCGGGAGATTTTTCGCCGGGGAAGAAGGGAGATGTCTTGGGCTTGGGACAGTGGCGACTCGGGGTTCAGATCTGTTATGAAATTATTTTTTCCGATGGCTGCCGGACGATGGTGGACAACGGTGCTGATGTTTTGCTGAATATCACCAATGACGCCTGGTATGGCCGGTCCAGCGCTCCCTATCAACATTTTTCCATGACGGTCCTCCGGGCCGTGGAGTCTCGACGGGCTTTGGTCCGGGCCGCCAATACCGGCATCAGCGGCTGGGTGGAACCAACCGGGCGGATTCGGCAAACAACGGGATTGTTTACAGAGATTACACAGACCTACCGGATACCAAAGTTGGAAACGCTGTCCCTATATACCCGGGTGGGAGATCTGTTTGCGAAGATATGTGTTGTTATTACCGTTTGTGTGATAGGGCAGAGCTACAGGCGAAGAAACCGCCCCGTCGCCAGTTGAAGACCATTCATATAGAATCTGGAAAACAGAATCGGTATACTAAAGGAGAACGTCATGACATGGGACAACCGGTTTGAAATCAAGCAGCGCTTGGCTGGTTTTTATCAGAGAATCGAACAATTCCGGGACTATCTTTGACATACCGGCATTGGAAAAGCGGTTGGCGCAGATCGAAAATCAGATCGCCCGGGAGGGATTCTGGGATCAGCCGGAGGCGGCGGCGATGATTTTGAAGGAACGGGCGGCCCTGACTGCGAAAGTGGAATCGTTACAAGAAGTTTTCCGGCAGGTGGAAGACGCCGAGGTGCTTTGGGAACTCGGTCTAGAAGAAGAAGATGCCGCGGCTGTGCGGGAAGCGGAAGTGCGGGCGGCGAAGATTGACACCGCGCTGGAAAGTCTCTCTGTGGAATTAATGCTTTCTGCGGAAGATGATGCCGCCAACGCCATTGTCGCTATTAATGCCGGCGCCGGCGGAACGGATTCCCAGGACTGGGCCGAAATGCTGTTGCGTATGTATACGCGCTGGGTGGAAAAGAACGGGTATGATTTGGAAATGGTGGATGTTCAGCCGGGAGATGAGGCCGGCATCAAAGGCGCCACCTTCACCGCACGGGGGAAAAATGCCTTTGGCTATTTGAAGAACGAAACCGGGGTACACCGGCTGGTGCGGATCTCCCCGTTTAACGCCAGCGGCAAACGGCATACATCCTTTGCCGCCGTGTTTGTTTCTCCGGAAGTGGACCAGGAAATTGCCATCGATATTGATGACAAAGACCTGCGGGTGGATGTCTTCCGGGCCAGCGGCGCCGGCGGTCAGCATGTCAACAAAACCAGCAGCGCGGTCCGGATTACCCATCTGCCCACCGGCGTAGTGGTTCAGTGTCAGCAGGAGAAATCGCAGTCAAGAAATAAAGAGATTGCCATGCGGGTTTTGCGCTCCCGTCTGTATCAGGCGGAAAAAGACCGGCAGGACGAAAAGACCCGGGAAATGCATGCCAGCAAGGGAGATAATGCCTGGGGAAATCAGATCCGGTCTTATGTTCTGCATCCCTATCAGAAAGTGAAAGATCACCGGGTCGACGTGGAAGTCGGGGACGTGAACAGCGTGCTGGACGGGTATCTGGAACCGTTTATCAAAGCGGTTTTGATCAAGGGGCCGTGACCGTGAATGTGGACCCCATCGCGATTGTACGATATTTTTATGGTCCGCATTCCCGGCTGTATTCGATTTTACTGTCCCACAGCGAGGCGGTGGCCGAAAAGAGCCTGCGGTTGGCCCGTTCTCTCGGAGAGTCCGGGATAGATACGGTTTTTCTGGAAGAGGCCGCCCTGTTGCATGATATCGGTATAATCCGGGTGAAACCTTTTGTGCCGGAAGACGCGGCCGCACCGCCTTACGTCTGCCACGGGGTGCTGGGGCGGCAGATGCTGGAAGGTCTGGACCTGCCCCGCCACGGACTGGTTTGTGAGCGGCATGTGGGCACCGGGTTGACGGTGGAGGAGATCGTGGCGCAGCAATTGCCGCTGCCGGTGCGCGATATGCGGCCGGTTTCGCTGGAAGAAAAGATTGTGGCCTATGCGGACAAATTTTTTTCCAAAAAAGAAGCCGGGGGCGGGGCGCGGGAAAAGCCTATGGCGGAAGTCGTCCAGGAATTGAGAAAATACGGGAGCCGGCAGGTAGAGATTTTTCTGGCCTGGGCCGGGTTTTTTGGTGAGGCGCCGGATGGAAATACCGGCGGGCTTCCAGGGGTCTGAGAAGGGGTTATGCTGCCGGACCAGGGAAAAGCGCCGCTGCGGTTTTACTTTATCACCGACGAGGGGGCCTCGCTGCCGTTGCTGCAGCAGGTGAGGATCGCTCTCCGGGCGGGGGCGACCATCGTCCAGTATCGGCACAAAAATTTTTCATCCCGCCATTTTGGTGAAGTCCGGGATATCCGGAAAATGTGCCATGCCAACGGGGCTTTGTTTGTGGTTAATGATGATATTTTGCTGGCCCGGGCGGTGGGCGCAGACGGGGTCCACCTCGGTCAGGCCGACGAGCCCGTGTGTGTTGCCCGTCAGGTGCTGGGGGAAAAGGCCCTGATCGGTCTGTCGGTTTCCACGGTGGAAGAACTGGGAGGGGCCGACACCGATGAATGTGATTATCTGGGCACGGGCCCGGTTTTCGGCACCCGGAGTAAAGCGGATGCCAAGCCGACTATCGGGCTTCCCGGACTGGCTGCGGTGGTGAGCAAAACCGATTTGCCGGTGGTTGCCATTGGTGGCATCGATCCTTCGTGCGCCGAAAGTTGCCTGGAAACCGGCGCCCGGGGAGTCGCGGTGATCAGTTGTATTACTCGGTCGGACCGGCCGATGGACAGTGCCCGGGATCTGGCCCGGGCCATTGGTATTTCCGCTTTTCCGGATGAACTGCAATCCCCTTGGAAAGATGAATTCGGTCTCATTCAATGTTGCCTGCAATACGCACCACCGGATCGATCAGATCCGCCCACGCTGATCGTTCCTCCGGGAGACGATGCCGCCGTTTTACGGGAAATCCGGCGACCGGTGATTACCACTGACGCCCAGGTGGAAGGGGTGCATTTTTACCGCGGCTGGCAGAGTCCCCGGGATGTGGGCTATAAGGCAGTGGTGGTTACACTCAGTGACCTGGCCGCCTCTTATGCCCGTCCCTTATCCCTGTTTGTCAATTTATCCCTGCCAGAGGATGTTCCGGTGCGACTGGTAAAAGATATTTATGCCGGTTTGCAGGCAGCGCTGGAGTCATACGGTTGTCTGCTGGGAGGCGGGAATTTGACCGCGGGGGAGAGTATCTCCCTGAATCTGTTCGCAATCGGCGAAGCCTCCGTTCCGGATTACCCCCGGCGTTCCGCGGCCAGGCCCGGTGACCGGCTTTGCTGTACCGGCCGGCTGGGGCTGGCCCGGGCGGGTCTGCTGGCCTTGCAGGAGAAAAAATATACTTTCGCGGATCTTATTTCCCGGTTTAAATATCCCCGGGCCCGTTTTGACGCTGCTGAAGTCCTTGCGGCCTGCGGGGTGAAATGTGTGATTGATGTCAGTGACGGGTTGGCCGGTGATGCCGCCCATCTTGCGGAAGCCTCCCGGGTCACAATCAGTTTTGACTGGCCGGAGGAATTTGTGTCCCCGCAGTTGCGGAGGTTTTGTGAACTGTGCCCGGATACCCCGCAGGAGATTATTTATAAGGGTGGTGAGGATTACGAGTTGCTGTTTACCTGCACTTCCAGACAGCTGGCGGAGATTCAACGCCGTTTGCCGGAGGTGTACTGCCTGGGGCATTGCCGGGGGTACGATGGAAGGTATTTGCGGAATGTGCCCGCAGGTGTGAATTCCTTTCAGCATGGCGGCCGCCCTTGAGCCGAATGGATTTTTCGATGACGACATCTGCTGTTACACCCAAGGTGATCGTTCTGTGCGGCCCCACCGGTATCAGTAAAACCGCTACGGCGATTCAGCTGGCTGACCGCTACGGCGGGGAAATCGTCAGTGCGGATTCCATGCAGGTTTACCGGTATATGGACATCGGTACCGCCAAACCTTCGCAAAAGGAGCAACGACAGGTCCGGCACCATCTGATCGATATCGTAAACCCGGATGAGGCTTTCAGTGCCGGAAGATATGCCCGTATGGCGGGGGACACGCTGGCCGGACTTCATGACAGGGGCGTTTTGCCCTTTATTGTCGGGGGAACCGGGCTTTATATTAAGGCCTGTCTGCATGGTTTGTTCCGCCGGCAAGCGGCCGACGAGAAAGTGCTGGAACGGCTTACGCGGGAAGCCCGGCAGCTCGGTGCGTCAGAGATGCACAAGCGGCTGGCATTCTGTGATCCGGAGGCGGCGCAAACCATTAACAAGCAGGATACGTTTCGGATTGTGCGGGCTCTTGAAATCTATGAAACCACCGGTAAACCCCTGTCTGCATTCCGGCGGGAACACAATTTTTCCCGTGATTATTACGCGCCTCTGAAGCTTTGTCTTTTTGCAGCGCGCGAAATGGTTTACAATCGTATTGACCGCCGGGTGGAGGCTATGATGGAGCAGGGTTTGGCCGAGGAAGTTGCCGATTTACTGGCCAGGAGATATACGCCGGATTTGAAATCGATGCAGTCCCTGGGCTATCGCCATATGGTTCGGTATCTGCGGCAGGAAATTTCCTGGCCGGAGATGATTTCGACCATGAAACGGGATACCCGGAGGTACGCCAAGCGGCAGTTGACCTGGTTCCGGGCGGATCCGGAAATAAACTGGATTCCGCTGGAGACGGCGGAAGAAAGTCTGGATCGATTGATCGAGCAGTTTATTCAACAGGACAGGGTGTGAACAGATGCGGAAACCATTTACCTTTCTTTTTTTATCAGTATTGCTTGCGACAGCAGGGGCAGCTTTATACGCCTGTGCGCCCGGCCCGGTAAAAACCGGCCCGGAGCTGCCAAGAGAACCGGACGAACAGTTGTTTGTGAGAGCGCAGGCGGCTTTGCGGCAAGAGGAGTACGGAAAGGCCCTCACGCTATATGATCAGTACCGCCTGAAGTTCCCGGAAGGACGGCGGATTCCGCAGGTTTTATACAAAATGGGAGAAGTGTTGCGGAAAAGAGGCGATTTTACCGCAGCGCGCCGGCAATATGAGTTATTGCTGTCCCGTTTTCCGCATAGCTCTTTTCAGGAAGAAGCCCGGCTGGGGATTCTGAAAGTCTTGTATGAGCGGAAGAAATATCAGCAGGCGCTTCGCTATGCCGATCAGTTGGCAGACAAGACCCTTTCTCAGGCGGGGATGGTTGATAAGTATATAGTTGTGGCGGATAGTTATCAGGCGCTGGGACAACCGCTGGATGGCGCCTATGTACTGGTCGCTGCCATGCGGATGGCCGGTGAAGACGGCCAGCGAAAAATACTCATTAAACTGGATCAGGCCACCCGGCAGATTTTACCCGGCGATTTACAGGTATTGTTGTCAGATATCGACGACAGCCGGTACCGGGGACACCTGACCTGTCGTCTGGGGGAAAAATATATGCAGCGCGGGGATTATGACCGGGCCGCGGCCGTTTTGTGGTCCTATATCAATAAATTTCCGGATACCGAATATGCGCGCCAGGCCCGAAAACGGATTCTTGAAATCGATCGGCGGGCCACCTATGAACATTATGTTATCGGATGTTTACTCCCCCTTACCGGAAAGTACGAGGTTTTCGGTAAAAAAGCCCTGCAGGGCATCGAATTGGCGTTTCAGCAGCTCGGCGCCGGTGTTTCCGATGATTTTACCGCTTCCGTAAAGTTGGTGATTCGGGATACCGGTTCTGATCCCCGGCAGGCGATCGCAGCGGTGAACGAGTTGTTTGAGAAAAAGGTGGCCGCCATTATCGGGCCGCTGGAACCGTTTGTGGAGGCGGTCAGAGAAGTCCAGAAAAATCATATTCCGGTGATTGTCATGACACAGAAAGAAAATATCCCGGAAATCGGAAGTTATGTTTTCCAGAACTTTTTGACGCCGACAATGCAGGTACATGCGCTGGTATCTTATGTCTGCGATGATCTTGGTTTGAGCCGGCTGGCGGTACTTTATCCGGATGAATCCTATGGCCGGGTGTTTGCACATCGATTCTGGGATGAGGTGCTGGCCAAAGACGGAACAATTGTCGGTTTCGAGAAATATGATCCGCAGGAGACCGATTTTGCAGAGCCGATTCAGCGGCTGGTGGGACGATATTATGAGGTCCCGGAGGAACTTGCAGCAGTAAGGGAGCAGCGGCTTCTCACTCTGGAGCTGAAAGAGGAGACCGGGGAAGAGCCTTTTATTTTCTCCGAAGGGGTCGGGGTGGAGGAGGAGATAATTGTGGCGGCAGGAGAAGAGACCGAACTGAGCGAGGAGGAGACGGCAAAGGATGAAAAGAAACCAGAGGAAAATCCGGCGATTGTGGATTTTGAGGCCCTGTTTATTCCGGACGGTCCCTCCAATGTCGGGTTGATTCTGCCGCAATTGGCCTATCACGATGTAATGGAGACGCTTTTGCTGGGAACCAACCTGTGGCATTCGCCGGGATTGATCCGCATGGCCAAAGTATATGCCCATGGTTCGGTAATGACGACCGGTTTCTGGGAAAAAAGCACGTCGGACAACGTTGCTTCGTTTGTTGATCAATTCCAAACCCTGTTTGGAGAAAAACCGGGTTTTGTTTCCGCAGTGGCCTATGATACGGCCAATATTCTGTTTTCCGTTTTATCAGAAACGGCCCCTGTTTACCGCAGCGGAATCCGGGATAAAATTCATAATTTGGATGCGTTTTCGGGCGTTACCGGCTGCACCGCTTTTGCCGAGACCGGTGAGGCAAAGAAAGAAATTCCGTTACTGAAAATCGCGGGACGGGAATTTGTGCCGTGTCTTCCGGCCATTACTCCTCAGTCGCCGAAAGCAGAAAATACCGACAGGTGAATCGGTTTTGTCCCCGGACGTGTCCCCCCCCTTCCCCCCCCCTCCCCCGACCC
>CAZWCS010000099.1:0-16352 GCA_964632805.1 uncultured Desulfobacterales bacterium
ATCAGAACAGTGTTCGATCAGAAGGGCCGTTGATTACAGTGAACTGTAGCGCCTTGTCTGAATCTCTGCTGGAGAGTGAACTTTTTGGACACGCCAAAGGGGCCTTTACCGGTGCGGCGCGGGACCGGAAAGGCCGTTTTGAAGAAGCCCATGGCGGGACAGTCTTTCTGGATGAAATCGGAGAAATTACCCCTTTTATGCAGGTGAAGCTGCTGCGGGTGTTGCAGGTAAGGGAGGTGGAGCGGGTTGGTGAATCCCAAAAACGGGCCGTTGATATCCGGATTATCACGGCTACCAATAAGAATTTATGGCAACTGGTAAATCAGGGGGATTTCCGGGAAGATCTCTATTATCGGCTGAAAGTTTTTCCCATCCAGGTGCCCCCTCTGCGGGATCGGAAAGAAGATATTCCGCTGCTGGCGGAACATTTTATCGCCAGGCAGAACGAACGTACCGGTAAAGGCGTCGTCGGTATGGATGCCGACACCATGCGGATGCTGATGGATTATTCCTGGCCGGGTAATGTGCGGGAACTGGAGAATGCCATTGAACATGCCTTTGTTCTGTGCGGGGAAAACAGTATTATCTCTCCCTTTGATTTGCCGGTGGAAGTTCGTAAAGCGGAGTATAATGTCAGTTGTCCGCTGGCATCAGTGAACAGCCTCAACAACAACGCCGCCCCACGGGTGCGATCGGATTTGAGCCCCCCGTTGCTGACGGAATTGCTGCTGGCCTGTGGCTGGAACAAAGCAGAAGTGGCCCGCCGCATTGGTATCAGTCGTACTGCTGTCTGGAAATACATGAAAAAATGGGGCATTCCCCTGCAACGGCCGGAGTAGCGTTTGCACAGTTGCTGTTTTGATCACTGACTGTGGTTGTGTATTTTCCCGTTTCCCCAGAATTTTTTATTTCTCTCCTTGCCCGCCTTTTCTTGGCATATATCCTGCAAAGTTTGAATAAATAGAGATCAGGTAAGGGGCGACTGGGGAAAAGACGTAGGTTATTATCTGACTCGAACGTTAATCCGTTTTTGCGTAAATACGACCAAGGGAGTGTCTTGATATGGGAAAATGTGTGAATCATCCGGATCGCGAAACCAGTTATCTGTGCCGCAAGCACAACATTTATTTGTGCGAGGAGTGTTTGCAATGCCGGGATCCGGAATTGTATTGCAAATTCCGTCCTTCCTGTCCCATCAGCTTCATGTCGAAAAAACCGCTGGATGCGGAGGAGATCGCGCAGTCGGCGGAAACCCTTGCTACCGGGAAATCCCCTGCGGAGGCCGATAACACCGCCGACATTACCTTTGCCCCGGACGATGTCCGCGTAAACGTTCCCCTGGGCTCCACTTTACTGGACGCGGCCCGGGCCGCGGATGTCTATATTAACGCCTCCTGTAACGGCAGGGGGTCTTGTGGCAAATGCAAGCTGATCATAGAGAGCGGGGAAGTGGATGCCCAAAAGACCGCCCATCTCAGCGAGTCGGAAGTCGAGAAGGGGTATGTTCTGGCCTGCCAGACGAAAGTTCAGGGGGACGTTACTGTAAAAGTTCCGGAAGAGACCCGGGAGAAAGCGTTAAAGGCCGCCGGGATGGGGGAAGAAGTTACCCGGAAATTACAGGGGCTGGTTACGGAGATTGCTCCGCTGACCGATTATTACGATATTCAGTTGGAACCGCCCACGCTGGACGATGCCGTCAGCGATCTGGACCGGCTGTTTCGGGGATTGAAAAAAAGTGGCTGCGATACCGATCGTCTGAATGTGGGGCTGGGCGTGATGCGGCAATTGGCCACGGCCATGCGCGAAGACAATTGGCATATATCGGTGGCCGTGCTGCATAAAAAATGCTCCAGTGAGATTGTCCGGGTTACCCCCCATGAGGAGGCTGTTCAATCCTCTTTGGGCGTGGCCATTGACGTGGGAACCACTTCCGTCGTGGTTTATATTGTTGATATGGAAGATGGCACGGTCCTGAGTGCCGCCTCCGGCCACAATCGCCAAGCCGCCTGCGGGGACGACGTCATCAATCGCATTGTCTGTGCGGAAAAAAACGGGGTCAAAAAACTGAGTGCCATGGCCCTGGCCACCATCAACAATTTAATCCGGGAGGGTCTGGAACCGCTGGAAGCCGATCCGGGGCATATTGAAAATATGGTTATTTCCGGCAACACTACCATGGTGCACCTGTTGTTGGGTATTGAGCCGCGGTATATTCGGCGGGAACCCTATATCCCGACTGTTTCCGAGTTTCCCGTGATGACCGCCGGTAATGTCGGTATCAAGGCTTCCGCCCAGGCCGGGCTTTTTGTCGTCCCCGGTCCCGCCAGTTATGTAGGCGGAGATATTGTCTCCGGCATGATTTATACCGGTTTTCACCGCGAGGCGCCTTTAACGCTGTTTATTGATGTGGGTACCAACGGAGAAATTGTCCTGGGCAACCGGGATTTTCTGATGGCGGCTTCCTGTTCCGCGGGCCCCGCCTTTGAAGGCGGCGGCATTCGCTGGGGTATGCGGGCGGAAGAAGGGGCGGTGGAAACCATCACCATCGCTCCCGATACCCTGGAACCGGACTATGCCACTCTGGGCGAAGTCGCGCCCCGGGGGATTTGCGGTACCGGTATGATTGAACTGCTGGGCGAACTGTTTGTCAAAAAAATTATCGATCCCAACGGAAAATTCAAGAAAGATCTGAATCATTCGCGGATTATCACCTTTCATGAAGAGCCGGCCTATGTGATTGAGTTTGCGGAGAACACCGCCATGGAAGAGGATCTGATTTTTACGGAAAGCGATATCCGCAGCCTGATGTTGAGTAAGGCCGCGGTATATGCCGGATTTTCAGTCTTGCTGGAAGAAGTCGGCCTGACTTTCCAGGAGATCGAGCAGGTCTATATCACCGGCGGCTTCGGACAGTTTCTGGATGTGGACAAAGCCGTTACCATCGGCCTGTTGCCGGATATCGAGCGCTCCAAGTTCCAGTATCTGGGCAACAGTTCCATTTCCGGGGCTTATATGATGCTGCTTTCACGGGATTACCGGGCCGAAGCGCTGAAAGTCTGCAACAGCATGACCTATATCGATTTTTCTTCCAACGCCGGCTTCATGGACGAATTCACCTCCGCCCAGTTTTTGCCGCATACCAACGGCGCTGCTTTTCCCAGTGTTTCCGTTTTCAGTGCCTGAACAGGTAAAACAGTTAACCCTATCGACGGAAAAAAGTCGTCGGTAAATACAAGGAGATCTCATGAGCACAACATCATTTTCCGGTATCGCGATTGTTTCCTGCGGGACGCTGACACCGGAGTTGAACCAGTTAAAACAGGAAGGATTTCTCGACAGTGAGGTCGTTTATTTCACCACTCCCGGTCTGCACGAAGACATAAAGGAACTGGAGCGGCAACTGGTGGCCAGAATTCAGAAGGCCAAAGAAAAAACAGACAAAGTGCTGGTGGTATATGGCGGCAAGTTTTGTTATGTCAATGCCGACGAACCTACCCGTACCATGCAGACCATTATTGCGGAGCAGGGTCCCGGTGTCGTGCGGATTGAGGCCACTCACTGCATGAACATGCTGGCGGATAATGAGACTTGTGATCAAATCGCGCAGGAGATGGCCGGCGGGGAAAAGGTCTGGTGGATGACGCCCGGCTGGGTGAAATTCCGGCAGCATGTTTTTAAGGGCTGGGACAAAGGTCTGGCCAACGAAAATTTTCCCAAACATACCGGCGGAGCGATCGTGCTGGACGCCCTGGGCTTTCTGGATCAGTACATGGCGGAAACCCCGGAGGCGTTTCTGGAATATTGCGACTGGATGGGAATTCCCATGCAGGCCTGTCCGATCACGCTGGATCGTTTCAAATCGTTGTTGCTGGAGGCGGCCCGAAAATTGAAACCGTGATAATTGGGCGACCTGTGGGGAGAAAGCCGGTTCATAAACGCTCGAGTGTACTTCCTATACCGGGGCACCGGTTTGGAGAGAGCTTTACCGTTATTTCAGCGCCTGACGGGTCCCGATGTTATCGTTTCGATATAACCAGAAACCCAGCAAGACCCAGAAACTAATGCTGAAAAGGAAGTTGAGCAGACTCCAGGACCAGACCGGAAACGGCGGATCGACCGCACTGAGACGGGGGGTTACAAACGGCCAGAAAATAACAGACTGGGGGTCCGGTATGAGAAAAAAAAGGTTGTCAATCAGTCGGGCGATCGGCACCGGTATCCATTCTCCTTGCCATTGGATCAGAGATTCAAAAAGATTCAGAACCACGTATGGCAGTCCGAATATAATCAGATAGACAACCACCGTGGAAAATACCAGAGAAAGGCTGAAACTGGCCGCGGCCACCATCAGCAGAGGAAGTAACAGCAGAATCCAGGCCAGTAATACATCCATCCAGTGCATAAAGCCGACTTTATACGCAAATACGGAAAAGCCCAAGTGAAGAATAAGGCTTGCGCCGATAATAAACAGGGCCAGAGCGGTAAACTGGGCCAGCGCCAGCCGAAACCGGGATACCTGCATACTTAAAACAAACTGGGTGGTTCCGTTTTTCCGGGATTCCGGCGCGACTGCCGCCGCGATGACGACCACCAACAGGCCTATATAGGAACGAATCTGCTGCGCCAGAGCCTGTAATTTTTCAAAGGCTTTCCGGGTTGCCATGTCATAGGTGATCCCCTCCTGGAGCCATTCACTGAACTGGGACTGATAATAACTATTATACAACACCATCAGCGCCAGTATGCCTGTCATCAGCCATAAGGCTTTGCTTCGGATCAACTGCCGCATATAGATTTCAACCAGCATGAAAAAGGGTTTCATGACTTGTCTTCCGTGACGTCCAGATAGTATGTAATCAAATTATCCCGGGGTTCCAGGCGCCGGGGAGCAATTTTATGGTCCGCCAAAACCCCCAGCACTTTATAGACGGGCAGGTTTCCGGGGTAAAGTTTCAGTAGTTGGGGGTATTTGCCGGCAGCATATTCCCAGCCGAGTTTGTCCAAAGTTTTTGCATGTTTTTCGTGAAGATAAATGTCAATCCGGCTGTCGTCGTCGGGATGGATCAAGTGCCGGGTTTCATCATAGACTTTGATGCGACCGTTTTCCATGATGGCAATATGGGTACAGGTGTTCTCCACATCACTTAACAGGTGAGAGGTAATCAGAATGGTCCGGTTCCCGTCGCAAAGCCGGCGAACCAGATCATTGAAGTGGACCCGGGCGGAAACGTCCAGTCCCGAAGCCGGCTCATCCATTATCAGTACCGCCGGATCGCCGATTAAAGCTGCAGCCACTCCGACTCTTCTGGCCTGGCCCTTGGAAAGGCCATTGATGCGCAGTCCCAGAAGTTCTCTGATATCCGTGATGCCGCAGATCCGTTCAAATTCATTCTTGATACCGGCAGCCGGAATATTACGGATTCGGCATACGGATAACAGGGCGGTTTCCACCTTCAGAAAAGGAGGCAACCGGGTATCTTCCAGTACAACGCCTACCGCTTTTTTCCATCCCTGCCGGACCGCTTTACGGACCGGCTCACCGTATAACCGGATATCTCCCGCCTGAGGGTAAAGAAGGCCAGTCAGACAGGCAACCGCGGTAGTTTTGCCGCAGCCGTTCGGGCCCAGCAGACCAACAGTGCTGCCCCGGTTAACAAGGAACGACAATCCCCGAAGCGCCTGCACCGGACTTTTTACCCCCCGGGTAAACGTCAGGTGAACATCATCAAACGCCAGGACGGGGGTATCCGGGGCTGTTTTGCCGGATTCTGTTTTATTGCTGGTCTGCATCGATATCATTTTTTTCGATTCGGGCCTTTTCCGCCAGTCGCCGGAGCCGGTATTTGGATAAGCCGATCACCCGGTCCAGCACTTTTCCGTATGGTTTTACCAGAAAAGTGGTGGGCAGCTTGGTGACCTTGGCTTCTTTCAGAATATCTCCGGAAATATCTTTATAAAAAATCAGTTCGGTGAAGCCCAGATTATCCAGCTGGGAGCGTGCCTCCTGAAAATCCTGATTCCGGGATACCAGAACCACCAGGTTGTCCCCTTCTGACAAATTTTCCGCAAGCAGCGGGAGTTCCTTCCGGCAGGCCGGACACCAGGAAGCAAAAACCGAAATGATGCTCCTTTCGGATTGGAGCAGATCCCAAAGCATATAGTGCTGCCCGTTTTCCGTGATAACGGGTTGGTTCGTCAACTGCCGGGGCAGCTCAAGCGCATCCAGCATTTGGGAAGTTTTGACTGCCTCCCCCGGCGTCATATAAAAACCCATCATCTGCCCCGACCAGGCGGCCAGTAATCCCGAAAGGATCAGGCCCAGAATGCAGACCAGATCCATGTGGTCGGTCTTCATCAGTCGTATGGCCTGCCAGCGGCCGGGCTTCTTTTCCGAGGTTGGCTCGTTTGATTTCATTTTCTCCATTGCTCCAGCCCATCGAAGACAAAGGTTCGCGTCCGGGTGCGATCCGGCGTTCTTTCTTTTTTCTGCTTTCCCCATACGGTGTAGGATAGAGCGGAAGCAACCCCCCAAAACTCCGATTTCTTGTAGGCTGCTGCCGAGGGGTTCCAGAAATCATGCATACTGGCGTCAAATTCCGTAAACAATGGAGCCTGGGTCAGAAGGACCGGCGGATCTGTAAAAAATCCCCGGTTCGGATGGTCAAAGTCAAAAAACACCCAGCCGGTCTGATCAGAATACATGCCGATCAGATGATTTCTTTCCGGGGTTGCTCCCAGAAATCCGAAGCAGGGAATGCCGTTTTCCCGGCAGGCCATAACCGACAATACATGCGCCCAGTGTTCATGAAAACAATTATGCCGGATGGCCGCGCAAATGTCGTCGATCCCTTTCCACTTTTTTTTGTTGTTTCTGGGAACGATTCCTTCAGCAATTTTTTTGACAATCTGTTGGAATTGATCTGGGTAGGGACCTTTGCCGGCGAGTGCATGCGCCCAGTCAATGAATACGGCACACTCTTCAAGATTATGTTCTTCCAGTTCTTCCACTTTGGCCAGGGCATCAGCGGCAAAAGAGGAAGAAAGTGTTTCCCAGGTAGCCGACTGCGGTGATGACAGGCTTCCGGAACTTTCTTGCTGCACCAGACTCAAGGCGACATAATTGAAAGAGTCGCGGCATTTCCCCGGATAGGGCCATGCCAGACATCGGATGCCATCTACCCGGAGTTCCCGCAGAATCGGCGGGTAAGCGGCGATTTCCAGAATTTTCTGCTTTTTTTTCAGCTCGATTCCCACCGGTGCGATAACCGCACCTTCCTGAGAAACAAAACAATCCGGGCGGGCATCAAAATGGATATCAATCCGTCCCACTTTCATACCGGGAGAGGCGGCATATTCCGCCCGCCACTGGGCGAGGGTCTGATTGACAAATGTTTCAATGGAAGCGGGGTCCATGGAATAGGGACGGGGAAAAGCCGTGACAAACGCCATTAACACAATAAACAGCAAGAGGACAACCAGAAAAGTGGTAAACCGGGAAAAAGGGCCACGGGATACCGCTTTTTGGCTCATGCCCATCAGGCTCCTCTATTCCGGAAGTTTGCAGATCCCGCCGGTGCAATCAGGGGGAAATGTGTTTTTCGGCGCATTTTTGATATTGATGAAGAAAAAAATGATAATAGCAACGATAATTGCCGCCAGAAAAATAATAAATTGTTTCATAAAGGATTGCGTACGCCGGGTACGACAGGGGTTGCCCGCTCTTTTACCCATTTTCCATGTTATTTTGTTGGTGCGCTTCTTCGTCTATGCGGGACAAACCTTCCATCAGCAGCCACATGAATTGTCCAATTTCCTCGCTGCCGGCTTCTTCCGGCGGCAGACCGGGAATAAACTGGAAGCGTCCGGTTTTTTCTTTTAAAATTGCCCAGAAAGCTTCTTTATCGTGTAATTCGCCAAATTTTGCCCGGACCGGTTCGCCTTCTTTGAAAACAATCACCGCTTTGTCGTGTGGGAGGTTGAATTTGACGACCCCTGTCTTGCGATTCATATTAAAGGTTTGCAGGATTTCCGAAGGGGGCATTTCGGCCAGGTCACCGTTCATCCCCGACTCAAAATCTTCCGCGCGCGCAATGTTGGTTTTTTCAACCCGCTTTGTCAAGAGATTGGTAAAATACGCATACAGGCTGGGAAACCGGCGGAGGAGTTTCCGGAAATTACGACTGTTTAAATAAATGACTTTGGTGGGTTCAACAGCTTTAATGGTGGCTCCGGCAGAGTCACCGCTCAGAAGGCTCATTTCTCCCAGAATTTCGCCTTTCCCGAGAAAGGCGATATTCACTTCATTTTCTCCAACCACTTCCACCATGCCGGACAGAATGACAAAGATGTTTTTGCCGGTTTCCCCTTTTTTGATGACAGTCTCCCCTTTTTTGTATTCCTTGTGACGGATGAACGGCACAAAATGCCTGATTTCCTCCTTTCTCAGCGTCTGAAAAAAAGAAAATCTGCTGAGCAGTTTGGCAATGTTGTCGGTAGCCCTGTCATGGGGATCGTCGCTTTCAAAAATATATTCGGTATTGATGTCATATTTCAACTCAATGACACCCGCACAACCACTGCATTTAAGCCGGTTGGCCGAGGTGGCGGTGCTCAGCGAGTCATCGGTGGCTTCGAAGGTATTTTTAATATCATTGACCAGGGTCGTGCAGGTAGGTTTTCCGGAAGGCGTGTGCAGGGCATTGATCGAGAAACGAAATTCGTCGCCTTTTTCGTAAAAGGGGCACTTTTTTTCTTTGATGACGGTGAAAACGGCTTCCAGTAAACTCATTTGTTGCCTCTTTCGTTTATTTTAGGAAGACTGTGTTTCATTGTTTACCACGACAACATTGGTGGTAATACCGCCTCTGGCGGTAAATTTTCCGCTGACTTCAATTCTAGCAGGAAGGATGACCTGATGAATGTCCGCTAAAATTTTATTGACGGCATGTTCATAAAAGATGCCGACGTTTCTGTACTGCAACAGATAGTATTTGAGTGATTTCAGTTCGATAATAGATTTGTTCGGCCGGTAACGGATGGTGATGGCCCCGTAATCGGGCAGTCCGGTCATGGGACAGAGAGAGGTGAATTCCGGTTGGGTGATTTCCACTTCAATGTTTCCCCGCGATTGATATTGATAATCCATGGGCTCCAGAATATCGGTGCGGATAATATCCGGCGACTGTATTTGATTCGGGCTTTTCGGAAATTTTTTTTCTGTCGTCATCAAAAGGTTTTATCCCTGCACCATCCCTGCGCGGTCATGGTTTGATCATTCGCAACACATAATTCCTAAGTCGTTTGCGAGAGGAAAGGCCCTCCCGTTTCTATCGATTTCCATGCTCCCTGTCGAGACGGATGTTTTCTGGTTGGCGATCTGTTTGGGACATCCTTTCCCGGAATTTAAAGCCGCTTTTCCGGTTTGTAAAAAAATAAAATTTAATTTTACAGTTATATATTATTTCATCTTTTTTTCAAATCAAAGCAAAAACAACAGTCATCATGTAAAAAATGATAATGATTTTATTGAGCGTTGTGGAAAAGGATCAGACGAAAGGTGTGTCGACTTTTTCTGCTGCTATCTTTTTTGGTATTCGCGGCAAAGCTTTACGGAAAAGCGGGTTGTTGTTTGAAAATATCCAACAGTTCTGTATAATAAAAGTTGTTAATTCTGTCGAAAATACCGGGAAAGGAGTTTTACAACTGAATATCATGAAAAAAAAGAATAAAAAAATCAGCCGCAACGATCCCTGTCCCTGTGGCAGCGGCCGCAAATACAAAAATTGCTGTTTGAATAAAGGCGGTGAAGATGTTTCGCTGGAGGTGGTGTATCGGAATAAATACGGGATTCGCTTGAAATCAAAAGCGGATATCGAAGGGATCCGCAAAGCGGGCCGGTTGGCGGTGGAGACTCTGGAGAAAGTAGAGGCAATGATCAAACCGGGGATTACGACCGACGATATTAATACGGTGGTTCATGATTATACAGTACGCAACGGTGCCGTACCGGCCCCATTAAACTACCGGGGTTTTCCCAAAAGCGTCTGCGTTTCGGTCAATGAGGTGATTTGTCATGGTATTCCCGGCGAACGGGTGATCCAGGACGGAGATATTGTCAATGTTGATGTGACCCCGGTTTTGAACGGTTATTATGCGGATGTGAACCGGACTTTTCTGGTCGGATCGCCGGGACGGGATGCCAGGCATCTTGTTGATGTCACCTATAATGGTTTTCTTCAGGGCAGGGAAATGGTCCAGCCGGGCAATACCCTGGGGGATATCGGCTGGGCAATTCAGACTTATGTGGAGCAACGCGGGTGTTCCGTAGTGCGGGAGTTTGTCGGCCACGGCGTCGGATTCGAATTTCACGAGCCGCCGCAGATCCTTCATTACGGCCGCAGAGAGGAAGGGTTGAGGCTTATCCCCGGCATGGTCTTTACCATTGAACCGATGATTAATCTGGGCCGCAGGGAGATACGCATTTTAGACGATCAATGGACTGCGGTTACGCAGGATGGTTCCTTGTCGGCGCAGTTTGAGCAGACGCTGCTGGTTACCCGTAACGGGTATGAAAGTCTCACCCCGTTTGAAGTTTAGCCGCTATCTGTTATCCCACAAAATGATCGCTGAACCGCGGTTTGTTTTTATGCGTTTTCAGGACGCCGCGGGCGTTACAACTGGGGCACCGGACTTCGGAGGGCATATCTTCCGTATCAATTTCTATAGGCGCATTGCATTTGGAACACTTGATCACGGCGGTTTTCCCTTTACCACCGCCACTGCTCGTCGGTCCCGATTCAATTTCATCATTTTTTACAACAAACTCGATATCCGATGAATTTCCCGCGCCACTTTCCTTATCTCCGATAAAAGCAAGCACCGACTGCCGGACCGATTCGGCAATCTTTCCGTCGTTCAGCCGGGCCAGTTTTTCATACTGTTCTTTGGAAAGTATGATTTTTGTTTCCAATACTTGAGAGGATTCTAAAGCCGTATTCAGCTCTTCCAAGAGACTGGCCAGCTTGGCAAACTTCATATCACCAGCCGTCATTTTTTCCTGAATTTTTGCTTTCAGATCATCTGCGGTCAGCCAGGTCCCCTGATCCAGGATTTTTCCATTTTCCAAATCAATTTTACTGGTGTCAATGTCCATAAATGCTTCCCCCCTTTTCGGTTTTTTTCGGCCATGGGTGTCGGCGTTACAGAAGGCTGCCCATCCGGGTCGGTCTTCCATTTCATATAACAACACGTTTTTTACATAAAATTCAATATAAGAGTATAAAAAAAGAAGCGGAATGTCAAAAAAAAATGGTTGGCCGCATCGACTGCGCCGGATGTATGGCTTTTGAATGGGAAACACATTTTTCTCCTGCTTCCTTACAGGGAAAAAATGTGTTTTATCCATGGTCCATTTTTCTTTATGGGCAAGCGCTGCCAATAATTTTTGTTTTGAGGGAGTCGCCCCCGTATTTTCGTTCGGGATTGACGGGCAAGCGAAAGGTGGCTATAATAGAGGCGTTTTTCTCCGTCAATCATAACAGGAACCGGGGGGTTGTATGCAAAACTATGATGTTATCGTGGTGGGCGCAGGACCGGGTGGGTCCGCGGCGGCCCGGAAATGTATGAACGGCGGGCTGAAAACGCTGCTTATTGATAAATGTCGCCTGCCGCGGCGAAAAGCCTGTTCCGGCATTATCACCAACGCCAGCCAGAATTATGTGCTGGAAAACTTCGGGCCGGTACCGGAAGGCGTCTTCGGTCGGCCATATGCGTCCCGGGGAATGGCTATGTATTTCCCCAGCGCAGGCCCGGTTTATCTTGATTTTGACTGTTACAGTCTTTATATCTGGCGGGACCGCTTTGACCTTTTTCTGGCGGAAGCCTCCGGGGCGGAGTTGCAGGACGAGACCCGGTTCGTTCGCCTGGAGGAAGAGGCCGACGGCCTGAAGGTGTTTTTGCAGCAGAAAGGGCAGGCCGTTACCTGCCGGACGAAATATCTGATCGGCGCAGATGGCAGTTTTTCCCGGGTGATTCACAGCTTCGCGCCGGATGTTTATGATGGGCTGCCTTTTGGTTTTGCCTGTCAGAAGTATTATGAGGGTGCCATTGACGCCGATGATCGCTATCTGTACTGGTTTCTGCTCAAGGGGATTTCGCCTTTCCCCTGGCTGAACCTGAAAGACGGGCAGATTATTATCGGCCTGGCCAATGTGGTCGGGCTGCCCTTCAATCCCCCGTTCCAAAGTTTTCTGGAATACCTCCGGGCCAATCTGGGTCTGAAAATCAAGCGGGAACTGGCTACGGAAGGGTGCCGGGTGAACCTGATGACGCCGCTGAACCGGTTTTTCCCGGGCCGTGGCCGGGTACTGCTGGTGGGGGATGCCATGGGATTGATGCATCAGGGAGGAGAGGGTATCTCCTGCGCTCTGGCCAGCGGCGGCTATGCCGGCGAAGCCCTTCTCAGGGGGATGGACGAGGGGAAGGACCCGCTGCCGCTTTACCGGAAGCTGGTGCGCCCGGAAATGGTGACCGCGTTGGATCAGTTTAATCCTTTCCGGATGAAAGAAAGCGCCCCGTCGGGCAGTTACCGGCAGCCGGAAATGCTGCCGGGATTCAACCGGCTGGAAAAAATCCGGTTGCTGCGGGAAGCCATTTCCTTTGTTCGCAGCGAGTTTGACGTTCCGGGGCTGCTGCCGGCGGTCTTGAAGAACTGTGCCCGGCGGACGATTCTGCGGCGGTACAATATCGGCGTATTGGAGTAAGGATTTTTATTGGCCGTAAAGGTGCACATATTTTTGTTCCCAGATGCCCAGAATCCGCAGGGTTTCGATATCCACAAAGTAAATTTCCGTTAATCCGTGATTGCGGGCAATATCGCCGATACCGTTGCTTCCTCTCCTGATGTCGATGATATTGTAGCTGAAGTGCTTAATGTCGTTTTGCGAAGCCTTGGAAGCAACGCTTGGCGACTTCATCATGTTTTTGTCCAGGGGACGGGTGGTATGATGGTATATATAGCCGTAGGGGGAACAGCCGGCGATACCCGCCACCAGGGGTATCAGTACCCAGTAATAAAACCGCTTCATTTTCCGGTTTCCGCCCCCGTGAAATTCAGGCTTACTCTCCATACACCAGGGTCGTTTCTTTATAGTAAGCGCCCCATAAAACAGCGAATCGCTCACGATCGATATGATTGATCACGGAGATGTTCCCATTCTGCGCTGCTGCGGCCACGCCGGCGTCCCCCCAGGCAACCAGCCATAAAATAGAATGGATGCTGGCCTTCCCCGTCTTTTTTCCCAGAGAAGTCCTGTTTACATCGGTGTCCAGGGGGGTGACAATATGCAGGTAACAGCTGCTGAAAGCAATAGAGACGATCAGCATTACAATTAAAACCAAGAATTTGCGTATCATGTTTTCCTCGCGGGGTTACTAATCGGGGGAATATGCCGTCTGGTGTTTTTCATATATTCGGATAAGTCCTGATGGTCCGAGGAATTGATATCTACTCTACACAGTGTTTTTCAGATTCCTGTTTTTTTGTCTTTGAAAATCAAATGTTCTCCAGATTCAGTTCCAGGGCCACCGGACAGTGGTCGGAACCCATGATGTGGTTGTACATATCCGCTTCGTGAATGGCGTCCGCCAGGGCCGCCGAAGCCAGAAAATAGTCGATGCGCCAGCCTACGTTACGCTGGCGCGCCCCAGCCCGGAAGCTCCACCAGCTGTATTTGATCTGTTCGGGATAGAGGTAACGGAAGGTATCAATGAAACCTGCGGCCAGAAGATTCTCCATGCCGTCGATTTCTTCCTGCATGTATCCCGCGGTCTTGTTGTAGTTCGGCCGGGGCCGTGCCAGATCGATGGGTTTATGGGCCACGTTGAAATCTCCCCCGGTCACCACGGGTTTTTTCTTTTCCATTTTTTTTAGATATTTCAGAAAATCCGTATCCCAAGCCTGCCGGTATTCCAGCCGCTGCAATTCATTGCCGGAATTGGGAGTGTATACGGTTATCAGGAAGAAGCGGTCAAATTCCAGGGCAATCACCCGGCCTTCCTGATCATGATCGGCAATACCCATGTCTGGAAAGACTTGCCGGGGCTCAATCTTTGTCAGCACGGCGGTGCCGGCGTATCCTTTGCGGACTGCGGAATTGCTGTAAATATGGTAGCCTTCAGTTTCCGCCAGTGCTTCCCGGACCTGGCCATCCTGGGCCTTGGTTTCCTGAATGCATAATATATCGGGAGCCATTTTCTGCAGGGCAGTGGTGAAATTTTTTTTCACCACTGCCCGCAGGCCGTTCACGTTCCATGAGACCAATCGCATAATATCTCCATCCTGCAAACGTTTTTTTTATAAATCTTCCGATTTTATGTCAATGTCTTTTTACAGTGGAATTTTTCGGCAAGCGCAGTATATGGTGAGCCGACCGTATTTTTCTATTCCATTTCATTATTGATTTTTTTTCATTTTTTCAGTATTACCAGCTATATCTTGGGAAGGATGCGGAATCATGACCCATACATTATATTATGATCCGGATATCCAGGCTGTCGTTTTATGCGTAAAGGGGATCGTTACCCTGGATCGGATAAGAGAGCTGGCTCCGCAAGTGGCCCGCCTGTGTTCTGAAACGGGTTCGAAACTTTTTTTGAATGACATGCGCCGGGCAAAAATTCATATTTCCTTACTGGATGCCTATGACAGCCCGCAGATCATGGAAGAGGCCGGTGTTTCCCGAATAATAAAGCGGGCTCTGGTTGTTCCGGAGAACTTCGATGTGACGGATTTTCTGGCTACGGTAACCCGCAACGAAGGCCATGATTTCATGGTGTTTAAAGATATACAGACAGCCAGAATCTGGCTGTTAAGCAAGTAAAGGCCGTTTTTTGCAGGGGTGAAAAATGAAGAGAAAAATTGTGCCGGGGTTTCTGGATGTGGGCAAGATCGCCCCTAACGCCAAACCGAGATACATGCGGCTGGCGTTTGGTATGCTAAAGGGAATGTTCGGTTTTGCCAATCTTCCCCTGATTCGCCGCATCCACCCCTGGATGCAGGTTTCCAAGACCAATATGTACTGGATCCCGGTGAATCAACCTCTTGCAGAAGATGGCAGCATTCCGCTGCCCTATGAAGTGGTGGAATATTTTATTGAAAAGTCTTCCACTCATGTTGTCATGAATTTTTGCGGTTGCCGCCAGGCCTATGAATGCAGCCGTTTTCCAGCGGATATCGGCTGTCTCATGATGGGGGAGGACGCTGATCGCATTCCGCCGGCTTTCAGCCGGAAAATTACCCGCAAAGAAGCCCGGGAGCACTTGCAAAAAGCCATTGACGCCGGATTGCCGCCGTTTATCGGCAAGGCCCGGATTGACAATTTTATTTTCGGTGTGCCGGACAACAGCCGGCTGTTGACGGTCTGTTTCTGCTGTGATTGCTGCTGCATCGCCAATCTGCTGAAATATGTGGATCCGGAGGAACGCAACCAGATTGTGCACAAGCTGGACGGCCTGGAAGTGGTGGTGGATCCCGGAAAATGTGTCGGCTGCGGCCAATGCCTGGAGCACTGTTTTATTGAGATCATTCGCCTGGAAGAGGGAAAGGCGGTGATCGGCCAGGATTGTCGCGGCTGCGGCCGGTGTGTGGCCGTTTGTCCGGAAAACGCCATTCGTGTTGAGCTGGACAATCCCGATTTTGTAAAACAGGCCGTGGCCGGCATCGAGGCCTATGTTCAGGTGTAGAACCGCAACCGGAAATGGTCTGCTTTTGCCGGCCGCCGGATTTCTGCCGGAGACAGGACGAAACGCACCCCTGATGCAGCGATATTATGATTAAGCGTCTACTACAGTCCTACTGCGATTTTACCGGGAGTAAATCGGGGGAAGGCAGCTTAAAGATCAACATAGAAAAAAATTTTGTCATCAACCTTCTGCTGTTATGTCTGCCTTTATACTTTATTACGCTGAACGGATACACCTACGGGAAATATGACCACGAAACATATCTCCCGACAATTCTTCATCTGTATGACTCCAGCTATTATCCCGATGATTTTCTTTTTGATGATATGTCAATGAGCAACTACAGCTTTTTTATCCCTGTGATGGTTGCGCTGTTAAAGATATTGCCATGTTCCCTGGAAGCTCTCTGTCTGGTTGGTTTTCTTCTCTGTCTTTATGTAATATTCTGGACGATATACCATATTTCTTTGAATTTATTCGGCTCCCGCAGCCCTGCCGTTTTCGCTGTTTTTTTTCTTCTCCTGCGGTATAACGGATACAATCTTCCTTTTATTGATAACTAGTGTCCATCCATAAATACCGGTTTTTTGACTTCTCTCAACAGCCCCAAA
>CAZWCS010000100.1:0-16177 GCA_964632805.1 uncultured Desulfobacterales bacterium
AGCAGGGCCGCCCTTTTCCTGTTATTTACTGTGGTGACGGTAGGTTAGAGAAAAAGAATGGGGACCATCAGCAGCGCCACCACGTTGACGATTTTGATCATCGGGTTCACCGCCGGACCGGCCGTATCTTTGTACGGGTCACCTACGGTGTCGCCGGTAACCGCGGCTTTATGGGCATCGCTGCCCTTGCCGCCGAGGTTGCCGTCTTCAATGTATTTTTTGGCGTTGTCCCAGGCCGCACCGCCGGTGGTCATGGAGATGGCCACGAACAGGCCGGTGACGATGGAGCCGATGAGCAGGCCGCCCACAGCTTCCGCGCCCAGCAGGACACCCACGATGATGGGGGCCACCACCGGAATAATGGCCGGAACCATCATTTCCTTCAAGGCGAACTTGGTAACCAGGTCCACACAGGCGGAATAATCCGGTTTGGTGGTGCCTTCCATGATACCGGGAATTTCCCGGAACTGGCGGCGGACTTCGTCTACCACCGCGCCGCCGGCGCGTCCCACCGCCTGCATGGCAATGGAGGCAAACAGGTAGGGCAGCAGACCGCCGATAAACAGGCCGATCAGTACCGGAACGTTATCCAGGGAGAAATTCAGCGGCGCATGTCCGCCCCCTTCGTGCAGTTTAAACTCCATTACATAGGAGGCAAACAGGACCAGGGCGGCCAGACCGGCGGAACCGATGGCGTAGCCTTTGGTAACGGCCTTGGTGGTGTTGCCCACCGCGTCCAGGGGATCGGTTACGGCCCGGACACTTTCGTCCAGTTCGGCCATTTCGGCAATGCCGCCGGCGTTGTCCGTGATGGGGCCGTAGGCGTCAATGGCGATAACCATACCGGTCATGGACAGCATGGACATGGCGGCCATGGCGATACCGTAAAGCTCTCCCAGGGCATAGGCCACGAAAATGGAGAGACAAATGGCGATCACCGGCAGCGCTGTGGACTGCATGCTGAGGGCCAGACCGGCAATGATATTGGTGCCGTGTCCGGTGGTGGAAGCATCGGCCAGGCCTTTCACCGGTTTGTAGGTGCCGGTATAGTATTCCGTGATAATAACGATGACCACCGTCAGGATAATACCGATCAGGGCACAGTAATACAGATTGGCCGCGTCCATGCCCTCTACACCGCCGAGGAATTTCTTGGTAACGAAATAAAAGGCGATGGCCGCGAGAATGGCGGCGCCGAACATCCCTTTGTACAGGGCGCCCATGATATAGTCGCTGCCTTCGCGCAGTTTGACAAAAAAGGTGGCAATGATGGAGGCGATAATAGATACCGCGCCCAGAAGCAGCGGAAATTCAATGGCCTTGGTTTCCGCCACAGCACCCTTAAACACGAGGGCACCCAGAAGCATGGCGGCCACAGCGGTTACCGCGTAGGTTTCAAACAGGTCGGCCGCCATACCGGCGCAGTCACCGACGTTGTCGCCCACATTGTCCGCGATGGTGGCCGGGTTGCGGGGATCGTCTTCCGGGATCCCGGCTTCCACTTTGCCCACCAGGTCGGCCCCCACGTCGGCGCCCTTGGTAAAAATACCGCCGCCCAGCCGGGCGAAAATGGAGATCAGGCTGCCGCCGAAGCCCAGGGCCACCAGCGGCACTACGGCGTCTACCCCGGTCAGGCCGGTGGACAACAGGTAGGTGTAATACCCGGCCACGGAGGTCAGGGCCAGACCGGCCACGATCATACCGGTGACCGAACCGCCCTTAAAAGCCATGGAGAGGCCTTTGGCCAGGCCGCTTTTGGCGGCTTCGGCGGTTCTGACATTGGCGATAACGGAAACCCGCATGCCGATGTAGCCGGCAAAAAATGAGGCAACGGCCCCTACGATAAAGCCGATGGCCGTAAGTGAATCCATGGTAAACCAGATGATCGCGCAGATGATGATACCGGTTATGCCCATGCTTTTGGCCTGGCGGTTGAGATAGGCAATGGCGCCTTCTTTTATCGCGCCGGCGATCTGGTTCATTTTTTCATCGCCGGCGGGAGCGGTTTTGACGATACCGGCCAGAATAAGGGAAAAGAGAATTCCCACGCCGCCGATACAGGTGCATAAAAGTGGAATGTTGCTGGTTAAAGACTCCATGTTTCCTCCTTGTTCTTGGTTACAATTTTGGTTTCCTGTTGTTTCTTATTTTCCCGAAATTTTTTATATATTTTTCGGTAATGTTCCATGATACCGGCGCATCGCTTCCTGTTCACCCCGGCCGAGAACGGTTTCCACCGCTTCGGCGGCCTGCTGTATCAGCCGCTCCATGGTGTCTTGTTCCGCGGGAGAAAATTTTCCCAGAACATGGCCGACCACATCCTCTCTGTACCCGGGGTGACCGACACCGATACGGATCCGGGTGAATTCATTCTCGCCGAAAGCATCAATGATGGATTCGATTCCCTTATGTCCGCCATGACCTCCTTTCCTTTTAATTTTTATACTTCCTACGGTCAGGTCAATGTCGTCATGGATAATTAACATCTTCCGGCTGTCCAGCTTAAAATACCGGGCCAGCCGCAACAGGGTTTCCCCGCTGTTGTTCATGAACGCCATCGGCTTGGCCAGAAAAATTTTTTTGCCTGCAACTTCTCCAATCGTATAGATAACCTCGAATTTTTTTTGTTCCCGGGGCAGGGCCAGCTTCCGGCTCAGGCAGTCTACCGTCATAAATCCGACATTATGCCGGGTATGAGCATATTTTCTGCCCGGATTCCCGAGTCCCGCGACCAGATGCCCGTCCCTTTCCATAAGCACCATTCCGGCTTCAACCGGATCAGACCGGATAAAACCCCGGTCACAGCACAGGATTATTATTCGGCGTCCGTCTCCGTATCCCGGGAGTGTTCCTCCGCGGTCTCGGCACCTTCCGTTTCAGCGCCTTCTTCGATACCTTCTTCACCTTCTTCCAGTTCTTCTTCCGGTTCTTCTTCAATGGTCGGAGCCGCCACGGCAAGGACGGTATAATCGGACTCGTGTTCCGGGTCCCAGGTCAATTCCGCATTCTTCAGGCCGGTAATCTGGCTGACATGAACAGAATCCCCGATTTCCAGCTGACTGATATCGATTTCGATGGTCTCCGGAATGTCCCCCGGAAGGCAGCTTACCTCCAGTTCCCGACGAATAATCTGCAGCACGCCCCCGTCTTCTTCCCCGGGCGAAACGCCCACTGTGGAAACCGGAATGTTGACCCGGATTTTTTTGGTCATGTCAACTTCATAAAAGTCCGCATGGATAAATTTATGCGAGACCGGGTGCCGTTGCAGTTCTTTGATCATGACAATTTTTTGGGAGAGCGTTTCGTCTCCTTCCGCGTTCAGAGAAATAAGGGACTGACTGGTAATATGATTCAACAGATTTTTGAAATCGTTCATATTTACAGTCAGCATAAACGGTTTTTTGCCTTGACCGTAAACAACGGCCGGCATGAGACCGTCCCGCCGCAGCGCCCCGGGTTTCGGGCCGCCTTCCATTATACGGGGGGCAACTTTCAAGGTAGTGGTTTCCATTTTTTTATGGTTCCTTCTTAAATAAACAAAGAGGTTACGGATTCGCCGGTATAACTGCGTTTTATGGCTTCGCCGACCAGTTCGGCGATGGACAGAACGTTAATTTTATCACAGGCCGCCGCGGTATTGTTCAGCGGAATTGTATCGGTAACCAGAATGGTTTTTAAGGCCGAATCATTAATCCGGTCCACCGCCGGGCCGGACAGAACCGGATGAACACAGCAGGCATGAACTTCACTGGCGCCGTGTTCCGCCAGGGCGGTGGCCGCTTCGGTCAGGGTGCCGGCCGTGTCTATCATATCATCCAGAATGATAGCGATTTTTTTCTCCACGTTGCCGATGACCGCCATGGCCTGCGCTTTGTTGGGGGCGGAGCGTCGTTTGTCGATAATCGCCAGGCCGGCATCCAGGCGTTTGGCAAAGGCGCGGGCCCGTTCCACCCCGCCGGCATCAGGGGAAACGATAACCAATTGATTTTTATCGTATCCGGAGCGGATTTTTTCAATCATCACCGGAGCGGCAAAAAGATTGTCCACCGGTATATCGAAAAATCCCTGGATCTGCCCGGTATGCAGATCCATGGTGATGACTTTTTCCACCCCGGCTTTGGTAAGCAGGTCCGCCATCAGTTTGGCGCTGATGGGGACCCGGGGGGCCACTTTTTTGTCCTGGCGGGCATAGCCGAAATAGGGAATGACGGCGGTGATCCGGCTGGTGGCGGAACGTCTGAGGGCGTCCACCATTAACAGCAGTTCCACCAGATTGTCATTTACCGGAGCACATGTGGATTGAATCAGGAAAACGGCCCGCCGCCGGACGTTTTCTTTGATTTCGATCTGAATTTCGCCGTCGCTGAATTGGGAAACTTTGGCTTCTCCCAGCGGTTTATCAAGATAGGTGCATATTTTTCGGGCGAGATCGGGGTTGGAATTGCCCGCAAAAATTTTAAAATCGTTGGTTTCCATGTACCTGTCTATCTCCTGATGGCCGTTTCGGTCTGGCTGGGGCGGGAGGATTCGAACCTCCGAATGCAGGAATCAAAATCCTGTGTCTTTACCACTTGACGACGCCCCAGTGAGGTTTGTTCAGACAACCGTATTCAGTTACGTCGCATCGTCCCCAGTCAATAGCTTTGCCAAAAATATCCACTCGTTTTCCCGGGGTTTCAAGGCCTGGCGGGCGGCTTCCGCCGTTGCCTGCTCCGGAAACAACCCGAACACCGTCGGTCCGCTGCCTGACATCAGAACGCCGGCGGCGCCCTGTTTCCGCAACCGCTCTTTGGCTGCCGGTATTTCCGGATACCGGGCGGCGGTCACGGTTTCCAGATCGTTTATCAGGTCTGTTTCGGCCCTGAAACAGGTCTCTTTTGTAAAAGAACTAAGCCTATTTTTTTTTTGCGGGTTTGTCAATCCCAAATTCAAACTTTTATAAACCTCTGCTGTGGAGATATTGATTCCCGGATTTATCAGTAGTACGGTCATTTCCGGGAGGCGGGGGTAGGGCGTGAGGATTTCGCCGATGCCGGTGGCCAGGGCGGGACGGCCATAAAGGAAAAAGGGAACGTCCGCCCCCAGGCGGGCGCCGATTGTCATAAGTTTTTCCGGAGACAGGGGACTACGGTAGCGGCTGTTCAGGGTGGAAAGAACGGTGGCGGCGTTACTGCTGCCGCCGCCCAGCCCGGCGGCGACCGGAATGTTTTTTTCAATGGTAATGGAGACGCCGGAGGACAAACCGGTTTGTTCAAAAAACCGGGCGGCGGCCCGATAGGCCAGGTTGTCGGGACCATCCGGAACCCCGGGGTGCTTGCAGCTTACGGTAAGGGTAGTCGGGGAAAAATCAAAGGTCAGCACATCAGCCAGGTCGAGGCCGCACATCAGGGAAAAAAGATCGTGGTAGCCGTCCGGCCTCCGGCCGAGGACACGGAGAAAAAGGTTGATTTTGGCTGGGGAAAGGCATTTCAGCATTTCAATGAAACCGGGCGCAACGGCCATGCAGACGGCGGCTGCGCCCGGATTTTTTCAAGAACATGATGGTCAGCGGGTCATGTTGATGACCAGATGCATGCCGTTGGTTTTGCGGATATACAATTGCAGCCGTTCACCTTCTTTGATGTCTTTCATAATTTCCCGGAAGTCCGCCGTGGTCCGGATTTCTCTGTGGTTGATCTCCCGGATGACGTCCCCCCGGCTGATGCCCGCACGATCCGCCCGGCTGCCTGCTTCCACCTGGGTTACGTAAACGCCCTGGGCGATATTCAAGTTCAGTTCGCGGGCGACTTCGGGGGTCAGAGCGGCCACCCGGATGCCCAACATTTCATCGGCCTGTTGGCCGCCTTCCTGATCGGCCAGCTCGGTGTCGTCGCGTTTGGCGATTTGAACCGGGATGGTTTTGATTTTGCCTTTGCGCAATACTTTGATTTTTATGGTTTCGCCCACCGGGATGTTGGCGATCATGGTGGAAAGCTCGCGATTGTCTTTGATCTTTTTACCATCAACCTGCAAGATAATGTCCTGGGGTTCAATGCCGGCCTTGTCGGCAGGGTCACCCGGAAAGACCTGGGTCACCAGGGCTCCCTGGTTGTCTTCCAGATCATAATATTCCGCCAGTTCCTGGGTAATCGGCTGAATGCCAACCCCCAGCCAGCCGCGGGTAACCCGGCCCGATTCTTTTAACTGTTCGATGATATTTTGGGCCAGATTGGCGGGAATGGCGAACCCGATTCCCTGCCCGCTGGCGACGATGGCGGTGTTAATGCCCACAACTTCTCCCTGGAGATTGAGCAACGGACCACCGCTGTTGCCGGGGTTGATGGAGGCGTCGGTCTGAATAAAGTCGTCGTAGGGGCCGGCACCGATTACCCGGCCTTTGGCACTGACAATGCCGGCGGTAACGGTCTGTTCCAGGCCGAAGGGACTGCCGATGGCCACTACCCATTCGCCCACTCGAATGGAGTCCGAATCACCCAGCTGCAGGCTGAGCAAATTGGTTTCCGTTTCGATTTTCAGCAGCGCCAGGTCAGTTTTGGCATCCATGCCGATAATTTCAGCGGCAAATTCATCTCCGTTTTTCAGTTTGACCTTTATTTCATCCGCCTTTTCCACCACATGATGGTTGGTGACGATAAATCCCTGGCAATCCACAATAAATCCGGAGCCCAGGCTGCGCTGGGTATACTCCCGGTCATGGGGGGCGTTGAAGAATTTTTCGAAAAATTCGTTAAAAGGGTCGTTTTTCCCAAAGGGATGGCTGAAAAAATGGCGATAGACGTTGCTGCCCCGGGTGGTGGTGGTTTCCGTGCGGATGTTGACTACGGCCGGGCTGACGGATTGGGCCAGTTCGCTGAAAGAGCCGGGCCAAAGATCATTCTGGACAGCGGCTTTGGCGGTGGCCACCGCCGGCATTTGCGCCAGAGAAAACAGCGCCAGGCCCGTGATAAGAAATATCGTTACATATACCAGATGGTTTTGTTTTTTCGGGGTAAACATGGGGAAACTCCTTGTGTTTGCGGTTGATTGCTCACCGGACTGCCTCTCTGCAACGGTTTGATCTTGTTTTATCATTGATGGCTTCGCAAAAATTCGGAAAACAGCTTTTTTGTCATACCGGGCTTGACCCGGTATCCAGTTTTTTCAATTACTTAATTATGCATAGACTCCGGGTCAAGCCCGGAGTGACGACTTTTTATGAGGGCATCATCATTACAAATTTTTATAACGATTCCGGGCTTCCGTTTCAGAGGAACTTATTTCAGGTCGGCCGGAGAGGATTCCTTTTTTTCCTTCACATAAAGCAGCCGCAGTTCATGCAGGATGGATTTTAACAGCTGGGATTCTTCTTCGGTCAAATTGCCGCGGGTTTTTTGTTCCAGCATTCCCAGCATATCGATGGTCTGTTTGGCAATCTGCAGATTCTGGTTCTGCTTTCCGGTGGTCGGATCATTGATTGCACCCAGATGAACCAGGGCAGAAGAGTTCAAGGAAAAAATGAAGGTGGAAAAATCGATTTCCGGCAGCTGCCGGCACGGTTCCTCGGAAACCGCCTTTTCTTTCAGAATAAAATTGTTGCTGTTTTCACCCATAATATCCATCCCGGTCCCGTTTCTGTCTGGGAAAATAGTAAGAATGAAGTGGTTATTCGTCAAGGTCAAAAATTGTTACATCTTTGACCATGGGGAGTTTCCGCAACGCTTTCAGAACTTGTTCGCTAATGGGGCTGCCGGTTCGCAGGAAGATAACATTTCGCTCGTTGTCGCCTTTTTGGCCGACCTGCATGCGTTCAATATTAATGTTGTGCTCTCCCAGGGTCATACCGATACTTCCGATGGCCCCGGGACGGTCAAGGTTATGGATAATTGCAAAATTACCCGGCGTGGGAATCATCTCCAGCCGGAAATCATTAATCCGGATAATGCGGGGTGCGTTTTTCCCGAATATGGTTCCGGCCACGGTATTTTTTCCGATCTGCGTGGTGACGGTAAGGGTGATCAGATTGAGATAATCGGTGGGACTTTCGCCGCTGCGGGTGGTGATTTTGATACCCTTCTGGGCGGCAACGGGCATGGCGTTGATGGAGTTGATGGTGTGCTGAACAATCGGGGCCAGAAGGCCTTTTACAGCGGCCGTGGTCACCGGCTCCAGATTGAGTCCTTGAAAGTCGCCGGTATATTCGATTTCCAGGGCGCGCAGATGGCCTTCCGAGAATTTGGCCAGCAATTCGCCCATGCGATCACTCAGGGTTATCAACGGCTGCAGGATGGCCAGTTCTTCGCCGGAGACGGCCGGCGCGTTAACGCTGTTGATGATGGTGTCGTTTTTCAGATAGGCAATGATTTGGCTGGCGGCGGCCTCTGAGACGTTCACCTGGGCTTCCTTGGTGGCGGCCCCCAGGTGCGGGGTGGCAATGACATTGTCCAGGGTGAACAAAGGGGAATCCCCCGGCGGTTCGGTTTCAAAAACGTCCAGGGCGGCACCGGCAATCCGTCCCGAAACCAGGGCCTCGTACAGATCGGCTTCATCGATGATGCCGCCCCGGGCACAGTTGATTACCATGGCCTCCTTTTTCATCTGCGCAAAGGCGTCTTTATTGAGCAGACCGGTGGTTTCTTTCATTTTCGGCACATGGACGGTAATAAAGTCCGAACGCTGCAGAAGTTCCTCGAAAGTGACCGGTTGGTGACCTTCATTTTCCACCACTTCCGGCGGAATATTGGGGTCGGCCACGATAACGTTCATCCTGAACTGACGGGCGCGGTCGGCAACGATGGCGCCGATTTTGCCAAATCCGATCACTCCCAGGGTTTTGTTGAAAATTTCCCGCCCCTGGAGTTGTTTTTTGGCCCAGACGCCCGATTTGAGCGTGCGGGTGCCCTGGGGAATATTCCGGGTCAGGGCCAGCATCATGGAGATGGTATGTTCGGCCGTGGTGACGGTGTTGCCCTGGGGGGTGTTCATGACCACAATGCCGTGCTCGGTGGCGGCCGGGATATCAACGTTGTCCAGACCGATGTCGGCCCGGGCGACGGCTCGTAAACGGGGGGCGCCGGCCGCCAGGATCTCGGCGGTAAGTTTGGTGGCGCTGCGGATAATAACGGCGTGGTAATTGCCGATGATCTGCTGCAGCCTCTCCGGTGTCAGGTCTGTCCGGATATCCACCTCGCAGGCGGGTTCCTCCCGGAGGCGCTGAATACCGGTTTCATCAATATTGTCGGCAATTAATATTTTCATAGAAAGTGTCATAACCAAAGATAGCCAAAAATTCAAGACAAAATATGATTGCGTCCCTTTAAAAAGTAAGATAAAAATGAATAAAAAGGGGTTTTTCCCATAACCAACTGTTCAGGAGGGGGTTAATGGATGCCAGTCGGGAAAAAGATTTTCTTCTGCGGGCGGTGGACGCGGCCCAGCGCAAGTTTTTTGTGATCTCTACGGATTACAGAATTCTGGCCGCCAACAAGTATACGCGGGAGCTGGTCGGAAAAACGGACATCACCGGAGAGTATTGTTATACCGTCTTCCGCAACCACGATCAACCCTGCCAGGATTGCATTGCCGCGAAAGTTATGCAAACCGGGCGGCCGGTACTGTCCAACATGAAAGAGGACGCTTTTGAGGTGATCAGTGGCGATGCCTGCTTTTATTCCTATCCCGTCGCCGCCGCGGAGGGGCGGATTGACGCCCTGGCCATGCTGGATTTTGATTTTTATGCCGTGGAGCAGATGCTGGAACGGCTGGAGCGGTCCAACGCTTTTTTGCGCAACCTTATCCTGAGCTCGGTGGACGGTGTTATCGCGGCGGATATGACCGGCAAGATTATTATTTTCAATGAAGCGGCGGCGGAAATAACCGGCTATCGGGTGGATGAAGCGCTGAATAAACTCGATATCCGGCAGGTGTATCCCGAAGGGGGTGCCCAGGAAGTGATGCGTCGGCTGCGGAGCGAGGAAGACGGTGGCCAGGGAAAGTTGAAGTCCTATAAAGTGACCATGGTAAAAAAGGACGGTGGTCTGGTGCCCATCAATTTGAGCGCGGCCGTTATCTACGAAGGCGAAAAAGAGATCGCCTCGATCGGTTTTTTTCATGATATGACCGAAGAAAACCAGATGAAGGCGGAACTGCAAAAGGCGCAAACCCAGTTGCTGCAGGCGGAGAAAATGTCCTCTCTGGGAAAACTGGCCGCCGGTGTGGCCCATCAGTTGAACAATCCCCTGGGCGGTATTCTGCTTTATGCCAAGCTTCTGCTGGAAGATTACGACCTCAGCCCGGAGGCCGAGGAAGATGTCCACAGGATACTCCGGGATGCCCAGCGCGGCAGTGAGACAGTCAAAGAGTTGCTGGAATTTGCCCGTCAGACCCGGCAGCAGCGAACCGCGGTGGATATCAACCAGGCCGTGGCCCGGACGCTGTTTTTACTGGAAAATCAGACCCTGTTTCATGATATCGAGATTAAAAAAGGCTTTTCTGAAACGCCGATTTTTGTTAAGGCAGATATGCAGCAGTTGAATCATGTGTTTATGAATATTATTCTCAATGCGGCCCAGGCCATGGACGGCAAAGGAGTGCTGGATATAAAAACGGCCCTGTTACCGTCGAAAGATCGGGTGTTGATCGAGATTGCCGATACCGGCTCCGGTATTCCATCGGAGGTGCTGCCGCATATATTCGAACCGTTTTATACCACCAAAGAGGAAGGAAAAGGTACCGGTCTGGGGCTCAGTCTGGTTTACAGTATTATTGATGAGCACGGCGGCAGAATTGCGGCCGACAATCAAACGGAGGGCGGCGCAGTGTTTACGATTGAACTTCCGGTAGAAAACGAAAAAGGGGAACAGGACAGTGGAAACGAGTCAGGTTATGAAGATTCTGGTAATCGATGATGAACAGGATATACGGGAAGGATGTGCGCGTGTTTTAAAACGGATAAAAGACTGCGACGTAACCACTGCGGCCAATGGCAATGAAGGCCTTGGGCTTCTGCGGGAAACCTTTTTTTCAGTGGTGCTGACAGATTTGAAAATGCCCGGGATTGACGGCATGGACGTACTCCGGGAAATTCAGGCCATGGAAAAAGGAATTCTGGTGATTGTAATCACCGGTTTTGCCACGGTGGAAACCGCCATTGAGGCCATGAAACACGGGGCCTATGATTTTATCCCCAAGCCCTTTGATCCCACCCAGTTGCGGATGGTCGTGGAGCGGGCGCTGGATAAGATCCGGCTGGAACAGAAGACCCAGAAGCTGGCGGCGGAACGGCGCCGGACCCTGGCGGACCTGGATGCGGAAAAAAGCCGTATCCGCGCTATCGTGGAGTCCCTGCCCAACGGGATGGTGGTAACCGATACGTCCGGCCAGGTCGTTTTAATGAATCCCGCTTTTAAGGAAATCGCCGGTCTGCCGCCGGATGCCGCACCGGGCGGGGAAATCGGGGATTATCTGAATGATGACGGATTCTGTGCGATGGTTAAAAAAATTTCCGCCCGGGAAAACGGTTTGCAGGAAGAGGTGGTGACCTATGAACTGGAAGCCGAGGGAAACAAATACCTCATGGCCCGGGGACGCTCCGTTTTCGGGGAAACCGGGGAATGCCTGGGAGCGGTGGTGACGCTGGGGGATATTACCGCCATCAAGATGCTGGATCAACTGAAATCCGAATTTGTCGCCAAGGTCTCCCACGAGCTGCGTTCCCCGTTGTCCACCATTCACGAACAGCTCAGTGTGGTGCTGAAAGATATGGCCAAAGAGGAGGGGGGAGGCGATGATCAGGAAGAGCAGTATATTCTTTCCCGCGCCAAGGAAAAAACCAGCGGTCTGATTTTTCTCATCGGCGATCTTTTGGATTTGTCGCGGATTGAGGCGGGCGGGGCGGTGCATAATATCCAAAAGATTGGTTTGGACGAACTTTTGGAAAATATTGTAGATTTTCTCCAGGAACGGGCCCGGGCGAAACAGCAGACCTTGACCCTGGAACTGGCCGAGGACTCTTTTCCGGAGTTAACCGCGGATCCTCTGGCGCTGGAGAGCATTTTCGGCAACCTGGTCACCAACGCCATCAATTATACCGGGGAAGGCGGACATATCCGGGTTTCCATGGATCAGGAGGACATGTGCCTGCGGATCAAGGTGGCGGATGACGGCCTGGGTATTGCCCCGGCGCATCAGGAGAAAATTTTTGAAAAGTTCTATCGGGTAAAAGATGAAAACACCCGTTTTATTACCGGCACGGGACTGGGATTGCCGATAGTGAAGGGGCTGGTGGAACAGATGATGGGAACCATTGATCTGGAGAGCACTCCCGGCGAAGGGACTACGTTTACGGTGCTGCTGCCGGTGGAATAAAGACGCTTTCGCTTAAAATACAACGGGCCGGTACACAAAAAAAATGTATCGGCCCGTCATGCTTTGATTCATTGATTTCTTTGTGGCCAATAAGTCCGATTTCCGACCGGTCAATCAGCCCAGAAGGCTTTTCAGGCTGTCGGCGATATCTTCCGGGGACGCCGGTTTCGGCAGATAGTCGTCCGCCTCCATGGACATGCCGTCAAAATGCGAGTAGCGGGTGGAGCTGACGTGGTCGGCCACCGCGGTCAGCAGCACGATGGGTATGTCGGCGTATTTCTCATCGCCTTTTAATTCCGCGCAGGTCTGATAGCCGTCTTTTTCCGGCATCATGACGTCAAGGACAATGGCGTCCGGGGGGTTGGCCTTGACTTTTTCCATGGCCTCGACGCCATTATAGGCAATCTCGACTTCATACCCTTCCTCCACCAGATGTTTTTTGACCAACGTGGTGAGATCCGGTTCATCATCGACAACGAGAATTCTTTTTTTTGACATTTGCTGCTTCCTCCTCAAGTTATTGGCAGATTACACGGTTTCCGTTTTGGGATTATTCTATCGCAGGCCGGGGTAAAAGGCCAGCGCTTTTGGTGATTTCCGGCACTTTTTCTTCCCACTCAATGGCCATGATATGAAAACCGCTGATCCCTTCCACCGCTTTTAACCGCTGAATGGATTCGATACAGATGGCGATGCCTTCTTCGGCCTGTTTTTCTTTGGGTGTATCGGATAAGCGTTTGACCACTTCATCGGGGACATCCATACCGGGTACCCGGTTTTTCATGAATTTGGCCATGCCGGCCGATTTCATGGGGGTCAACCCGGCCAGGATGTGAACTTTTTCATGCAGTCCCCGGTCCCGCACCCCTTTCATCCACTCTTCAAATTTATCCAGATTATAAATGCATTGGGTCTGGATAAATTCCACCCCGGCGGCGATTTTTTTGGCCAGCCGCGGCACCCGGATTTCGAAGGGGTCGGCAAAGGGGTTGGCGGCGGCCCCGACAAACATGGCGGGCGGACGGGAGATCTCATCTCCCCCCAGAAATCTGGCTTCATCCCGCATCTGCCGGACGGTTTGAATCAGTTGCAGAGAATCCAGGTCATGGACATTCTGGCCGGTGGGGCAGTCGCCGAATTTCTGGTGATCCCCGGAGAGGCAGAGAATATTGTGGATATCAAACGAGGCGGCGCCCAGTATGTCGCTTTGCAGCGCGATCCGGTTGCGGTCCCGGGTGACCATCTGCAGGATCGGTTCCAGACCCATCAGTTTCAGCCGGATACAGGCAGCCAGGCTGCACAGGCGGGTTACCGAAGTCTGGTTGTCGGTGATATTGATGGCGTCGACACAGTCTTTCAGTAGTTCTCCTTTGCGGGTGATAACGTCGGGATCACTCCCCCGCGGCGGGCCACATTCGGAGGTTACCGCCAGATGACCCGCCGCCAGAATTTTTTCAAGCTTACTCGGTGTTTTCAGGCTCATTCGACTAAGTCCTCCCTGATCACTTTTCTGGGTCCGCCGGCTCTGTCGGTGGACCAGTCTTTGATGGCAAACAGTTTTTCATAGTCTTCCAATCGCCCCAGCGCTTTCAGGCGGTCAATGATCAACTGCCAGGCGCACGGCACCTCTTTGCTGAGTTCGCAGCGTCCATCGGTGGAACCGCCGCAGGGCCCGTTCAGCAGCCGTTTGGCGCATCGGGCCACCGGACAGATACCGCCGGTATAGGCCAGTACGCACTGACCACAGGCCTGGCAGCGTTCCCCCCAGACGCCACGCTCTTCGGTGGCCCCGAGAAAACAGGTGTTGACCCCGGGATAAACCAGGGTGGTGGGGTATTTTTCCGCTGTAAACTGGATGCCCACCCCGCAGGCCAGAGAGATTATGGCGTCATAATTGTCCACCCGGTCCCGGATTTCCTCCAGGTATTCGTGATCGCACTGGCGTTCCAGGGTCTCTTCGTCAATGGTGACGGAGCGGCCCTCTTTTTGAAAATACATCCGCAGGGTGGAGGCCAGTATCTCCACCTCTTTTTTACCGCCGGCTTCACAAACCGTAACGCACTCATTGCATCCCAGAATAAGGATACGGTCGTGCCCCCCGGTATAACCAATAATTTCTTCAATCGGTTTTTTCTCGGCCACAATCATAGTGTCGTCCTCTCTGTTTTGCTCACGATGGTTGTACGTTTTTCAGGCCGCCTCGCCTTTTTTCCCCTTTTTGGCCGGGTTGGGGCCCAGTTCTTTGATTTTTTCATACATTTCCTGTGCGTACTGGGCAAACAGGGGGCCTTCCCCGGAAGAAAGGTTGTACATCCGGGCTCTTTCTCCTTCGATGCCGATGGACGCCAGAATTTTCTGGACCTGCTTTACGCGCCGTTTGGCCTTCAGGTTGCCCTGAATAAAATGGCAGTCTCCTTCCATGCAGCCGACCAGGTAAACGCCGTCCGCGCCTTTTTCAAAGGCGTGAAGGATATGAATGGCGTCCACTTTGCCGGTGCAGGGGACCCGTATGATTTTGATGTTGGTCGGGTATTGCAGTCGCATCGAACCTGCCAGGTCCGCGGCGGAGTACCCTCAGTAGTCGCAGCAGAACGCAATGATAACCGGTTCGAAATCACTCATGGTTTACCTCCTCCAGCAGGGCATCGATTTTACTTATGATCTGGGGGTCTTCATACCAGTTGAGATGGATGGCTTTGGCCGGGCACTCGGCGGCGCATACCCCGCATCCCTGGCACAGCGCCGGGTCGATTTCACTGACGCCGTCGGCGTTGATGCAGGGGACATGATAGGGACAGGAGCGCACGCAGACCAGACAGGCGGCGCAGTGTTCCGGGTCGACCTGGGCGGTAACCGCCGACAGGGTCAGGTGCGGCTGGGAGAGCAGGGTGGCCGCCCGGGAAGCGGCCGCCTGTGCCTGGGAAATGGCTTCCGGAATGAGGCGGGGACTGTGCGCGGTCCCGCAGACATAAATCCCCTCGGTGGTCATTTCCACCGGCCGCAGCTTTACATGGGCTTCGATCAGATACCCCTCCGCATTTCTGCCCAGTTTCATGATTTGTCCCAGCTCTTCCGTATCCGTCGGCCGCATGCCCGCACTCAACGCCAGCACATCGGGATTTACACGGAGTTGTCGATTCAGGATATGATCCCTGAAGGTTACGGAAAGGCCCGCATCGTCTGCCTCCACCACCGGCGGTGCGTCCGCGGTATAGCGGAAGAACAGGACCCCTTTTTCCCGGGCTTCGGTATAATAATCCTCCAGGAAACCATACATGCGCATATCCCGATACAGAAGATAGACTTCCGCCTCGGGCCGCATTTTCTTGATGGTCAGGGCATTCTTGACAGCCGCCTGGCAGCAGTGGCGGGAACAACTGGGATGCTCTTCGTTTCTTGATCCTACGCACTGAATCATTACGATCTGTTCCAGATCATCGGCGCCGTTTTCCGCCAGCCGCCGGGCCAGTTCCGCCTGTGTCAGCACCGCTTCATGTTGACCATACAGATATTCCGTGGGCTGGTATTCCGTGGCTCCGGTGGCCAGAATGACCACCCCGTGTTTAATTTTGCGCTCATACATGGCCGGACCCACCAGAATTTCCGTTTCAAAGTTGCCTTTGAACCCGGAAAACCCCACGATCAAAGAATTGGTCAGAACCTGGATAGAAGGATGGGCGGTAACTTTTTCCGCCAGTCCGTCGAGATAGCGGTTGACATCCGCTCCGTCAATGGTGGTGGTCAACTGCCGGGCCATACCGCCCAGTTGCCCGTCCTGTTCCACCAGAACGGTCTCAAATCCCTGCTCGGCCAGTCCCAGGGCCGCGGTCATTCC
>CAZWCS010000101.1:0-16068 GCA_964632805.1 uncultured Desulfobacterales bacterium
CTACGGCCGCGACGACCCGACCGGCAATAAGTCGGATACATATTATATCCGCCCGGTTCGCGGCGGACAGTGATAATGTGGTCGAAAGGCCAATTGCGATAAATTCCGCATAAGATTCAGCTAACATCATTTTGAATTAGCGAAGATCGTCTGTTAGCGAAGATCGTCTCGACTTTTCGTCTGTTATAGTGGTACAATATACAAAATATTTTACCTGTCTCTTTTTCAGCCAATCCGATAATAAGGAGGGTCCCCATGCCCCTGATTCGATTGATCTATGCCAGTGAAGTAACCAACAAGCTGGATTTTGAGGGACTTACGGAAATACTTAAAGTTGCCAGAAAAAACAACCGGAAAGCCGATGTTACCGGCGTTCTCTGTTATGATCCGAAGTATTTCATGCAGTGGCTGGAAGGACCGCGGGACTCCGTCAACAGACTGTATACCGTCATTGTTGGAGACCCGCGACACACCGGCATCACGATTCTGGATTATCAGGAAATCAGCCGGCGCAATTTTGAAAAGTGGTCGATGGCATATGTCTCCACGCGCAAAGCGGATCAATCCATCCTGTTTAAATATTCCACCAGCCCCCATTTTGATCCCTTTGGCATGAGCGCCGAAAGCGCTGCCGGTTTTCTCGCCGAACTGACTGCCCAAAAGGATGAAATACTGGGTCAAACAGTAAATGACGAAGATTTTCTGGAATACCCGCTGAAACGGGAAAAAGACTGATAGACCGCCAACCGCGCAGGGAAAGACGGTGTCAAAACTGATTCATCTGATATACACCAGCGCCGCGACTATCCGGTTCAGCCGCCAGGAACTGACGGACCTTCTTATTCAGGCCCGCCGGCGAAATATGAAATGCAAGGTGACCGGCATCCTGCTTTACTCTGAAGGCAGTTTCTTCCAGGTACTGGAGGGAGAACCGGAGACCATCGACAATCTGTTTGCCGGCATTTCCCGTGATGAGCGACATCAACAGGTAACGGTTATTATTCGTGAACCCATTTCCAGGCGGGCCTTCGGGGACTGGACCATGGGGTATACAGACATTTCACCGAAGGAAGCAGACACCATTCTGGGGACCAATGATTTTTTCAGCAAAGGGGAATCTTTTGCCCGGTTAAACTCCGGACGGGCCAAAAAACTGTTGGACGCTTTTATTCACGGTCACTGGCGAAAAAAATTGAGCAAGACCGGTACCCCCCTGTCCATGGTTCAACAGTCGGTGGCGCCGGAAGCTCCGGAAACGGCCGCAGCACCACAGACCTCGTCGCCCGTTATAACACCGGACACCGACTATTCTTTTGCGTTTCAACCCATCATTGATATTTCCAACAGCGCCATTTTATCCTATGAAGCGCTGATACGAGGGCCGAATAATGAATCTGCCGAAACCGTCCTGTCACGGGTTGAACCGGACGAGATCCATAATTTTGACGAACAGTGCCGGATCATTGCCATTGACATGGCGGCGCAAATGGGATTAACCACCCACCTCAACCTCAACTTCCTGCCTATGAGCGTGGAAACCTCGCCAACAGCCATATCTTCGATGCTGGCGGCCGCCGCCAGGTGTCATATTGACCCCGGCCAGCTGGTTCTGGAAATTCTGGAACGGGAAATCATTACCGACTTTGCCGGTTTCAAAGAGGCCGTCAACAGGCATCGCGGCTCCGGAATGAATGTCGCCATTGACGATTTCGGGGCCGGGTATGCCGGCCTGAATCTGCTGGCCGAATTTCAGCCTGAATTTATCAAACTGGATATGCTCCTGATAAGAGGCATTGAAAGCAACGGCCCCCGTCAGGCGATCGTTCGCGGTATTTCCCGAACCTGTTTCGACTTGGGAGTTGATATTATCGCCGAAGGGGTTGAAACCATCGATGAATTCCAATGGCTGCGCCAGGCCGGTATCCGGTTCTATCAGGGCCTGCTGTTTGCCTCCCCTGCTTTCGAACAACTGCCGCAAACCTTTCATCTGCCGCGCTGAGAATTCGGGCGCCAACGGGATTCCGGTGAGGATAGAGGGGAGAAAATTTCCCGGCCCCTGCTCTTCCCTATATTCCCGGGGAGTAATGCTCTTCCCCATTGCTCTTAAAAAGAAAAAGAACCCGGGTTGTCCGGATCTTTTGTGTATCCGTATAATTCAGCAACAGCGCGTACCTTGCGCCAGCAATAATTTTTTTGTTCTTCCGTCATCTGCAATGTATGCGGCGAAGCCGAAATATTCAACATGGAATAAGAATCATTTTCCAAATATGCAAAGTGCAAAATTTTCCCAACTTCCTTTTCCGGAGCAGCGCACAGATCTTCATATCGCATGATGAGGGTATGCTCTTTAAGGCTTTTGTTTTCAGCAAGCAACCAGCGGACAAAGCGATAAATTCCGGCCCATTGAATGGCATAACCCAGGTAATCGTCACCGCTTCGCCAAGCTTCCAATATGGCCTTTCCGTCATCCGGAGACAAGCATATCGGTCTTCTTTGGGGCCCGAATTCATAATGCCCTGCCGCCGTCAGATATTCCGGGATTTGCGGGTTGGTTTGCGAGTATGCCATAAAACGCTCATGCTGGCGAACCAATGATGCAATATGCTGAAGGGGGTGACGAATGAGAATGACAAAGTATGCGTCTTCAAACAGGTGTTTGATATATTCGATACGGGCGATATTGTAGTTGCCTTTTGATACATAGCGGGTCCCTTTTCTCATGTGCAGAATTTTTTTTATGTGGTCGATATAAAACCGGTTAAAATGCGGATTATCGTCTGCCGCAGTCAGACGATGAAGCGCGGCAGGATCATGGACATGGGGGAAAAAAAATTGCCAGATCGGCTCCTCAAAGGCATCGGGGCTTTCTCGGTTGATCCGGATGCGATCTTTATGCGGTCTTTCCACCGGTTTCTGATCTGTTGCAAAAACGGACACAAAAGTGTTCCAGAACACCGGGGTCATGATAAAGGGAAAATCACGATATTGATGAGAAGCGGTCTGTTTTACCGCAGTCAGGGTTTCCAGAAGAATGGTGGTGCCGGCTCTGGCCAAACCCATGACAAATAACGGCTTTTCGATAGAAAGAGAAGACAGCTTACGATGCAGCATTCGACTTTCCATATCCCCAAGATAACGAATCATTCGGGGATGATAAGCGGCCAGCCAGGTCAGGATGGAATCCGGAAAACTCAGCTTAAAATCTTTCGGTCCCCGCTTTTTTAAAAAAAAGGCCGTGCTTAGAGAACTTATGGAAAGAAAAAGAAAAAACAAACACTCTGGGTCATTTAAATACGGCCAGAAAGGATTGATATCATTTTTATACCCCCGAACAATCACGATACCGTGTCCGTCCAGTTGGGCCGGCTTTAAGGGGAGAACCGTAAAATTGCATAATTTCAATAGCAGTTGGATCCATTTCCCGTTTGCACACAGAGCGTAGTTTGCAAAGGGATTGCCGAGAGGTTGGACGATCCCATTGTTCAGCATCAATTGAATCGCCGGGTATTTTCCCGCGGATGGGAAGGGCGTAGACATTGCCGTCAGTCTTCCCGCCTTAGCCGGAATAACAGTGATTTCGGCGTTTTGATTGTATGCTGACTGGATATCGTCGCCCCAGAATCCCATCAGAATGAATATGGGGAACAAGGCGGCCGCAAGCCCAACAAAATTTCGAAAAAGGTAGATTCCTGTTTGCTTGATGATGCCGAAGTAATATTGCCAGTAGCGGCTTTCATCACCTTTAATCAGGCCGGCGATGTTTTGACCGTTATTTATCCAATAGAGACGGGTCGTATGGGAAGGCACAATTTTTCTGAAAATGACAAAAAATATTATTCCCAGAACAGCGCCGGCGAGTATGGAAGCAGTATGCCAGAACATGACCCCAGTCGGACTTCGTTTTACATTTAATGGATTTTGCCGTAATTGAAGATAAAATCCGCATTATCGACATAAGTCGCCGTGCAAACCGAAATGCGGCCGTATTTCTTCTGAAGGGGATGCGTATTAATATACTCCCATAAAACTTCGCCGGATTGCATGTCGACCTCCCAGATCAATCCTTTATGCGTCCAGCAAATGAGCATTCGACGATTGCCCGGGTGAATATCTACACGACCGGCATTCTTGGAAAAAAAACCATGGGACGGGGAATTCGAATTTGATGGGGGGAAAAGGGTTTCGGTTGTGCCGTCCATGGTATTGATAGAAACGATTCGACTGGTCCCCCGGCTCTCTCTTCCGCCCATGTTGTCAAACACAATAACACAATTGTCTTTGAAAAACCGCGGGCTGTGTTGATTGTGAACGGCGCCGACATAAAACCACTTAAAACGCTCGGTTTCCGGATCAAGAACCCCCACGCCGTTTATCGATCGAAAGGAAAGCAGTAAATCACCGGCGGAAAATCTGGAAAAATGACGGCTGCGATCCTCTTGTAGTATACGCACATCGTTCAAGTGCATGGGATCACAGGTATGTAATACGTTCCGGGTGCTCCCGGCATCATGGAAAACACCGGTCAGGTCAGATTCTACAAAAGCTTGCAAAAGATCAATCTCCTTTACCAATTGACCGCCCTTATCCAGAACCGCAATATTATCAATGCTGAAATATTTTTTCTCACAGGTAAACACTTTCAAATGATCGGGCACACGAAAAGGGCTTTTTACCACCCTTTTCGATGGAATATATATTTTCCCCGTTTTATCCACACTGCCCCAGTGATGATAAAAGCCCTCACTCTTCCATAATATATTGGAGCTCAGATCGAATTTTGCCATACCGACCGATATGGGAAACATATTGGCTCCCTGATAACTGATTAAAATGTCTCCGTTCGGATACAGAATTCCCCCCACCGGATAAACATACCAATTCCCCCCTATGCTTTCGTTTTTCAGGGATTTCCATAGATTCGGATGTCGCTTCCAAGCGTGTATTACCTTTCCGTTGCGGTCGCATATCCAGGCAACACAACCGTTCGGGCTCAAATCGCGATAGGTTTTATCATTGCCGACAATAAATAGATATTCGCTGCCCGCTTGATCCGAGAAGGTGTTTGCCTGCGGAGCGGTTATACCCGATTCGTCCCAGAAGTCCATACCGGGAAAAATCTGTTCTTCTTTCTGCTGGGATTCTTCCTCATAAAGTTCTGTGAGGGCTTTATATGCGATCTGCGCCTCCTCGAAAACCTGGTGAGGAAATATTTTCAAGGAATGACTCATATAACCGTACAAAAAGAAAAGCGCCACCAGGGAAAACAAAAAAAGATATTTTTCCAGGTTATTGTTCATACATACCAGTCATTTTTCCAAGCAAATCCGGCTTGTTTACGAGTTTTCCGGGCGGCAGGGGTGAAGCTGAAGCCACTCCTTCGAAAGAGGTATAAAGATGCGGAAGAATCCTTTTGCACAATGTTATTACATGGGGAACCTCCGCTGTTAAGAAAACCAGGCAATATCCGGGCAATTCGGGACGCAATGGGAGCAGCGGAAATCCGTTAGCTGGTTTTTTCTTCATTTGTTGAACGGGATCTCTTTTTGAAATGTTTAATCAACTTGCGAAGGGGGTAAAGGAGCAGTCCCAGGATCACCAAAAAAACAACAAGAACGACAGCAATCAAGCTTCCAACCATGCCTAAACCGGCACCCGGTCCCATATAGGCATGAACAGAGGCCGGTAAAAAAAGTATAACCGAAAAGAAAAGCGCTATCTTGATTAACGTATATTGTGCTCTCATGGCTTCAATCTAATTTATACAAAAATACCGTCCCGGTCTTTGCCGTTGCACAGCAGTCGTATAGAGAAATATTCTCTTTTCTTCCTGAATATTAGCACCTCGAAAGAGGTTATGCAAGTTTTTCCCCCGTCCCCTTTATTCCGAATAAACAGCAATTCTTCGGACAGGGGCTTTGGCGGAAGGGATTGATTTGAGGTGTATTCCGGATATGGGGCAACGTTGCCGGAACTGTCTCCTGACATTCTTTTATAATTGGAAGTTCTTCAATAAAAAATCGAAGGGTTACATTTACCCTGGTACTTGGGGCAGCACAACCGATCAGAAACAGCATAAAACAAAGGACATGCCTTCGTTTTCACGTATCTTGACCTGTCTGCGTCTGCGAAATTTGGCTGACAGCGCCTCTCGTATGGATCACCACCGTTCTGGCGGCCATGTCTCCTACCCGCTGCCAGTTCTCGCTTAAGGCAACCACCATAATGCCCACCATGAAATTGAAAAAGCCGTCTATGAATTTCAGCAGGTTTCTCAATAGGGCCCGGCCGAAACCGCACGGCTGAAGATCCGTATCCAAAACCCGTATGCCCGTGATCCATTTGCCCGGCGTGCCGCCCCACTTTCCTTCCAGGTAGCTGAACACCAAGAGACAGAGTATCATCCACACTCCTCCGCCGACAAAGAAACCCAGCATGATAAAAAGGGGAGAGTCGGGGGAGGCAAAGACATCCTCCATATCAAAGCCACTTACGAAAAAGAACAGTCCGGCCCCGAAAAAGGGGCCCGCCACGAATACGATATCAAAAATCTGGGAAAAGGCCCGGCGGGTTAAAGACGCCATGGGCATGGCCCTGTCTTCCGCCTCGTGATTACAGACACGGTGACGGCGCATGAGGGCCGACAATATAACGGCCAGAATGATAGGCATGAGAAACATGGCCGCGTGGGGAGTAAACATCAGGGGCATAAACTTGAACGGAAAGGGGAACCCACTTCCGTATTTGATCTCCCGGACAACACCATTATGATTGGCGAAGAGCAGTCGCAGGGAACCGGGAAACGACTGCATGAGAATCAACAATTCTTCCGTATCCGGGATATTGAAGACACCCATTTGAGACGGCAGGCCCTTTGCAAAGGTGAAAAAGGACTCCCATCTGTCGCCGGTACGTCGCAGCCCCACCAGTTTCTGACCCCCTTCGGCCAACCTTCTTGTAAAGACCACGGGATCGTTCCCAAGAAAAGAGGCATACCAGCTGCCGCCGGCCTCGGCTAGGGGGTGCCAGGTTTCACTGTCTTTTTTGCCTTCCAGGGGCAGCCCCTCCCGGAAAAAGAGAGTATCGCCGTGTTTCAGAAACGCGTACAATTTTTCTCCCCTGGAGAGCACCTGTATATTGCACCAGATGCAGCGCGAGTCCTCAAGCGCGGCCATATCCAGTTTCGCCGCCATTTGCCAGTCACCGGTACTGTCAAGTACCCGCAAAAAGAGTTCTCCCGGGCGTTCCTCGATAACAGCCGGCCTCTTTCTGTAAAGAAAAGGAGGGGAGATGTTCCCCATGGTATTGTGATCGGACAATCGGACGATTTCCGCCCCATTGTAGTACTCCGTGGCGGAAGACGAGATAATCCATAAGCGGTCATCACCCGCCAGAAGCCACGGCTCTCCCGTAAACAGCTCCGCCACGTCCGTCGGCTCTGTTTCGTCGCTTCGTTCGATCTTTTTCAGCAGGGGCCGGTTTTCCGAGGAGCTTTCCGGAGAAACAGGGGTTTCCGTATACCAGACGGCGCCGTTCCAGTAGGCGCCCTTTTGGGGATGGGCCACCTTCATGAAGGAGCCGCCTCCCCAAAATATCGAGGGCATGATAATCAGCATAACGAGAAAAGGAGTCAGAAACTGGGCAATAAAAAAAAGCGCGCCGAGGATTCCCGCCGTGATGGTGAACTTCCGTTTGCTTTCGGCCGAAAGATACCCCTTTGGGGCTTCCTCGGGCTCCATCGTGAAATCGTCTTCCATGGGCGCCGTTCCTTTCCGTGTAAACGTCGGCGGTCATTTGCCTCGGTCTGCTTATCCCCTGCGCGCAACCGATGGCTCTCTGATAACCAGCAATAACATCATTGCTGTCAGCTTCTCTGCCAGCATTCTTGCCTGCCTTTTCCCATAGATACCCAGAAATATGGAACCAATATCCCCGGACGGCGGTCTTCTCTACATTATTTTCTCAAAACCAGAGAGCCGCCCCATACCCACCGCAAAGCATGCAACCCCAAAGGCCATTTTTCTCAGACGAAACTCAAGCCGCATCTGCTCATCATCCTGGTAGCGTAAGGCCAGCGCATTGCCTTCCCGTGTCATCATCACCCAAAGCCTGTATGTGCATGCGTTTCATCTGTAATAATAGAATCTCAATACCGTGTGCAAGAAAGGTCCGGTCTACCCGCTACGGGGCCATTTATTATTATAGGTAAAAATGGCGTTGTATTATATCTTCATCGGAATTTCCGACAATATCTCAAAGCATTTTTTCTTTGTATTCTTTCTGGCGATATCAAGGGGCGTTTCTCCGGATGGCAGTTTCGCATTCGGATCAGCCCCTTGTTCCAATAACATTAATATTATTTGTGGCCGCCCATAGTGCGCCGAAAAATGTAAAGGTGTCCAGCGATTATTTGTTCTGGCATTAACGTCAGCCCCCTTTTCGATTAATAGTTGGCACAATTCAGGATAATCTGAATGAATCGCCAACATTAAAGGGGTAGCACTTTTACCATTCCTTTTGTTGACATCAGCTGCATAATCATTGATAAGCATTATTGCTATTCCAGGCTCACCATAATAAAGTGCCATGTGCAGAGCATTCCAGCCATCATTAGATTGCTTATGAATATCGGCCCCATTTTTTATCAGATATTTTGCAATCTCTGGAAAGTGATAATAAATTGATATCGTAAGCGGAGTATGCCCTGTTTTATCAGAAATATTTACGTCCGCCCCATGCTGCACCAGCAACACTACCAGATCCTCATTCCTTTTACGGCATGCCTGGAAAAGTGATGTTCGCCCCCGTTTGTTGCGCATGTCCAGATTAGCGCCGTTTTCCAATAAAACCCTGGCTATATTCGTACACCCTTCATCACATGCCAGAGATAACGGCGTATCATTAAAAAAATTGGAGGCATTCACATCAGCTCCATTTTCTATGAGGAAACTCACTGCTTGGAGATGATTTTCTTGAGCAGCAATATGCAATGCAGAGGTCGTTGAGGGAACAATTCTTGCCCGGACACCCGCCATCTGGAGCCCGATACGTCGGCGCAAATAGGCATAAATCGCCGTGTCGTCTTTATATTCATTCATCACTTTGATAAACAATTCTTCTGACTTTTTGAAATCCCCGTCAAGACCAAACATTTCTGCCTTTTTTAAAACATCACTATACCTGCCGGTAAAAGCCCGTAGCTCGGCATCAATTATGTCCCTGCTTCTCGCACTCCAGGATAAAGCCTTTCCGCAAAAGCCATTCAGAAGATCAACTGAATCATTTATTTGCTCAAACATGACTTTGGCTTCTTTGTAGTCCCCTTGCCACATTTTTGTCAGGGCTTGTTGCATAAGAATCCGATCCCGGTCTTTATGTCGGGTCGGCTCTGCCAATAATCCTTGAAAGAGTTTATTCAGGTTTTCCCTTACATCCTGTTTCCGAAAAGCGGAACGCCAACAGTTATTCTCAATATCTCTGGCCATATCCCTGAGTGCTAACAGGTAATATAACGGAACGTCCGTATCGAATCTTTCTGTCTTTAGGCATTTTTCGCCAAATGAAACCATTTTATTATGGTCACCTCCCCAGCGAGGTAATGCCGCAGTGAGGTAATTTTTGTATGCATATAAATAATCAAATTGAGCGGCCACAGCACGAGAAAACCATAACTCATCCGTCTCCCCTTCACCCGCATACCCGGTTTTAGAAATGATAAGCATCAATGTCGCGGCTTCAGGGTATTCTGGGCGTAATTTCCAAGCTTTTTTTAAAACCGAATATGCTTTATTGAGATGTTCCTTAAAACCCTTCCAGCCTTCTTCTGTTACTTCATAGCCCCAGCCACTCCCTCTCTCATCCCATGCAGCATCAATCTCCATTTCCGCTTCAACAATATTTTTCAGCCAAGAATCTCCGCCTTCGATAGGGTTAAGACGATGGAAAAAATCCCTCCAAATTTTATCGCCAAGTTTAGAGCGTGATAAAAGGTGATATACAATTTGCATCTCATCTTCCTTAAATACTCCGGCCTCTAAAGCATTCCCCAGAGAATCAACGGTGTTGTTTTTCCAGAAAGCCAGTTCACAATCTTGCCAGCCACTTACTTCACCAGCGATCTCTCCAAGGCTGTTCTCTGCAAAAAACATATTAATTGTCGGATAACCGGCAGCAGCTACTGCTTCCCCGCTCTGCATTATAAGCATTTCTGCCTGTTTATGGTCTTTATTGCGATTTAGAATATTCCCATACCAAAGCAGAAAAAACGGATCATCACATCCATTGTCCAAGATTGTCTTTCCATTATCCGCCAACGCTCTCGCATCCAAGGAAACTTCATAATTGCTATATAGTCTGCATACATTATCAAGAAAACTTTCTATCTCTCCATCGCAATCACTGTCCTCGATGTGCTTTCTTTTATAGGGATCGACAACATTCCGTACCATCCATTCATATTCAGATTTATAAACGTCTTTCTGCGTCCGGACATTGGGATCAGCTGGGAAAGTCACGTCAGACATGGTTTTATGGGAAGGTAATAATTCCAATAAAACACTGATCTGTTCACAGCCTGCACAGAAAATCACACTCCCTGATAGAAAAACTGCGACGATCAATTTTGCAACACTGAGAACATAAGTTCTTCTTAACATTTTTTTCCTCGCAAATCACAGCCGCTTATACACTGCGCAGTTTGTTCATCGTGGAACTCCTTACTTTGCTATACAATGGCGGAAACCGATCTTCTGTTAGGTGCGGCGTTTTCCAGGGGGCTTGTGGACCGCTTTCCCGGTAGTGTAGCTAGATTTTGTGAAATATTTCTTTATTATCGTCATAAGCCTCTCTCTTCAGGCCTTTCAGGGTAAGCGTTTCAACCCATAAAAAGCCGGGGCGCGGATTGATGAACGGCGTACATGCTATCTGCCATGTGTTGTCAGTTCCGGCAGACATACCTTACCAATACTCCGGATTATTGAATGCCATAACGCAACGGGAGATTCCGTTTCATTCATCAAATCGCACACCAGGCGCCCGATCAGCGCCCCCTCTGACCGGCCCTCTGAATCGGTAAATGTCTTTTCTGATTTATCAAATTGCTTATAAGTCGCAAACTTCATTGGCTTCTCAAAAAAACCGGCCATAGAGAGGCCAGGGCTAGCGGCTGTTCAAGCGCTGGGAAAGGATATCTTTCAAGCGTTTGGGATTGGCCTTGCCCTGGGAGGCTTTCATGGCAATGCCCATGAAAAAACCGAGCACTTTGGAGTTGCCGTTTTTGAAATCAGCCACGTCTTCCGGGTGATCGGCCAGAATGGTGTCCACCAGTTTTTCCAGCTCCGAGGCGTCCGAGACCTGATGCAGTCCGGCGGCGTCCACCAGTTCTTCGGGGGGGGCGTCCTTGTCCAGCATCTGTGTCAAAACTTCCCGGGTCGCGCCGGCATTAATCAGCTCTTTGTCCAGCATAAGCAGCAGCCGGGCAAAACGGTCCGGCGTCAGACGGGTCTGTTCCAGATTCTGGCAGCGTTCCCGCAGGGCCGGCAGCAAATGGGTGATGATCCAGTTGGCCGCCTGTCGCGGGGCCACCTTCTGTTTCACCGCGGCTTCAAAAAACTCGGCCACCTCCCGTTCCTGGCTCATAGCGGCGGCCTCGCTTGCGGTCAGTTCATAATCGGTGATGAACCGTTCGGCCTTTTGGAAAGGCATTTCCGGCAGCCGCTCTTTTATGGCCGCCAGCCAGGCCTCGTCCATGCGGATTACAGGAACCATGGGATCGGGCACGCAGGGGCCGGCGAATTTTTCCCGCATGGGAAGGGTCACCTGTTTTTCCGGGTCCCACAGCCGGGTATGCAGAACCACCGCCTCGCCCCGTTCCAGGCCTTCGGCCTGCCGGACGATTTCATAGGCAATGGCGTCGCCCACATTGCGGATGGAGTTCATGTTTTTGACTTCCACCTTGGTATTCATATCCTTACTGCCAACCGGCCGCAGGGAGATGTTGGCGTCCGCCCGTATCGTGCCCTGCTCCATGCTGCACTCGGTACACCCGGTATACCGCAACTGGGTCCGCAGATTTTTGAGAAATTCCATGGCCTCATAGGGGCTGCGCATGTCGGGCTCGGTGACGATCTCGATCAGGGGCGCGCCCGCCCGGTTGAAATCCACCAGGCTGATGGCCTCACGGCCCTCGGTTTCATGCACCAGTTTGGCCACATCCTCTTCCATGTGAATATGGTGAATCCCCAGCCGCCGGGGGCTACCATCCTCGCCGATGATGTCGATCCAGCCCCCGGTGGCCAAGGGACGGTGATGCTGGGAAAGCTGAAAGCCTTTGGGCAGGTCGGGGTAGTAGTACACCTTCTGATCAAAGGCGCTGGTTTCGGAGATTTGGCAGTTGAGAGCCAGGCAGCCCAGGGTGGCCTTTTCCACCACCGCGGCGCTCAGGCGCGGCAAGGCGCCGGGCAGCCACAAACAGACCGGGCAGGTGTTCTGGTTGGGCGCGTCGCCGGTCCGGTTGGGGCAGTCGCAGAACATTTTGGTGGCGGCATTGAGCTGGACATGGATTTCCAGACCGATAACGGCTTCGTATTTTGATGGAGAAAAATTCATGCGGAACGGTTTCCTTGAAGGAAATTGGCAATTTTCCAGCCGGCGGCCAGGACCGCGGCATCGGCCAGGGCCGGGCCAATAAGCTGCAGGCCGTAATCAAGGGTGGCCTCCCGGTTGGCGCCGGGAATATGCAGCGCGGGCAGGCCGGTAACATTGGCCGCAAGGGTCAGGCCGAAGGCGGTATAGGTTTCTTCCACGGTTTCAGCCGCAAAGGGGTCGGATTCGGTGTGGCGCGTGGGCAGGGCCAGCAGGTCGACCTGCTGCAAAAGCTTTTCTATTTCGCGGACCAGCCGGCCGCGAAGGGCGCAGGCGTCTTCAAAGCCCGGATAGTTGTGAAACTGGAACCAGGCCCCCTGAAACAGAAAGGACTTGATCCGCAGGCCGAAGGCCTCGCCCCGGGTATTAATATACATTTCGTTCCAGTTTTTGCCGACAGCCGCGCGGTGGCCAAAGCGGACGCCGTCGTACCTGCCAGCGGCCGAAGAGGCTTCCACCGCGGCGATGGCCTGATGTACGTCGGAGAACAGGTCAAATCCCGAAAGATCGACCTCAAAAAGCTCACAGCCGGTGCCGGACAGGACCTCCGTCAAGGCTGGACGCGTAAATTCCCGGCATTGTTCGGGGACACCGAGGCGTATGGAACGGTCACCAGATACGGTCAAGTTCGAAAAATCGGGCGGCGGGTCTGCGGACAGCGAAAAATCGGCCTCGTCCGGCCCGGCCATAATCGCCAGCAACCCGGATATTTCCCCCGGAGACGGCGCCAGAATCCCGACGCTTTCCAAAGATGGGGCCAGGCCCACCAGGCCGTACTGCGACAAAAGGCCGTAAGATGGTTTGAAGCCGAAACAGCCGGCCGCACAGGCCGCCAGGCGGGCTTCTCCCAGCAGATCGATCATCAGGCCGGTGCGGGCCAGGTTGGCGGCCAGGGCGTCGGCCATGGTGTCGCCGTTGAGACCGAAGCCCAGCTCGGCCATGCGGGTGCTGCCGACAAGGGTGGCCCCCGCGGCTTGCAGACGCGCCGCCACGGTGGCGTCGCTCAGGGCGTGAAAGTCCGCCAGCGCCGGAGAACCCGCGTCCGTGAGCCAGCCGGTGACGGAAATATCCGGCCGGATCAGAACAGTGGTGCCGTCCAGCGGCCCTTCGGCGGCCGTTTGCAAAGGAGTTTCCGGGCGATAGGCAAAGAGATCATCGGTCATAAGGGCAATCCTTTTATTCCAGAACCGGCGCGACCTTGAAGTAGCCACCCTTGATCGCGGGGGCGTTTTTGAACAGGTCGCCGTTTTTCGAAAGTGCACAGATCCGGGCGGTTTGGCCGGGGCGGAAGCGGTTGTCCACCGGAAGCACCGTAATCATGGGGATGTCCGCGCCCCCCACGCTTTCCGGAACCTGTTCGCCAAGGCGGGCGGCCAGGTCCCGGGCCTGGTCAACAGCCCTCTGGATGGCTTCCCGCTCGTTTTCGGCGATTCCGATACGGGCTACCCAGGACAGGTCCTCGATGGGGTCCCGGTCATGGCCTGCACCCGGCAAGGGTGTGCCGACGGAAGTTCCCGGCAGGTCCAGCTCGGCCAGTTGCTCCGGGGAGACCGGGGCCGGAGCCTGAGTCAGAGGACAAAAGGCGCTGCGGTTTTTGGGAAAGGCAATGACCTCCCGGATGGAAGGGACCTCCAGGATCATGGCGATGGCCCGGTCCAGGCCCAGGGCCATGCCCCCGTGGGGCGGCGCCCCGAATTCCAATGCCTGCAGGAAAAACCCGAATTTCTCGTTGACCTCGTCTTCGGCCAGGCCCAGGGCCTGGAAAATTTTCTGCTGCAGCTGTTTGTCGTTAATCCGGATGCTGCCGCCGCCCAGTTCCTCGCCGTTGATAACCAGATCGTAGGCCCGGGATTTTACGGCCAGCAGGTCATCGATATCGGCGGGGTCAAAGTCGGTCCGGTCGGGCATGGTAAAGGGATGATGACTGGAGGTGACTCCGTCGTCCGCGGCATCGAACAGGGGAAAATCGGTTACCCACAAAGGGCGGAAGTCGTTTTCAGGAATCAGGCCCAGGCGGCGGGCCAGGTGCAGCCGAAGCTGGCCCAGGGCCGAACAGACCAAGTGCCAGGAGGGATCGGCAATCATGAGAAGGACGTCGCTGTTCCGGGCCTTGAAACGCTCAAGAATGGCTGTTTTTTCAGTTTCGCTGAAAAACTGGACGATATTGCTCTCCAGGCCGGCCTCGGTGACGCGCATCCAGGTCATGCCCCGGGCCCCGAAGCCGGGCACGATTTCCTTGGCGTATTCGTTTTGCAGGACGTTCTTGCTTAAAGCGACGGACTGGCCCGAGACGTTGATTCCCTTGATGCACCCGCCCCGTTCCAGAATCTGCCGGAAAATGGCATAGCGGGTATTGGTAAAAATCTCGGTGGCATCGACAAAGGTCATGCCAAAGCGCAGATCGGGCCGGTCGCTGCCATAGGTGTTCATGGCCTCGGTCCAGGTGAGCCGGGGAAAAGGTTGGGAAAGGGCAATGTTGTTGACGGCGAACATCCGGGTAATCAGCTCTTCGAACAGGCGGTAGATAAATTCTTCATCGATAAAGGAGACTTCCAGGTCGAGTTGGGTGAATTCGGGCTGGCGATTGGGTCGCAGGTCCTCGTCGCGGAAGCAGCGGACGATCTGGTAGTAGCGCTCCAGGCCGCCGACCATGAGGAGCTGCTTGAACAACTGGGGCGACTGCGGCAGGGCGTAGAAAGTTCGGGGATGATGCCGGCTGGGCACGATATAATCCCGGGCGCCTTCGGGGGTACTCCGGGTCAGGACAGGGGTCTCGATTTCGATAAATCCCTGAGCATCCAAAAAGTTGCGGATGGTCTGCGTGATGGCGTGGCGTTTGCGAAGATGCTCCTGCATGGAGGGCCGCCGCAGGTCCAGGTAGCGGTACTGGAGCCGCAGGTCCTCGGACACGGGTTCTTGCCGCTGAAGAGCTACCCCGGCCAGCATGGATTTTTCCGTTATGGGAAAGGGCGGGGTCTGAGAACGGCTCAGGACAACCAGATCCGTGGCCATGACCTCCAGGCCGCCAGTGAGGATATGGGGATTTTCCGTTCCCTCTTCCCGGTGCATCACCCGGCCGGTTACCTGAATACAGTATTCGCTCCGCAGGGTTCCGGCCTGCTCGCACACGCCCCGATCCGTGGATTCCGGACCGAAGACCACCTGGACAATGCCGCTGACGTCCCGCAGATGAATGAAGAGAAGTTCGCCATGGTCCCGCAGGGCGTCGACCCAGCCGGCCAGGGTGACTTCCTGATTTACCTGGGCGGGACTGACCCGGCCGCAGGCGGATCGTTTCCGGTCTGTCATGGTTGTATCCTTATTCCCAAAAGAGATTTACAGCAGATGCGATAAATCCTTGCTATACGTGGCGCGCCTGAAGGGATTCGAACCCCTGACCTACGGATTAGAAGTCCGTTGCTCTATCCA
>CAZWCS010000102.1:0-15883 GCA_964632805.1 uncultured Desulfobacterales bacterium
GTCGTCGCATCGTTCCCGGTCGAGGCTCTCTCAGAGGCCGCGGGCATAAGGCTTCAGGAAAAAAACGGCCTGTATGAATTTGAAACGCACCGGGGTTGATATGCCTGATCACAGCCAGCCTATTAATCTCTTTGAGTACGCAAACAAAGAGATAGCTCCGGACAACAGTGCTTTACTGGAATCGTTTTTAGACGATCTCTGGCAACGAAGAGATCGTCAACCTGATTTCTACCAGGATATCTCGGAGGAAGACGATTTTAGCCGGGATATCTCATCAAAACAAAAATTTCTGACGTTTTTAAGAAACGGCCATATTCAATCCCGTAAGTACGTTGGCGTCATACATTACAATGGGCAAACCATCAATCTTCTGCCCAAAATATTTTATGGCGCATATCAAGCCGAACTGCCTCAAACACACATTGACGCCATCCACGCCAATATGCTTTGGTGGTTCAGCTATTGCCGGAAAATCAAATTTTCCACCTTAAAAACAGGCTTGGGCTCTTTAAAAAGCAGCTTCTTTGAAATCCTCATATACATCTACGCCAGCCGCACCCGTGACATTCTAAACCATTGTCTCTATCAATCCTATATGGATATCAGCGGAGGACTGCCGTACATGAAAGGCCGGCTGAATGTAAATCGCTATATAACCAATAATATTTCCACGGGAGAGTGGCACAAGCTGGCCTGTGACTATAACTCTTTTGAGTTTGATAATCTTTTTAATCGCATCATCAAATATGTCGCCAGGCTTTTATTGGGAACAACCGGTAATAAGGAAAATCGAGCGATTCTTTCACAAGTTCTTTTCATCCTCGATGATGTCTCCGACGTGACCGTTGTTTATGGAGATTGTGATAAGGTCCGTTTAAACCCTTTGTATGAAGATATGCAGGCGGTTTTAGACTATTGCCGGTTATTTCTGGGTAACAGCATTACTTTTTCATACAAGAACCAGTTCAAGGTTTTTGCTTTTCTTCTGCCGATGGAATATGTGTTTGAAGATTTTATTTTTGGCTTTTTGGAGCAACACAATGGTGCGATATCCGGCCTGAAAAAGCTATCTTACCAAAAAAGTGATCTGTTTTTAGCAAATCTGCATGAAGATGATTTTAATAAAGGCCGAATCTTTAACTTAAAGCCGGATATCTGTTTCGAATATCAGCACAGGCCAGTTATCGCGGACGCAAAATATAAGCTGACATATATTGATGATCCTGCTGCTTCGCAAACTGATTTACGAAAGCACGGTGTTATGCAAAGTGATCTCTATCAGATGGTGGCTTACGCAATCCGGCGCAACGTGCTTGACGTGTTTATGATTTATCCGCAATCTTTCTCTGAACAATTCTCAAGCAACGCAAATAAAGCAGTTAAATTTACGGTCCATGATGAATTTGCGGAACAGGATATCAATATTAATATTTTAAAAATCCCTATCATTCATCTCGATTTCCCCAACATCGACCTATCTGAAAATCTGCAAAAAAGCTTTGAAAAAAATCGACAAACATTGCTGTCGAAATTTAGTGAAGCACTTCAGAGTATAAATTGACTATTTGTCGTCCGACTTTAAGACCGCCAGAAAGGCCGACTGCGAAATAGCCACCTTACTCACGATCTCCATGCGTTTTTTGCCCTTTTTTGTTTTTCAAGGAGCGTGCGTCCGGCTAATATCACCGCCGCATCTCTTGGCGGTAGCGTCTTTGCGCAGGGCGGAGATGGTTGTCCGGACGATAATCTGAAGCCCCGGAATTAAGAGCGGTTGTCTTTTTATCCCTGCTCCGCATTCCTGGCGCAGTCAATGCATGTCAGCAGGCTGGGGTCCGGCTGGAGGCGGCCTTCGGCTATTTCTTCTTCGCATACAATACAGTACCCGTAATCGCCGGATTTCATCCGCTCAAGGGCCGTCTGAATCCGGCGACGTTCAAGCGAGATGAGCCGATCCGAGGCCCGGGACATGGTCTGCTGCTGCATGGCGTCCATGCGCGTAAGCCGGCCCATTCTCGCCTGATCCAGCTCCACCGGCGCTGACTGATCCTTCCTGTCATCCTGCCATACCGACAACTCTTGAAACCGTCTTTCAAGACGCTGCCGCAATTGATCGAAGGCAATATCTGTTCGCATTATTGAATTTCCCGAATTTTGAAAAAATGAATATCCGGCCACTGTTCGGCAATAAAATCCATCTGCCATTCACTTGTGGCCAGGCAGGTCAGGTTTCCTTCCATATCCCTGGCAAGGTCCGCGCGGCGGGATTTTTCAAAGGCGGCCAGCACGGCTTCGTCCTCACACGAAACCCAGCGGGCGGTGGCATAATCAACCGTTTCATAGCCGGCATCCACGGCATATTCGTTTTTCAGTCTGGCCATGGTGACATCAAACTGAAGCAGGCCCACCGCGCCGAGGATGATATCGTTGCCCGCCAGCAGACGAAAGGTCTGCACCGCTCCCTCTTCAACCAGTTGTTTTATCCCTTTTTGAAGCTGCTTGGCTTTCAGAGGCGATTTCAACCGTACGCGCCGGAAAAGTTCAGGGGCGAATTGGGGAATCCCCCTGAACGTCAGCGGTTCTTTTTCCGTAAAGGTATCCCCGATCATGATGGTGCCGTGATTGTGAAAACCGACAATGTCTCCGGCCCAGGCCTCTTCCACAAAAGCGCGGTCACGGGCCAGGAAGGTTATGGGTTTTGCGATCAGCATATCCTTTCCCGTTCTGTTATGACGCACCCGCATGCCCCGCTCAAAACGTCCCGAACAGACCCGCAGAAAAGCAATGCGATCCCGGTGGGCCGGGTCCATGTTGGCCTGTATCTTGAAAACGAAACCGGAAAAAGGCTTTTCTTCCGGTAACACCAGGCGTGTGTCGGCTTGCCGCGGCAGCGGACCGGGGGCGATTTCCACGAAATTGTCAAGAAGCTCCCGAACCCCGAAATTGTTAACCGCACTGCCGAAAAAAACAGGCGTCTGGCTGCTGTTGAGAAAATCCTTCATGTTGAAAGGGTCGGTCGCGCCCTCCAGCAGGGCCACATCCTCCCGCAGGGCATCCGCCTGCCACCCCAGTATTTCATCCAGACGGGGGTCGGAAAGGTCGTCAACCGTCAGCTCATCTCCGGATGCCCGTTTTTCGCCGGGGGCAAAGAGGGTCAGGGTCTGATGCAAAAGATTGTAGATGCCTTTGAATTCTTTGCCCATGCCGATCGGCCAGGTAAGGGGGGCGCACTCGATTTGCAGGGTTTCCTCGATATCGGCCAGGATGTCAAGGGGGGGCCTGCCTTCCCGGTCCAGCTTGTTGATAAAGGTCAGAATCGGGGTATTGCGCATCCGGCAGACCTCCATCAGCTTCCGGGTCTGATGTTCTACCCCCTTAACGCTGTCGATGACCATGACGGCGCTGTCCACAGCCGTCAATACCCGGTAGGTGTCTTCGGAAAAATCCCGGTGCCCGGGCGTATCCAGAAGGTTGAGAACATAATCCCGGTAGGCGAACTGCATAACCGAGCTGGTAACGGAAATTCCCCGTTCCTTTTCAATGTCCATCCAGTCGCTGGTGGCATGCCTGCTTGCCTTGCGGGCCTTGACCGAACCGGCCATTTTGATGGCGCCGCCGAAAAGCAGGAGTTTTTCGGTAAGCGTGGTCTTGCCGGCATCCGGGTGGCTGATGATGCCGAAGGTCCGTCGTCGCCGGATGTTTGATGGCGTTTTATGATTCATTAATGCGTTCATCGTTGTCTGTTCCTTGTCATGCGGATGATCCTTCCGCCTTTTCGCGGTGTGAAAACCGGCGCAGAAGATCAGGACATCGCTGTTGGTATCCGGATTGGTTATCTGATGGGGATGGGCTGCCGCTTTAAAGCGACAACCGACAGTTCCGCTGTTCAGTCCGGAAAACGGGCCGGGTATAAAGAACAAGGGATTGCTTCATGGCGGGGTAATGACAGAAGTCGCTGAGGCGGGTAAAAATCGGCTTCCCCGGACCTTTGCAGGCAGCAGGGAGATCAGGTGATAATGTATGGTATTGTTTTTAATCATGGGGTGTTTTTACCAGCTTTGCCGGAACGGGTCAAGGAGAAACAGAGGCCCTGGTGTCGGGGGGCGATTTTTACGAGTACATCAATTTAGAAAAATGTATCTTTCGATACTATATTCCCCGCCCAATTTTTGAAATGCTGTCCGTAAACAGACACAGCCGGATAATTTTCATGGAGGTGATTTGATATGGGGCGGTACGCGGACAATTACATCGGCAACTACCTGATTCAAAACGCGCGCTTTCTCGCGGACAAACCGGCCGTTATCTATGACGACCGTCAGGTGAACTGGAAGGAGATGAACGACCGGGTTAACCGGCTGGCCCAGGCGTTTTTGTCCATGGGGGTCAACAAAGACGACAAAATCGCCTTCATGTTCCATAACTGTCCTGAATTTCTTGAAATCAACTGGGCGGCCCAGAAAGTCGGGGCGATTCCGGTACCGATGAATTATCGCTTCACAACGAATGAAATCGTGTTTCAGTGTCAAAACTGTGACGCAGTCGTATTCCTGTTCGAGGGTATCTGGATGGACCAGATCGAAGCCGCCCTGCCGCAGTTGACCGAAGTCCCCCATTTCGTCTGCCGGGGAAAAAATATTCCGGACGGGGTTCTGGATTATGAATCCGTCATGGCCGCCAATCGACCGACGGAACCGAATGTCCCTACCAATGGGGACGATATCTGCGTCATCATATATACCGGGGGAACCACCGGTTACCCCAAGGGCGTCCTGTTGAGCTACCAGAACCACATGGACATGTATATCAATTACCTGACCGTGTTGTTACTTAATGTATTACAGTTGGATTTTTCCGATCAACAAAAGAAAAAACTCCTCGGATTTGCCGATACATGGTATCAAACCCTGGCCTTGAAATTTGTCACCACCTCCGTCATAAGAGGCACGGGAAGCTGGCTGTCCCGCAGGAAGTTCTTCGAGAAGACCCTGCGGGCGATCCTGACACATATACTGGAATCCCCCGGCCGTCTGAAACGCTGGCTCTATTTTCCCGTCTACGTCATGATCCCTTCCTTTCCGTTTTTTCATTCCGGGTCCTATCAATCGGTTCTGCTTACAGCGATTCTGGGAAATCATGTTTATTGCCTGACCGGGGGTACCCGCTTTGATCCGGCGCAGGTTTTTAAAATGATAGAGCGCATCCGCCCCACGGTGTTGATGAATGTTCCCACCGGCTGGAAAAAGCTGGTGGACGCCCCCGAAGCCGCCCACACCGACGTGAGCTCTCTGTTTGTCGGCTTTTCAGGCGCGGGCGTATGTACGGTCGCGCTGAAGAGAAAAATTATGAAAATCTTTCCCGGAATGCTGCTTATGGATGTTCTCGGCCAGACCGAAATGACCCCGGTAACCTCCATACGGATCGACGCGTCACCGGAAACGCTCAAGGACCGCTCTGTGGGAAAGTCCCTGGTGGAAACACGCATTGTGGATGAAGACGGCAAGGAAAAACCTCCGGGGGAAACCGGGGAGATCGTTTACCGGAGCACCACGGTGATGAAGGGTTATTACAAGGATGAAGAAAAGACCAGAGAAACCTTTCTTGACGGGTGGTTCCGAAGCGGTGACCTCGGTTACGTGGATGAAGACGGCGAAATACGGATCGTGGAACGCATCAAGGAGTGTATCAATACCGGCGGCGAAAAGGTGTTTCCCGGTGAAATCGAGGAAATTATCGAAACCCATCCGCAGGTTGACAAGGTCTGTGTCATCGGTGTGCCGGATGAAACCTGGGGCCATGCCGTTCGGGCCGTGGTTCAATTAATAGATGGTGAGTCGGCCGCGGCCGAAGACATCATCGCTTTTTGTGAGGGGAAAATGGCCGGCTATAAGCGTCCGCGTTCCGTCGTGTTTGTCGAGGAGTTCCCGGTTTCGCCGGTGGGCAAGGTGCTGCGGGCGAAAATCCGGGAAAAATACGGGCAGGTCGATCAGTAAAGTGGACCGTCCGGTTTGCGCCTCTGGACAACGGCAAAAAATATGGAATGCCCATCCTGTCAAATGACGTAAATACGAATACAAAAAGGATATCACCTCATGGACCCTTGGATCCTGGCCTGTCCCACCGCTTTGAATATCCCCGGTATACATCCGGGCAGGGGTGATCACCGCGTGGAAGCGTTTATAAAAAGAAGGAGGATGCGAATGGAGATCATTGAAAAGGCTCTGCAGAATGGAAATACCATGCTTTCCGAGCATGATGCCAAGAAGCTGCTGGCCACCTATGGCATTCCGGTTACCCGGGAAATCCTGGTAAAAGATGAAAACAGTCTGGATGCGGCCCTCGAAGCCATCGGGTATCCCCTGGCCATGAAGGCCTGTTCCACGACGGTCGCGCATAAAACGGAAAAAAATCTGCTCCGGCTCAACCTTAACCAGGTGGCGGAGGCCCGGCAGGCATATGCAGATCTGACCAAGACGATGAACGGAGACGACGGCGTATTGGTGCAGGAAATGATTCGCGGCCCCCGCGAGCTGATGGTGGGCCTGACCCGCGATCCCCAGTTCGGTCCCACCGTCATGTTCGGCATCGGCGGCATTTTCGCTGAAGTTTTCAAGGACGCCGTCTTTCGCCTGGCGCCGATCGAAAAACGGGACGCCCTGGAAATGATGGACGGAATCAAAGGCAGTCCGATTCTTGGATCCATCCGGGGCATGGCGGCCGCTGATCGTGACCTGCTGGCCGACATCCTGGTTCAGGTCGGCCGTATCGGGATGGAGCATCCGGCTGTCCGGGAAATCGACATTAACCCGCTTATCCTGGATGGAAGCCGGCCGGTGGCGGTGGATGCCCTGGTGATTTTAAACGCGGAATAAACGAAAGGATTAACCGGCATGGCCAAGCCTGCCCCGGACTCGATCCGGGGAGCCGGAATTCAGTCACTGCAATTGCGATCTGGATGCCGGATCAAGAGGCTGTGTCGCAATACGTCATCCCGGCCAGTGGAGCGAAGCGGAATCTGAGCCGGGATCCAGTATAAAATTATTATTCATTTTTGGGATTCCGGATCACGTCCCGCCTTCGGCGGGACTGGTCCGGAATGACCTCTTCGGAGGTTGCGACACAGCCTCCAAGTCCGGCATGACGAATTATGGGTGTTCGTCAAATATTCTAAATAACTGAGAACAATTCAAGGCCATATTCAAGAAAGAGAAGGCATAATGGCAACGGATAAAAAGAAACCGGAATGGGATGTGGTGGTGATCGGGACCGGGATGGGCGGTTCCGCCGCCGGCGCGATATGCGCTTTGCATGGCCTGAAGACACTGATCCTGGAGAAAAATCCCCGCGTCGGCGGCGTCTGCTCCTATTATGAAAAAGAGGGGTTCCATCTGGATGTGGGTACCCATCTTTTTATCCGGGGCAACAAGGGGCCTTTCGGCGACTGCACCCGCCGGCTCGGCATGGGGACCCCCATCGATTTTATCCAGCATCCGCTGATGACGCATTTCAAGGGACTCGGCGTGGATGCCGTACTCCCCCAATCTCTCCCCAGATTACTGACGGCATTGCCGCGGGTCAGCGTCCAGTTGCGTGTTCCCATCCATCGTCTGCATCGGATCATCCAGCTCTTCTGGGATGTCATGCAAATGAAGGACATCGATATCCGCGCCCTGGATGACATCTCCATCACTTCCTTTCTGGACCGGTATCTCGCCCCCGGGCGTTTTCGTTCCATTCTCGGGTATCTCATGGGGATTTTTTTTGTCATTCCCATCCAGGATGCTTCCGCTGGAGAGGCGGTCTGGTGTCTTCGGCACATGATCCGGGATCGCCAGTTGGGATACCCCAGGGGAGGGACAGTGGCAATTCCCAAAGCGTTTCTGAAGGGCGCGGAAAACCATGGTGCCCGGTTGCAGACCGGTGTGGCGGTTAAGCGGATCCAGGTGGAAGACGGCCGGGTGCGGGCCGTCATTGTTGAAAACGGCGAGCCCATAACCACCCGGGCGGTCATCAGTACGACGTCCCTGAAGGAAACCGTCATCAGGCTGGCGGGCGCCGAACATTTTCCGGCCGAATATGTGGACCGGCTTCAGAACATCAAAATCGCCATGAACGGGGTCCAGGCCAAAATCGCCGTAAAGAAAAAATTGATTGCGGCCGGCTCCATCATCGGGGGGCTGCCGCTTTCGGTAAAACGGACGGACGGCGACCACATCCATAACATGTATGAAGAACTGAAAAAGGGACGCATATCCCTTTACCAGCAGATTTACGGGCCCATTCCCACCAATTACGATCCGTCCCTGGCCCCGGAAGGGTGTCAGATCATCACCGCCGCCGGGATTGCTCCCAATCTGGAGGTACCCAACCAGGAGGATGCTTCCGTGTGGATCGACGGCCTGATGAATTCCCTTCATCAGATGATTCCCGGCCTGAAAGAAAATATCATTTTCTGCGATACCTGGCCGGTGAAAAAGACCGCCGCCTGGATGGGGAAATCCGAAGGCGGCTGCATTTCTACCGGACAGTACGTGGGGCAGGTGGCCAACAACCGGCCCGGTCACCAGACCGCCGTAAAGGGGTTGTATGTGGCCGGGGATTGTGCCGGCCCGGCCCGGGGCGTCGGGACCGAACTGGCCTGCCAGAGCGGCATGGACTGCGCCGACCTGGTGACGCGGCATATAGCGGATTACGTACTGGAATGATCAGGAAACAATAATTGGATAATTTGGGACAAAGGAGGCTGTTATGGCAAGACCTGTATTAAAAACCAGACTTTGTGAAATCATGGGAATTGAATATCCGGTGATAAGCGCCGGCATGGGACCTACTTTGGTTGGTGAGCCCAACGGCGCGCCGGTGGAACTGGTGGTCGCGGTTTCGGAAGCCGGGGGGCTCGGGGTCCTGGGCGGGGCCGGTTTCAGTCTGGACGAACTCCAGGAGGCCATCCGGGAAATCAAAAAGCAGACCGACAAGCCCTTTGGCGTGGACCTGCTTCTGCCCAAAAATTTACCCACCGAGGGGTTTGCCGGCAGCGGTGAAATGCCCCTGGCCCAGATGGTAAAGGTCATGCCGAAGGAGCATCTGGAGTGGTTTGAAAATGTTTGTAAAGAGATGGACCTGCCGGACATCGATCTCATGGTCAAAATGAACACGGTTACCATGATGCCCAAAGAAGCCATTCATATCTGTATCGAAGAAAGAGTGCCTCTGTTCGCCGCCGGTCTCGGTGATCCCGGCTTTATGGTCAACGATGCTCATGCCGTGGGTATGAAGGTGCTCGGGGTGGTGGGCAATGCCAAAAACGCCGGCCGGGTGGCCCAATCCGGGGTTGATTTTGTCGTGGCCCAGGGACACGAAGGCGGCGGCCATACCGGCCGGGTCGGTACCATGGCGCTTTTGCCCCAGGCCATCGATGCGGCGGCACCTACCCCGGTGCTGGGGGCCGGCGGCATCGGCGACGGCCGCGGACTGGCTGCGGCTCTGGCCATGGGGTGTATCGGTGTCTGGGTGGGCACCCGTTTTCTGGCGACCAAAGAAGGCGGCGCCATGGACCTGTGCAAACAGCGGATTCTGGAGTCCACTGATGAGGGCACCCGGGTCAGTAAACTGTATACGGGTAAAACTTCCCGGGTCAATGTAACCCGTTTGCATGAACTCTGGGATTCCTCCGGTCTGGAGGCATTACCGTTCCCGTTGCAGGTTATGCTTTCTTCCGCTTTGCTGCACCTGTTCACAAAAGCCGGCAAAGAAGAGTTTATTGCCGGTTTTGCCGGCCAGGTCTCCGGGTTGATCAAGGAGATCAAGCCCGCCGGTGAGATTCTGATGGACATGGTGACCGAAGCGGCGGACATTATCGGGAATCGTCTTCCAAATGACGTCAAGGTGGGATGAAAAGAGGAAAAATAAAAGGATTTCTTAAAATTCATTTGCCAAGGAGCAGTCATGAACACGTCACATCCGGTTGAAGTGTTTTTCAATCCCCAAAGCATCGCCATTGTCGGCGCCACCAATCGGCCCGGTACCTGGGGCTATTTTGTCATGCTCGGTCTGACCGGGGGACAGATCCCCGGCATGCCCACCGATCCGGGCCCGCCCTTCGAAGGCGCCATTTACCCGGTCAATCATAAATCCGACAAAGTATTCGATCTGAAGGCCTATAAAAGTGTCCGGGACATTCCCGACCCGGTGGATACCGCGGTGGTTTCCGTTCCCGAAGCCCACATCGAACAGATCATCCGGGAATGCGGAGAAAAGGGGATTAAAGGGGTGTCCATTATCACCTCCGGTTTCGGGGAATCGGTTGAAGGCGGCAAGGAGCGGGAAGAAGCCCTGGCGGAAATGGCGCTCTCCTACGGCACCCGTCTGGTCGGCCCCAATGTGGGCGGCGCTTTCAACCTGCGTGTCAACTACAACACCACCACCACCGCTTCTGACGCCAGCGGCCGCCGGAAGCTTCAGCCCACACCCATATCCGCCATCTGCCAGGGCGGGTTTGCCATTTTTGACCTGATTATTTCCGGTCACGAACGCCAGATGGGATTCGGGAAATTCATCCAGACGGGAAACGAGTGCGATCTCAAGGCTTCCGATTTTCTGGAGTACTTTGGCTGGGACCCGGAAACGGAATGCATTGCCATGTATCTGGAAGGCGTCCGGAACATCCCCCGTTTTCGTGAACTTGCCCAGGAGATAACCAAGAAAAAGCCCATTGTCGCGCTCAAGGCCGGGCGTACCCAGGGCGGCACTCGGGCCGCCCAGAGCCACACCAGCGCCATGGCCGGCAGTGACGACATTTACCAGGGCCTCTTTGACCAGACGAACATGATCCGGGTTCCCTCCATGGACCTTTTGCTGCCCCTGGCCCACGCCGCCATCGAACTTCCCCCGATGCTGAACAACCGGGTCGGGATTATGACCTACGGCGGCTCCTGGGGCGTTCCGCTGACAGACGCGCTGGAAATGGAAGGGCTCCGGGTGCCGGAATTCAGCCCCGCCCTGCAGAAGAATCTGCATGATCTGGGGCTGCCCCCGCGCGCATCCACCAAGAACCCGGTTGACCTGGGCGCGGCGGGCATGATGACCCTGACCCATGACCTGCTGCTCAAGTTCGCCGGAGCAATATTCACCTCCGATGAAGTAGACGCTTTAATTCTGCACGGTCTGGGACGTCCACTCATGCTCCGGGACGGGTGGCAGAACATGAAGCTGTACATGGATTTTGAAAAAGAGATTATCACCGATTTCCATAAGCTTCAGGATGAGTATCAAAAGCCCATGATGATCGCCAATCATTTCAATATCTATGAATCCCAGGCGGTTGCCGACACCAATGAGATGGGCATCCGGACATACAATCGCCTGGAAGATATGGCCCAGATCCTGTCCCGCATGTACCTTTACTGGAAACGACGAAATGGCCTTTAAAATATGAACCGACTGAAATCTGGCAATGCAATACTGAAGCCCCGCCCAGGGCCACATCATTCCCCCTGCTGCGGGCAATCAGAACGTATGTTTTCAGGAGAATCGCATGATCGAATTTGAAATCAAAACCGAAGAACAGAAAAATATGCTTCAGGCGGTGCGCCGTTTTCTGGCCGGGATTATGGAAACCTATGGCCGGGACAGCCTGATACAAAGCATTGTCGATAAAACCATTCCCTCCAATATGCTTTCCGATGTTTTAAACAAAGCCATGACCGGCGAGCTTTCAAAATATTTCGGCATGTTCCTTTCCGGGGCAAAATCGGCGCTGCCCGTTAAAACCGACGCCATGCGTCTTTTTTTCATGTATATGGATTCCGGGCTGGAAGACAAAATGGGGCTGCCCGAGTTCATGTACACCTTTCGGGTGGCCAAATACGGTCTCACCGCCATGGGGCTGGCCGCGATTTCCTCGGGAAAAGGCGGCCAGAAACTGATCATGAGCAAGTACCTTCCGGAATTGATGAAAGGGGTGACCTTTGCGTACTGCATCACCGAACCGGACGCCGGCACCAACACCCATAAAATATCCACCACCGCGGTTGATGAGGGGGATCACTATGTCCTGACCGGTCAGAAAACCTATATTTCAGCGGCGGACGAAGCCAAATACATGGTGGTGGTGGCCAGAATCGTGTCCGGGGGCAAACCGGCCGGAATTGGAACCTTTATCGTGGATGCCGGGCTGGACGGCGTAAGCATGACGCCCCTGGACATTGCTGTTCTTGGTGACAACCAGTATACGGTTTATTTCGAAAAGGTAAAAATTCCCAAAGACTGTCTGGTGGGTGCCAGGGAGGCGAGCAGGGAAGGGGGCATATCCAAGAGTGTTTTCTACACGCTCAACCTCGAAAGGATTTTTATCGCGTTTATCATGATTCGGGTATGCCGGGAAGTGTTGATCAAAGCTGTGGAACAGGCCCGAAAGGAAAGAGAATCCGGGTCTCCCATGGGCAGTTACCCGCATATCAAGCAAAAGCTGGCGAAAGTGAAGCTGAAGCTGGAACTCGCCAACCTGGCGACGCGGAAAGCCACGCGGTCCTATGACAGGCAAGAGGTCCCCAAAACCGTCGGTATGTACGCCAACATGGCCAAACTGGTGGCGACGCAGGCGGCCAACGATGCCTGTGAAGCGGCCTTGAATATTTACGGTGCCGCCGGGCTGGAGAAGCAATCGGACATCGGACCGTTATATCAGATCGCCCGATTGTTCCGGATCGCCCCGATCAACGATGAAATGGTGCTCAATTTTCTCGGGGAAAATTATCTGGGGCTGCCCAAAAGCTACCGATAAAAAAACAGCACCAACCGCCTATCGTATTTCAGGAGACAAGGCAATGTTTGATAAAAGCAAGTATACTGTGGAACAGAAAATCATCACGGATTTTGTCAATAAGGTGGCCAGGGATTTTGATTTTGAATACTTCCTGGAAAATATGAAAAACGCGCAACCGCCCGCGAAATACTGGAAGGTCCTCGGTGAAAACGATTACTTTGGCTTACTGGCGCCCGAAGCGCACGGCGGTTCGGATTTTAAGGTGGAAGACCTGGTCGTATTTTTTGAAAACCTGGCCAGAAAGGGGTTGCTGTCTCATCAAATTATGAATCAGGTTCTGTGCTGCGCCTGTCTGGCGAAATACGGGAGCACCCAACAGAAAAAAACCGATTTGCCCCGCCTGATCTCCGGTAAACCGTGCGGCTATGCCAATATGGAACAGGGGGAAGGGACCAGCCTTTTTGATATCCGCATGGACGCCGTTAAAGAAGGAGATGTCTACCGGTTAAACGGCGCCAAAACGTATGTCCCCGGTGCCGGGGAAGCGGAATATTTTATCGTAACCGCAAGAACAGCTCCCGGTGACAGTAAAAACCCAAAGGAAGGGATCAGCCTGTTTCTGGTCGACGCCCAAAAGAGCGGCCTCACTCTGCATCAAAAGGAACTGAATGTCCGGGTGACCGGTGAAAATGAAATGATGATGATTACCGGCGACACCTTTTGGGAAGTGCACTTTGACAATGTTGCAATCCCTTCTGAAAACCTTCTCGGCGTGGAAAATGCCGGCGGGGAATACATTGACGCCCTGTCCAGCCTGCAGATGATAATGATGGCGGCCATGTCCATCGGCTGGGGAGAAAAGCTGCTTGATAGGGGGGCGGAGCATGCCCGCAAACGGACCATCTTTACAGATCCCATCGGGTCTTACCAGGCCATTCAACACCCGATGGCCCGCGCCAAAACAGACCTGGAACTGGCCAAGCTGGCCACGGAAAGAGCGGTCATCGCCTGCGATACCAGCGAGGAATCGGAAAATGTGTCGGCTTTTACCAGCATTGCCAAATACGCGGCTACCGAAGCGGCCTGCAACGCCTGCGACATTTCCATGCAGGCCCATGGCGGGACCGCCTTTGACCGGGACATGGGAATCATCTGCATGTGGTCGCTGATACTGCTTTCAAGAATTATTCCGTTAAACAACGAGGTGATACTGGAACGATTTTCGGAGGCAGCCCTCGGGCTGCCATCTTCTGAATCCATTTAACCCTGCATACAGGGACTGAATTTTACCGGGAATGCCAACAGCCGGCAGATCGAAAAAAGTGCCGCGGAGTTGACCCGCATCGCCGAGCATCTGACAGCACTGATGGAAAAATTTCGGATTTTATGCCGAAGTGCTCAGGAAAGAAGTGAAGTTCGCAGAGAGAAATTATTATTTGGAATTTTTCGAAGCGTTGGATGGAACTTTTTCTGTTCGGTTTTTCGATTCTATGCCGGCCTTTCGGCGCGGCTTTTCCTTTGTTTCCGATCAAGAAATATTATGTAAAAATTCGCTGCGTGATTTCCTTTCCCCATGAATAAAAGGGCAGGACGGGTTTGCCTTTGATAATGACAATGGGGATCACGGCTCTCACATACTTACCGGCTTGCAGTCACCAATTATCGTCGGCGCAAAAAAACATATTTTTTCCTTGCAAGTTACTGGTAACGGTAGTAGAGGAAGGGGAAAGGCCGATTTTTAATAATGCGACACCAGACAGGAGAACCAAACATGGCCCTATCTGCTAAAGAGCGGCAGCGGCGGTGGAAAAAAAAGCAGGTAACAAAAGGAAATAAAACGGTTACGGTCAATATGCGCCCGGAGGCATATGCGGCCTTACAGGCAATGAAAAAAGAAACGGGCTGCACTTTTTCGCAAATAATCAACTGCTCCGTTACTGGCGACTTAATGAGCTGTGAAGAATGCCTTGCCGCCTCCGATAGGACGTTTTCAACAGGAGCTTTACCTGCCCCTGATAACGGACAACGATTCCAGGGCAAACGCAAGGACAGCTTAAAAACCCAATCCCAGATACTGCTTTCATCTCTTAGACTGTTTGCGGAAAAAGGCTACAATGCCACATCCGTCGAAGATATTATCGGGGATGTCGGAATTGCGCGAAGAACGTTTTATCTTCATTTTAAAGGAAAAAAAGATTTACTGTACCATATCATCAACAAATACCAGCGGGTATTTACGGATAACGTTGACGTACTCGGGCAATTGACCTTCCGTAAGTCGCAAAGCGAAATCAAATCCATTGCTGTTACTGGAATACAGCAACTTCTTGCGGATCAGGAGTTGCGGTGGTTTACCAAGTTAATGCTCAGCGAACTCGTCGGGTTACAGGACGATTTTTTTGCCATTGTTGACAGCGCTACCGAAGAAGTTATTGGCAGAGTTTCCAAGGCCATCGTTCATGCCCAGAAAGACGGCACGGTTTCCGAACGCATAAGCCCACTTGTGGCAACGTTTTGCCTTTTGGGCGGTGTTAAGGAAATCATGTTTCAGCACATTTTTCGCGAACGGGAATTTGACCTGGCGGAGTCGATTTCCCAGGCAGTGGATCTGTTTGCCAAGGGGTTTTTTGATTAACCCCTCCTGGTTTTCCTTATTTTATTGATAGGTTTTGCCTGAAACGTTTTTTTTCTTTTATGCAAAATTATTCTTGACAAATAAAATACACACAGCGTATATTCAAAAGTACACGTTGTGTGCATATTCTATTATACCTTCCTGCCTTGCGCATCACAGTCGTGCATTTGTCAACTATGTCTAACAATCGAACAGACAAGGGGGTATTTCATGGAAGAGACCTATGATGTGGTTATTGCCGGGGGCGGGACCAACAGCCTGAGCATTGCCAGTTATCTCGGCAAGTGCGGGCTGTCGGTCTGTATTTGCGAAGCCAGGGGAGAATGCGGCGGTGGCGCTGAAAATACCGAACCGATTCCGGGTATCCGGATCGACCCGCATGCTACCTATCTGTATGGAGCGGCCGCGCCTGCTTTTGAGCAGCTGGAACTGCACAAATTCGGGTTCCGGATGGTTCATCAAAAAAACCAGGGCGGCGGTGTCATGTC
>CAZWCS010000103.1:0-10277 GCA_964632805.1 uncultured Desulfobacterales bacterium
GGAAGGCTTTTCCGGGGTAAAAAATTAAAAAAGTATTTGACGAACGTTCGTTCAAATGCGATTGTGGTTTGTCGCCAGATTTGATCGAACGTTCGTTCGTATGGAGGTGATGAAAATTGGATATGCGGCCAGAGAATGCCAATGAAAAGGAAGCGCCCCGGCAGAGGATTATTGCGGCAGCCATTCGTTTGTTTGCCCAGAAAGGATTTTCTGCTACCGGCGTGCGGGAGCTGGCAACAGCAGCGGAAGTAAAACCCTCCATGATCAGCTACTATTTCGGCTCCAAGCAGGGGTTGCTGGAACATTTGCTGGATGATTTTTTCAGCCGTTATCTGGAAGCGGTCAGGGAGATTTTTGCTGTGGAACGGCCGGTGGAGCAACAGTTCCGTGAGTATGTCCGGCTGGTGGCCTCGTTTTTTGTAGACAATCCGGAGATGATGCGGGTGACCTTTCTGGAGTTGCCTCATGACGCGCCGGAGATCGCGGCGTTTAAAGCCCGGCGCATAAAGCGTATCAAAAATCTGGTTCTGACGGAATTTTTCCCGCGCATCGCCGACCAGATGCAGCGTCCCTTCCGCCCGGAAATTATCGGCCCGGCGTTGATCGGGATGATTTCAGCCCATTTCATGTTGCGGCCGGTTATCGAAAAGGTTTTCGAAATGGCGTTTGACGCGGATTTCTATAAAGATTATCCAGCCTTCATTACGGATCTGTTTTTATACGGTGTACTGGGGGAACCGCCGGCCCTGGACGAACCGGTAAGTGAATAATAAGTAAAAAAAATATAATTATCAGCGGGGAAACATTATGTCGGAACTGCGAAAATCCATTGAAAAAAAATTTGAATCCCTGGGACGGGTGATTTATCACAATCGTTTTAAGACACTGACAATCATGGCAGTGCTTATCGGGTTTATGGCCTCGGGATTGCCCCAGACCACCTTTGATACCTCAACGGAATCGTTTTTACACGAAGACGACCCTGCCATGATCGCATATAACGACTTCCGTGCCCAGTTTGGTCGTGATGAAATGATTATTCTGGCCATAGAACCACCGGAAATATTTTCCAACGATTTTTTCGATAAGCTGGCGGCCCTGCATGATGATATAAAAGAGACGGTACCGTATCTTGATGATGTCACCAGTCTGGTTAACGCCCGCAGTACCCGCGGTGAGGGGGATCGACTGATCGTGGAAGACCTGCTGGAAGACCGGCCGCAGAGCCCGGCAGAAATGGCGGATCTTAGAAAACGTGTTATGTCCAATCCATTGTATAAAAATTTGATTATCAGCGAGGATGGAAGGGTGACGGCGGTTGTTATAAAAACTACCAGCTATTCCGGTTTTGAGCAGGCTGCAGACGGAATGGATACACTGGATGAACTGGAAATGCTCTCCGTCGGATTTGAGGATGCGTCTTCCGGTGAAACGGGTGACGGAGGGACAGGGGCAAACGAAGAAGCGCCGAAGCGAACTTATCTTACGGACGAAGAAAACAGCGCGGTCGTCAATGCGGTTCGGGACGTGATGACCCGCCATCAGTCACCGGATTTTAAAATGGCCGTGGCCGGCTCGCCAATCATTATCGAGGACCTGAAACGGGCCATGCAAAGTGATCTTCGGAGGTTTTTGGCGCTGACACTGCTGGCGGTAGCAGGTTTTCTGCTGATTTTGTTTCGTCGCATCTCAGGTGTTCTCTGGCCTGTGCTGGTCGTAATTGTGTCTCTGCTTTCAACCGTGGGACTGATGAGCAAACTGGGTGTGTCCATAAAATTGCCGACCCAGATCTTGCCCACCTTTCTGCTGGCGGTGGGGGTGGGCGATGCCGTGCATATTTTGACTATTTTTTATCGTCGACTGGCCCACGGGGATTCCCAGGAAGATGCCATTGCCTATTCGCTGGGACATTCCGGCCTGCCGGTGGTGCTGACCTCCCTGACGACAGCCGGCGGCCTTATTTCCTTTATAACGGCAGATCTTGCGCCGGTAGAAGAACTTGGCATTTTCGGCGGTATCGGCGTCATGCTGGCAATGTTCTATACCATAATATTGCTGCCGGCTTTGCTGTCGCTTTTCCCTGTTCGCGTGAAGGGCGTTGTAATGGACGAAGACAGAGAGCAGCCACTGGACCGCTTTTTAGCGGCAGTGGGAGACTTTGCCACCGGTCATGCCTGGAAAGTACTGGCCGGGGCCGCTGTGATCCTGGCGGTTTCCTTTTACGGCCTGTCGCTGAACCGGTTTACCCATAATCCAGTGGCCTGGCTGCCGGATAATATGCCAATCCGTGTGGGCACGACCAAGATCGATCACGATCTGAAGGGGACAGTCTCCATGGAAGTGGTTGTGGATACCGGCAAAGAAAACGGCCTTTATGATCCGGAGATTTTAAATCGCCTGGACGCGCTGGGCGCGTCTCTGTCGTGCTACGAAAAGAACGGGTTGTTTGTGGGAAAAACCTTGTCCGTGGCCGATACCTTAAAAGAGATTCATCAGGCCTTGAATGAAAATACGCCTGAGTTTTATGCCATCCCCAAAAATCGGGCGTTGATCCCCCAGGAGTTTTTACTGTTTGAGAACAGTGGTTCGGATGATCTGGAAGACGTGGTGGACAGCCAGTTCCAGCTGGCACGGTTTACCATAAAGGTCAACTGGCTGGATGCAGTGGTTTATGGTAATTTTATCGAGGAAATAGAGCAGCAATTTAACGCGGTTTTCAAAGACCGGGCCGAGGTGACGGTCACCGGTCTGATTACCATCTTGAGCCGCACACTGAAGGCGGCCATACACAGCATGGCCGAGAGCTATCTGGTGGCTTTCGTGATTATTACGATCCTGATGGTTCTGTTAATCGGCCACCTGAAAATCGGACTGCTGAGTATGATTCCGAACCTGGCCCCGATCATTGTCGCGCTGGGCATTATCGGTTTTACCGATATTCCGCTGGACCTTTTTACCATGCTGATCGGCAGCATCGCCATTGGTCTGGCCGTGGACGACACCATCCATTTTTTTCATAATTTCCGGCGGTATCATTACCAGTCTGAAGATGTAGAGCATGCGGTCCATCACACATTGCAGACAACCGGCCGGGCCATGTTGTTTACCTCCATGGTTCTGTCCAGCGGGTTTTTTATTCTGATGTTTTCAGAAATGCATAATCTGAAAAACTTCGGGTTCATTACCGGTGTTACCATTATCATGGCCCTGCTGTCCGACTTCCTGATCGCCCCGGCCCTGATGGAGGTTGTTTACAGGGAAAAAAAGCGGAGTGATGTTGGGTTAAGGGTGGATCAGTGTTAATATCAGTCGCCCCACAAAGAGCGGATAAAGCGCAGATCGTTAACGCGAGCCATCAGATCGTTGTCCGGGTTATCATCCGGCACTCCTTCGACGTTTTCAGCAGCGTCAAGGATGGCGCCAATAGCCGTGTTCACATCATTCAGGTCCACCCATTGCATTTGGACCTTGTTGCCGGCCCGGGCCTCGCCGATCGTGGCAGTGGTATAGCTTGTTTGTTCCACCAGCAGTTTGTTCAGTGTGTCTTTATCGGTCGGGTAATCCCCGGTCTGCCGTTTCAGGCGGCCATTTACGTAAATCAGGCAGCCGAGCACCGCTTCCATGATGAGGCTTCGTTCCACCAGGCTGTTGACCTTCAGCGCTTTTCTAACCTGTGAGGGAGATAACGGCATCCGGTAATGGGCGGGGATGGTTTTGTCTTTCAGTGTCAGCCGGCCGTGGCTGATGGTGCACAGGCTTTTCAGGTCCAGCGGTGTCATTTCTTTTGAAAAATCAATGGCGCTGACAGGCAGCAACAGCAGGCGGGATGTTTTCTTCTCATCCGGTGCGCGGGCAGTGAGCAGGATAAAATCCGCCTGATGGCCGCCGGTAATATATTTTTTTACGCCGTTCAGCAAACATCCGGTTTTATCACCGGCAGTCATGATAACCGGGGCGTCGCGGGGTTCGGAGTGGGCCAGGGCACCGCACTGATCATCGGAGATGGCCGCAAGCAGGTCTTTCTGCTCCGGCGATAAGCCGGGTTGCTGCCGGATTCGCCGCAGGCAGGGCTGCACCAGGGCGGCCTGGACGATCCACAGCAGGGCGCAGCCCAGGTCGCCGGCTTCCCGGGACAGCAGCAGGCTGGGGCGGTCTTCGGGCCGGATATCCAGCGCCGGGGAAAAGGCCGGGGCGATGATTTTTCGCCAGGCCTTTTTTTGCCGGGAGGGGTCATCGCAGCGATCCCGATAGGTGTCGTGGACCGCTTTCAGCGTATTTTTTATTCCATCTTTTTCTTTTTTCATTGGCAATTGTGAATTCGTAATTGGTATTTTACAGCACCAGCTCTTCCACAAAGGTCCATAACTGGTTCAGGTTCTGGCAGGGCCGGATTTCGTGGCAGTGGTTCCGGAAAAGCCGCATGTCGCTGTCCCCGGTATCCCAGGAAATCAGGGGTTCGGGATTGAGCCAGATGATGCGCCGGCATCTCTCCCGCATTTCTTCCAGCACATCCCCCCGGGGATTCATATAGTTGGAACGGCCGTCGCCGATGATGATCAGGGTGGTGTGCCGGGTCAACGCCGCAAGATGATTTTCCCGGAAGCGCAGAAAGGTTTCCCCGTAATCCGTGGGGACTTCCGTTTCCAGGCGGGTGTTGGTAAAAATTCTGTCAATGGCGGGGTTGATGTCATGATCCTGGAACAGATCGGTAACTTCGGCCACTCCGGCCACAAAGACGAAACTCTTGACCCCGGAAAAACAGTCCTGCAGGGCGTGCAGGACCGACAGCATGAAACGGGCGGTGGACCAGACCGAACCGGAGACGTCGCAGAGGGTGACGATTTTTCCTTTTCGGGGCGGGCGATTTTTATACACAATGTCCAGCGGCACTCCCTGGAACCGGTGTGCCCGGCGCAGGGTGGCCTTCACATCCAGCTTCCCCCGGCGACGGACCGCCTGGCGCCGGGAAACGGCGTCTTTCAGCTTGTTTACCAGCCGGTCAATGATATCCCGGATGGAGTCGATCTCGGCCGCGGTGAGGTTGGCCAGGGGTTTTCCCCCCAGGTCGGGCAGGCGGTTCTCTGTGGACTGATTTTCCTGGAGGCCGACATTATCGGGCTGGGGATCATTTCGGAGCAGATCATAGGCCCGGTCCAGAAGAACCTGAAAATGGGCGTCCACGGCTTCCCGGGTAGCGGGATCGTCCGCCAGCCGGTTTTCCACCAGTTCCCGGGCGCGGCAACGCAGGGTATTGATTTTCAGCATGATCTCCAGGCGCCGGGAAAGCTCCCCCAGGTTGGAGCGCAGGGGAATCTGCCGGGTTTCTTGGGGGCGGGCCAGCGTCTGCAGAAATTGCAGATAGGGCCGGGGATCGCCCGCCAGAAAATCGAGCAGGGCCGCCTGAAGAAGGTCCTGGTTTGCTTCCGCAAGCAAATCCCGTATCTCCGCGGCCGTATTCCGGGCTTCGATATCGGCACTCTTTTCCTTGCCGGTTACGGGATCGGCCTGAACGTCGTGAAAAAACAGTTGATAGAGGGTCTCGAACCGGGGCCGGTCGCGCCGGGTTTTGACAAAATTGGCTCCCAACAGGGTTTTAAAGGTGTTTTCGTCCCCGGGATCGATCAATCGCAGCTGATTGACGGTATCCAGGATTTCGGCGGTGGATATCCGCAGGCCCGAGGACCGGCAACAGGCGGCAAAGCGAAGGACGGTATCCAGCAGGGGGTTGTTCGGGATTCGCCCGGCAAACTCAGTCATTTACCATCTCGCTTAAGCGGGGACGGACCCGGTCGGCGTCGGACTTGTATTTGCACAGAACAGTCAGCGTGGTTTCCAGGGTTTCCGGGGTAATGTCGGTGATGTGCAGGGCGGTCAGGGCCCGGGCCCAGTCCAGGGTTTCGGAGATGCAGGGGCGTTTTTTCAGGTCCAGCCGGCGCAGACGGCCGATAATGGCAATCATTTTTTCCAGCAGAAGCGGTTCAATGCCCGGCAGTTTTTCCCGGACAATGGCCCGTTCAGTGGCCGGGGCGGGATAATCGATATACAGATAAAGGCAGCGGCGCTTGAGGGCGTCGCTCATGTCGCGGTAGCTGTTGGAGGTCAGAAACACTGCCGGCCGGGTGGTGGCCTGCTGGGTACCGATTTCCGGAATGGTGACCTGGAAGTCGCTGAGCAGCTCCAGCAGAAAGGCTTCAAATTCCGGGTCGGCCTTGTCCACCTCGTCGATCAACAGCACCACCGGTTGTTCGGACAGAATCGCCTGCAGCAGCGGCCGCGGCTGGATAAAGCGTTCGGAGAAAAAGGCGTCCTCCTCCGCAGCGATCTTGTCCACCGCCTGGGCGATGGAATCCGTGTCCGCCAGGAGATGATCAATTTTCTCCCGGACCATCTGGGTGTAGAGCAGTTGCTTGGCGTACTCCCATTCATACAGCGCCCGGGCTTCATCCAGGCCTTCATAGCACTGCAGCCGAATGAGCCGGCGGCCGGTGGCCGCGGCTACGGCCCGGGCCAGTTCGGTTTTGCCCACACCGGCCGGGCCCTCCACCAGCACCGGCTTTTCCGTGGCGGTGGCCAGAAAGACGATGGTGGCGATTTCCGGGGAGGGAATATAGCGGCAATTCTGCAGCCGCCGGGTGACATCCGCAATATCGGTGAAATTCATGCCTGCCTCTCTGCGGGTTGGACCACTGCTGATTTTGCCGCCGCAGCAAATACGGCGCCGAGTATTTCCGACAGGGCCCGGGTATGGGTTTGAATCTCCTGGTCACTGCGGCCGGGATAGCGGGCGTAACTGATCATGATCCCGTTTAACGCGGCAAACAGGGCGTGTGCCAGCATCCGGGTATCCGCGTTGTCTCCCCGGGTCTGACGAACAACGGATTCGATGCGGTCCAGCATGCGCCGCATGGTCCGGTTGAGCCGTTCCGTTCCCCGGGTGTCCAGATCCCCGGTCAGCATGAAATGACTCATCATCTGATAAAAGGTCAGGTGTTCGTTCAGATAGTTAACGTACAGACGGCACAGTTCGGTCAGGGGCGGCGGGCCGCCGGTGGCGGCCGTATCCAGCAGAGAAGTGATCTCCTCGGCGTTTTTCAGGAAAATATCCAGAAAGAGATCGTCCAGGCTGTCGTAGTAGTTGTAGATGGTCCCGACGCCCAGCCCCGCCTGTCGGGCGATCTGGCGGACGGTGACCTGCTTGAAATCCGTGGTGGCAAACAACTGGCAGGCGGCCTCCCGGATCAGCTTTCGCCGGGCCTCTTTTTCCTGGGCGCGCAACTCGGTGAGCGTACGGGGCGGCATGGCAGCTCCTGTCTTTCGGGTTCAGAGTTTACTGATGGTTGATGCGTTACGACGGTTCCTGAGCTTCGAAACCCATCCAATTCATCCAACTCATCAAACTCATTTGTTTCCTTCCTCATGAATCCGCATCATGTCTTCATCGGTAAAGCAGCGTTCGGATTCATCCGGACTGGTGGCGTCGTTTTCCATCTGGCGGCGATCATATGACGAGTCCAGGATTTGACTGTAGTATTCGTGCTGAATCAGCAGTTTCATGATTTCACTGGTGCCGGTCCAGATCATCGCCAGCCGGGTGTCCCGCAGCGCCCGCTCAATGGGATAGACTTCGGTGTAGCCGATCCCGCCCATGATCTGCATGGCGTTGTTAACGATGTTCCAGGCCGCTTCGGTGGCGAATTTTTTGGCTTCACTGACCAGGCGGCGTACATAGGGATAACCGCTGTCGATGGCCCGGGCGGCGGTATAACACAGGGAGCGGGCCGCATCCAGTTCGGTGATGGAATCGGCCACCAGAAAACTGATGGCTTCGTATTTGCGGATTTCCCTGCCAAAGGCCCGCCGCCGGTGGGAGTAGCGGACCGCCAGATCCAGGGCGCCCCACATGGCCAGGCTGCCCCCGGCGGAGGTCATGCGTTCGGGAATCATCATCTGGTGAAAACACAGGGCCCCGCCGTGAAGTTCGCCCACCAGGTTTTCCCGGGGTACCTTGACATCCCGGAAAACCAGCCGGCCGGTACCGCCGCCGCGGCAACCCATCAACCCGTAAAGGTATTCGGTCTCCACGCCCGGCCCCTTGTCCACCAGCAGCAGACTGAGGCGGTGGTATTTGTGGGCCTCCTTGTCGAAATTGGTCTTGCAGTAGACCAGGAAAAAATCCGCCCCTTCCGCACCGACAACAAACCGTTTCTGGCCGTTGAGGACAAAATGGTCGTCCTTGACATCCGCCCGGGTCATGGCGCCGAAAAAATCGGATCCCCCCCGGGGTTCGGTCAGGGCTTCGGCGGCGACGAGTTTTCCCTCCAGGTAGGGCTTGAGATATTTCTGCTTCTGCGCTTCGGTACCGAACTGGTTCAGGGCTTCCCCCACGATAGAGGGCATGGAGTAGGCGCAGCCCAGGGCGATTCCCAGGCAACCGATTTCTTCCAGTACGGCTACCTCCGCCGCCCAGCTCATGTCCCGGCCGCCGTATTCTTTGGGAAATCGCAGCCCGATCAGCTTGCGCGCGGCCAGTTGCTCCACGAATTCTCTGGGGTAGGTGATTTCGTTTTTGTCCATCCGGCGCAGAAAATCGCTGGAAATCTCATCACGCACAAACGCCCGGGCCTCTTTTTTAACCGCCTGTTCTTCCGGGGTCAGCAGGAAGTCATACATGGTGCCTCCTTGCAATTGGGGATTGGTAATGGCATTTCACAACCGTTTTTTGAACTGAGCTCATATTAATGAACATTGCTCATATTGTCAAGAATTTTTTATCCGGTTCTTACTGTAAAGTGCTGACAAGAAAACGATGCGACGCCGGATGGTTTTTATTTGTTTTCCATTGTTATTCAAGGAGTCAGCCATATTTTAGCCAAATTTTTTATTGTAATTTATAAAAATCTGCGGTAATTTGAGCCAGCCGTTTTTCGGGGAAAAATCCCGGAACCCCCGAAAACATTTGATATTATTAAACGTGCCTGGGTGGCGGAATAGGTAGACGCAAGGGACTTAAAATCCCTTGAGGCCAGTCCTCGTGCGAGTTCGATTCTCGCCCCAGGCACCAGATCGAATAAAAATTTTTCAGGCAGCATTATCCGCATCGTAATCCGCTTCTTAGTATCGGGAATCTGCGAAAAAAAATCTTTATACCGGGCATCCGGAAGATCGTATTCATGACGGGCAACCGCCGGAGGCGAGTCATAATTTAGTTCTTGCAATTTTTCAGGGGTAATATATGATGATTATAAATTGTATGAGCTCAGGATGCTGAGGAGTCATCCACAGTCTTCAACCGTGAGCCGGGAAAAAGAGTGGATACACTATGGAGGAGCCTTCCCATGATGCGGCATATCCGGAAGTCAGGAAAACGATTGTCAACCTTTATTTATGCGGGAGTCCTTCTGGTCGGTTTGAGCCTGACGACCGGTTGCGCCAACATACCGGTTGGTATTGGCTTGGGGGTTGCCGGGGGCATCGCCTATTATGCTTTTCGGGATGTTCATGGCAATACCGATGAAGTCAAAAAAAAGGATTTGCAAGGCGGCGCTGAAACCAGCAAAAACCGCAGCGGTGATATCGCAGAAAAAAGATAGAATAATTGGGCAAGCAGCAGGATTTGGGGGCATTATTTTTCTGCAGAAGATCTTCCGCTTTCCCCATTCCGGATTGCCTGTTCATAATACCCTTCGGTAATCCCCCCACAACAGCCCTGAACCTGCAACCGACAGATTTTCCAATCATTTTTTTTTCGTGGGTAATACTTGGGCATTATTGGCGCGCCCGGCAGGATTCGAACCTGCGACCTACGGATTCGTAGTCCGGCACTCTATCCGGGCTGAGCTACGGGCGCGTAAAAGACCGTTTGTGTTTGTAGTAATTAAAAGATTCGGGAAACAATGTCAACGATAACTTGAAAAGCGCTATATTTTTTTATGCCCGGGTGATAAAGTGTGCATGCTGTGAATGATGAAGATTATATGAAACTGGCGCTGGCCGAAGCAGGCAGAGCTTGGGATCACCAGGAGGTCCCGGTAGGGGCGGTTTTGACCACTCGTAGCGGAAAGATTCTGTCCAAGGCGTACAATCAGCCCATTTCGAACTGTGATCCCTCCGCCCATGCGGAAATTCTGGTTTTGCGCGCCGCCGGCCGGGAACTTGGAAATTATCGATTGCCGCAGACGATTCTTTATGTTACGGTTGAACCCTGTATTATGTGTATGGGCGCAATTATTCATTGGCCCAGGTATCGCTGCTGCCCTATATCGGCACCAACGCCGAAC
>CAZWCS010000103.1:10287-15341 GCA_964632805.1 uncultured Desulfobacterales bacterium
GTATGGGCGCAATTATTCACGCCCGGGTGGCAAAAGTGGTGTATGGTACCCAGGACCCCAAATGGGGGGCGGCGGGGTCTTTATATAACTTCGAAAACAACAAAATTCTGAATCATCACCCGCAAATTGTGTCCGGCGTGTGTGAAAAGGAGTGCCGGGCGATTATGCGCCGTTTTTTTCAAAACAGGCGGAAACTGTTTCCGGAACAGACCGGCTGAATTTGTGGATTGAAGGAGTCTGGTGTGACCAATATTGTTGTGGTGGGAACCCAATGGGGAGACGAAGGTAAAGGGAAAATTGTTGATCTGCTTGCCGAACATGCGGACCTGGTGGTTCGTTTTCAAGGAGGCAATAATGCCGGACATACCTTGGTGGTCAACGGGGAAGAGTTTATCAGCCATCTGGTGCCTTCCGGCATTCTGCAGGGCAAGACCTGCCTGATCGGAAACGGTGTAGTGGTGGATCCGGACGTGCTGGTGGAAGAAATGACCGCCTTACGAAATCGGGGGGTGGCACTTTCGCCGGAAAACTTTATGGTCAGTCGGACGGCACATATTATCATGCCCTATCATAAAGTTATTGATGCGGCCCGGGAAGAGCAAAAAGGCGGTACAAAAATTGGCACGACCGGACGTGGCATCGGTCCCTGCTACGAAGATAAAGCCGCCCGGCGCGGCCTGCGTTTTGCGGATATGCTGGATTCCTCTGCTTTTGCGGAAAAAATTCGCCGATCAATTACGGAAAAAAACGATTATCTGCAACTGTATGGATGCCGGCCGCTGGCGGAAGAGGCCATTGTGAAGGAATATCTTGCCTACGCGGAAAAGCTGGGTCCTTATATTGTCAACGTTTCCCGCATCATTGGCGAAGCTTCGGAAAGCGGACGGAACGTTCTCTTTGAAGGCGCTCAGGGTACCTATCTGGATATCGATCACGGCACCTATCCGTATGTGACTTCCTCCAATACCCTGGCCGGTAATGCCTGTTGCGGCAGCGGTATTGGGCCCGGCGCCATTTCCGGAGTGCTGGGTATTGTGAAAGCTTATACGACCCGGGTGGGGGAAGGGCCGTTTCCCACGGAACTTTTTGATGAAGTCGGCCGGTTTATGCAGAAAACGGGAAGTGAGTTCGGGGCAACTACCGGGCGCAAGCGCCGTTGCGGATGGCTGGACGCGGTGATGTTGAAAAACGCGGTTCGGCTGAACGGGCTTACCAGTCTGGCTATTACCAAACTGGATGTCCTGACCACTCTGGAAACCATTCATATTTGTACCGGTTACAGAGACAACAAGGAAATTAGTGACGATTTTCCGGCAGACCTGGCGAAGCTGTCGCGTTGCACCCCGGTCTATGAAACATTCAGCGGCTGGACGGACGACATTACCGGCGCCCGGACGATGATGGATCTGCCGAAAAACGCCCGGGCATATCTGGAAAAGATTACGGAACTCGTTGGGGTGCCGATCGATATTGTCTCCGTGGGGGCGGGACGGGATCAAACCGTGACCATTAATCCGCTTTTTGGGTAAAAAAACCGGTTGAAAGATAATTTTAAAAATCGTTGCCGGCTGCCTTTTGGAAAAAAGATACCGGCGGTCTTTATTTTATTGACAAAATTGTCGTTATCCATTATTACTTTTACCCAAAAGCCGTAATTGCCGGACGTGGTCGGGTCCGGGAAATAACCGGCAGGAAAACTACGGAAACGGAATTTTATTGTTGGGTGTGAGTTGTACCTGGGATATAAGGTAAGAAAGTCGGGACGTGGCTCAGTCTGGTAGAGCACAGCGTTCGGGACGCTGGGGCCGCTGGTTCAAATCCAGCCGTCCCGACCATTTTTTTGGCCATTGATTGATACAAGGCTTTTGGCAGCGTAAAGGGGGTTACATGGAACCCAACGAAAATACCTACTCCATCGAATATGAGTTCTGTTTTGATGACGGATCCAGCAAGATCTTTACCACTGTTCTTGATAATGAAACCATTTCCATTATCCATCCGCAACCCCAGCAATGCCCGGAATGGACACGGCTGGAACATGAGCAGTGTGAATGCTGCCTTCTTGATACGGGAAACGTCGAATATTGCCCGATTGCTTTGAATATCGCAGAACTGGTCGAAGAGTTTAAAAGCTCTTTTTCCTATGATAACTGTCTCGTGGTTTGCCGGACACCGGAACGAACCTATCATAAAAAAACTTCGGTTCAGGAAGGGCTCTTTTCCGTGATGGGGATTATCATGGCCACCAGCAACTGCCCGACAATGAATCTTTTTAAACCCATGGCCCGTTTTCATTTGCCCTTTGCCACCATTCAGGAAACTGTCGTTCGATCCACTTCATTTTATTTGCTCCGGCAGTATTTTGAACACAAGAAAGGGAAAAACCCCGATTTGGATATGGAAAAGCTGGATAAACATTATGAAAATGTGCAGAAGGTAAACCGGGGAATGCTCGCTCGGATTACCAGTGTGGTGGAAAAGGATGCGGACCGCAATGCCATTATTATCCTCAACTCCCTGGCCCAGCTATTTGCCATGGAAATTGATGACAATATGAATTCGGTTTATTATTTGTTTGATATTGATCCCTTACGGATTTAACGCAATTTTTTCAGAAATGTTATAAAACAATCTGTTTTGACTATTATAGTATGTGATTCTTATCTATAGGCGTTTTTCCCCTGAAATAATCCCTTTATTTCATTTGCTCGGGGTTGAGCTCTTTTTCCGAATATTTTTGATAAATCTTTTCATTCATAAACAGGGCGTAAATGTCCGGATCAATATGCCCGTCTTTTTCCATAAACCCGAGAATTTTTAACGCTTGAGAAATGTTCATGGGCGCTTTATAAGGGCGATCGCGGGCGGTCAGCGCTTCAAAAACATCGGCAATAGCAATGATCCGGGCCTGGATGGGAATTTCATCTCCGGACAACCCACGCGGATATCCGGAACCATCCAGTTTTTCATGATGGCTGCTGGCATATTGCGGAACGTGGGCGAGACGATGGGGGAAGGGCAGTTCGTTGGTTATTTTGCTTGTCATTTCCGCGTGATGTTCCATGATCTGACGTTCTTCAGGCAGCAGGTTTCCCCGGATAATACTGAGACAAGCCGTTTCATGATCCGAAAGATAGGGGTAGGATCGATTGTCAATGGTATACGTCCTGGCGGCGATCTCCTTTACGCGAGGGGCTGTCTTTTCATCGGCCAGGGTTTTGTTGGTGTTAATGGTCTGAAGAAGCTCCAGATCGGTTTTTAAGACAGTTTTTTCCTGCTCCAGAACATCCTGAGTTTTCTTTATTTCCCAGGTTTTTTCGGTCTCGGTTTTTTCGCTTTGCAAAATATCGATTTTGCGGCGCAAAAAATCGGCTTCAAGGGTCTGGCGGATCAGGGAAAAGCGTGTTTCAATCAATTCAATGCGATCGAATACGCCCTCCAGTTTATTGGTTTTGCTGACAATATATTCCGGTGTGGTGATTTTGCCCACATCGTGCATCCAAGCGGCCAGACGCAACTCTTCCATTTCGTCCGCAGAGAACTCAATGTCTTTCAGCCTGCCCACCTCGTTTTGGTTGATTGCCTCGGCAATATCCATGGTCAAGGTGACCACCCGGGCAATATGGCCGCCGGTAAAGGGAGATTTATCATCAATGGCCGTTGCAATACTTTTGATAAAGGCGTAAAACAGATTTTTCAGATTCTCGATCAGCTGGGCATTGGTGATGGCAATCGCGGCCTGAGAGGCCAGAGAGGCCACCAGGTCCACACTGTCTGCCAGAAACGGAATCACCTCTCCGGTTTCGGGATCGGTGGCATTTAATAATTGCAGCACACCAATAATACTGTCTTCATGATTTCGGAGCGGTATGACCAGCATGGACTGGGAGCGGTAACCGGTGGCAACATCGTATTTCCGGGTACCGGAAAAATTAAAATCACTGGCCTGATAGACATCGGCAATGTTGACCTGCTCTCCGGTCAAAGCGACATAGGAAGAAACGTTGGTATGATTGGGCCGTCCGGATCCGTCATAAAGCGGTACATCCGGCATCCCCTCCGTATCCCGGCCGCTTACACCCCCTTGACGGATGTTCATGGAATCGTTTTGAATGATCTCAAAACGAAGAGCTTTTTTTTCGTTATCAAGGATGTACAAAGTACCGGCATCGGCGTGAGACAGTTTGCGGGCTTCATCGACAATCATTTCCAACAGACGATTAATATCTTTTTCACCGGACAGCGCCAGCCCGATCTCGGTCAATTTTTTGATATGATGGATCTGTCCCTCGGCATAGGACTTCACTTCTCTCAACAGATTCTGCAAAAGCCGGCCGAGATTTCGATCTTCCGATAAATCCGAGACGGGAATGTGTTCCATCACGATAGACCCCTTATTATTCAGTTGATTGTTCCTGGAAATGAGAATATTATAGCAGAAAACTGCATTGGGACAACAGGAAACTGATAAGAAGCAGACAGGGGGAGACTATGGGTATGAAAAATTCCAACCCGGTTATATCGGCTTTGCTCCATAAAGGCGTGGTTATCCCCGCCCCCGAAAGTATTGAAATCGATTCTGCGGTAAATCCGGACAATATTTCCGAAGAGGGGGTGATTATTCATAGCGGTTGCAGAATTTTCGGAGAATCGACCTTGATCTGCCGCAACACTGTTATCGGTCGAGAGGGGCCGGTAACCATCGATAATTGTCAGGCGGGTCCGCAAGTGGAGCTGAACAGTGGCTATTTTACGCAGGCCGTGTTTTTGAAGGGGGTGCAAATCGGTTCCAATGCCCATGTTCGGGAGGGAACCCTGTGCGAAGAAGAATCCGGTATTGCCCATACGGTGGGACTGAAACAGACAGTATTGTTTCCTTTTACCACCCTGGGCAGCCTCATTAATTTTTGCGATTGTCTGCTGGCCGGGGGAACCAGCCGTAAAAACCACAGTGAGGTGGGCAGTTCTTTTATTCACTTTAATTACTCCCCGAATCAGGATAAAGCCACGCCCTCTCTGTTTGGGGATGTTCCGCGCGGTGTGATGCTTCGGGA